>JAZKEA010000304.1:789-2887 GCA_040387315.1 Armatimonadota bacterium | reverse complement strand
CTTCGCCCAGTGGGAAGCGGTCATGGAGGAAGAGAAGTCCGCCGCGGCAAAACCCGCCGAAGCCCCCAGCAAACCCGCGCCTGCTGCACCGGCGGAAACCCTGCCCCCTCTGAACGCGGCGGAACGCAAGGAACTGCTCAACATCGAGACCAAAATCCATGCCGCCGAAGAAGCGGTCACGGCAATAGAGCGACAGATGGAAGACCCGGCGGTCGCAGTCGATGCCAAACGTCTGCAGGAGTGCTGGCAGACGCTTCCCGTCGCGAAAGCGGAAGTGGATAGGCTCTACGCCCGCTGGGAAGAGTTGGAGTCGCGCCGCCGATAAAGCCGTTAGGTGTACTCCACGGGCACAGTGTCGAAAAGTGTCAGCCCCCGTGCCTGCTCCGAAGCGAGCCGCCGGAGAAACTGACGACGCGGAATCTCAACCGCCCCGAGAACCTTCATGTGTGGGGTCATCATCTGAATATCCATAAAGGTGGCCCCACGAGAAGCAAGATAGTCCACCAGGTACAGCAGCGCGAGTTTGGAGGCGTCTGACTGACGGTGGAACATACTTTCCCCTCCAAAAGCCCCGCCACTATCAACGCCATAAACGCCGCCGACAAGGTCCCCGTTTTCAGACCAGGCTTCCACGCTATGGGCGAATCCCAGCCGGTGTGCCTCTCGGTACGACTCCTCGATCTCTTCCGTGATCCACGTCCCCGCCTGATCGGGACGCTCACTCAGTTTACACGCGGAGATAACTTCGTCGAACGCTTTATCAATCGTGAACCGGAGCGAGGAGTTTCTTTGCGTACGGGCCAGCCGCCGGGGCACGTGAAGTGCCTGAAAATCGAGGATCGCCCGCCGTGGCGGGCAGAACCAGAGTAGCGGCATCCCCTCATGGGGCCAGGGGAAGATACCCTGGGCGTACGCTAATCGAAGTGTATTCGGGTGAAGATCGCCACCAATTGCCACGATCCCTTCCCGTGTCGCATCCTCAGGATCAGGAAACTGCAAAACAGGCATAAGAGTGGTATCTGCTATCTTTCCCGGAGTGTATTGACGGTAGAATACACTGATTATGCAGCAACTCCGGCGCTTTGCCTACTACGTTGGTCCCCTTCTGCTGTGGATGGGCGTGATATTCTCGCTGTCAACAAACAGCGCATCCGCTCAGGCAACAAACCCGGTCGTGCATAAAATACTGACAAACCTCTTCCCCTGGATTGTCGCGTACCTGTCCGAGTCACAGACAAATCTGATTGACTTTTGCCTGCGGAAAGGGGCGCATATAATCGAATATACGATACTTACCCTGCTTGCTTTCCGTGCCTTTCGGGCAGGCAGCCTGAATTTCCGCAGCTATATGGCCTATGGGCCGCCCCTGCTGTGCATTCTGTATGCGGGCAGCGACGAATACCATCAGAGTTTTTATTCCCAGCGGGGCGCGGCTATCGGCGACGTTTTTATCGACAGCTTCGGCGTCCTCCTCGCGTCATTCATAGCGCTCTGGGCTTGGTGCAGGCGCCTCGAACTATCCCGGAGTAAAATCGCGGCGCAGCAGGTTACGGTGGTGACGCCCGATAACAATCGGTGAAAATCGGTGACATCTTCAGCTATGGCAAGCCTGCCGCCCCGGTTAAACGCCAGTAGGTTACCTGGCGCTAAACGCACACAGTATCGTGCGAAGCGGTAGAAGGAAATCAGGCGGAGCCTCTTTAACAAAAGATTACTATTCAGCGGTCCCTCGCTGGACTCTGACAGCTTCGTCATCAAAGCAGAGGCGATGCGTAAGACAGCATCAACGGCGGTCCTGACAATTCGAAAGGCAACAGCATGCGAACGTTTCTGGCAATGGGGCTCCTGGGCGCGCTGATAACCGGGGTGGCAGCAACGGTATTGCCACCGCAGAAGCAGGACCGTGAGTAGATCGTCCGTGACGATAAGGCGAAAGTAGAAGCACAGGGCTACTGGCTCTACAATGACCTGTCCCGTGCTGTCGCGGAAGCCAAAACCAGCGGGAAGCCGATTGTTGTCGTGCTTCGCTGCCTGCCCTGTGACGGGGAGTCCTGCGTCCTTCTTGATGATGGCGTGATTGAGGCAAGCCCGGAGATGA
>JAZKEA010000304.1:0-779 GCA_040387315.1 Armatimonadota bacterium | reverse complement strand
CGTCGGCACCAATGGGCTGGACTTATCCCTGTTCCAGTACGACACCGACCAATCCTTTGCGGTCTTCCTTCTCAACGCCGACGGGACGATCTACGGACGGTACGGCACCCGCTCCGAGCCGGAACGGGCGAAAGAGGATGTCTCGGTCGAGGGTATGGCAAAAGCGCTGGAGGGAGCGCTGGCGCTGCACAAAAAGTACCCCGCGAATAAAGCGCTGCTCGTCGGCAAGCACGGTTCTCCTCCCGAATTTGCCCACCCCGAGGAGTATCCTTCGCTTCAAAACCGGTATACCTCGCTCCTCGATTACGGAGGCAAGGTTGTTCCAAGCTGTATCCATTGCCACATGATCAGTGAGGCCAAGCACACGGTTGCCCTGAAACGCGGGCAGATCACCGATTCAGTGCTGTTTCCGTTTCCTCACCCCCGCTCCCTTGGACTGATCCTCGATCCCAAGCAGCAGCCGACGGTACTGCGGACCGAACCGGGAAGCGATGCCGCCAGAGCGGGATTCCTTGCCGGGGATCGTCTGCAGACACTGGAGGGACAAAACCTGCTCTCCACCGCCGATATTCAGTGGGTGCTTAACACCGCCCCGGAAAAAGGGACCACTCTTCAGGCGGGAATTCTCCGAGGGGGCAAGCTGCGAAACCTCACGCTGACACTGTCCCCGGGATGGCGCAGGCGCGATAACTTCTCGTGGCGGGTGAGCACCTGGGGACTGCGACGTGCGGCTCTCGGGGGGATGAAGCTTGATTCGAATCCGAATGGTGCGGGACTGC
>JAZKEA010000303.1:16240-17286 GCA_040387315.1 Armatimonadota bacterium | reverse complement strand
CACGCCCAGGGGATCACGCTGTATGTCGCCCCCAACGGACGGGACACCGCCACGGGGGAGAAGAAAACTCCTCTCGCGACGCTCACCGGCGCGAGGGATGCGATACGCCTGCTGCGGAAAAGCCGGAGCCTTCCCAAAGGCGGTGTCACCGTGGAGGCTGCCGGTGGCACGTATGCTCTGGCGGATGCCCTGGAACTAACTGTCGAGGACTCCGGCACGTTTGGCGCGCCGATAACCTATCGAGCCGCAAAAGGGCAGGCAGTGCGCCTGACCGGGGGCCGCGCGGTCACCGGTTTTACGCCAGTCACGGATCCGGCGGCGCTTGCGAAACTGGATGTGTCCGTGCGCAGCAGAGTGGTTCAGGCAGATCTGACGGCGCAGGGCATCACCGATTTCGGCGAGATGACCGCCCGTGGGTTTCAGCACCCGGTCCGCGCGGCAGGTATCGAGCTGTTTTTCAACGACCGCCCCCTGCCGCTCGCCCGCTGGCCGAACGATGGTTTCGTGCATGTCACCGATGTGGTGAGCGTCCCGGACCGCCAGATTACGTCCACGGAGATTTCAGATCGGATCGGACGCTGGACGGACGAGCCCGACCTCTGGACCTTCGGCTACTGGTATCACGACTGGGCGGATTCTTACAGCAAGGTATCCGCGGTCGATCCAGCGAAAAGCCTGCTGACGTTCGCCGCTCCCGGCAGCGGCTACGGCTATCGCAAAGGGCAGCGTTTTTATATCCTCAACGCGCTCTCGGAACTGGATCATCCCGGCGAATGGTATGTCGACCGCCGTAAGGGGAGACTCTATCTGCTGCCCCCCGGTACGCTGACAGACCGGTCTGTTGTTGTTTCGGTCGCGCCCTCACTCGTCCTGATGAAGGGGGCGTCGCATATCACGCTGCGGGGCTTCACCTTTGAGGCGTGCCGTGCGGATGCCATCCGTATCAGTGGCGGCACCGAAAACCGGGTCATCGCCTCGACCCTTCGGAATATCGGCAACCGAGGCGTGATCATCGACGGCGGAGCGACAAAATCCGGAGTCATCGG
>JAZKEA010000303.1:15349-16230 GCA_040387315.1 Armatimonadota bacterium | reverse complement strand
GTGGCCACCAAGTGCATTGACCGCTGGGCAGTGGTCGAGATCACCGACACCGGGGACGGCGGGATCGTCCTTAGCGGCGGGGATCGGAACCGGCTCACGCCCGCCGAACTCTTTGCCGAAAACAACCGGATTCACGAGTACAGCCGCTGGTCCCGAACCTACCGTCCCGCGGTCGGTGTCTTCGGTGTCGGGAATCGCGTCGCCCACAACCTCATCTATGACGGGCCTCACAACGGTATCCAGCTGAGCGGGAACGACCATGTCATCGAGTTCAACGAGATCCACAATGTCTGCTACGAGACCGGGGATGTGGGCGCGTTTTACATGGGCCGCGACTGGACGGCTCGCGGAACGGTGATCCGGAATAACTACTTCCATGATATCAACGGGCCAGGGCAGCTTGGCGCGATGGGTATCTATCTCGATGATCAGGCGAGCGGCATCACGATCACCGGAAATCTCTTCCGGAAAGTGACGCGGGCGGTATTTATCGGCGGCGGCGATGATAATCGGGTCACTAACAACGTTTTCGTCGACTGCGTGCCCTCCGTCCACCTCGACGCCCGTGGTCTTGGCTGGCAGAAACCGGCAACCGATGGCCCGAAGGGAACGCTCCGCACCCAGTATGCCGCGGTTCCTGTCACAAGCGATGTCTGGACAAAAAAGTACCCTTCGCTGGTATCGTCGGTAACAGTCGGTGATCCCGGAGCACCAACGGGGAACCTGGTCGAGCGCAACGTCTCACTCGGCGGTCGCTGGTCCGATGTGGAGGCAAAGGCGAAGACCGGAATCACCTTCAAGGACAACCTTACCGACGCGGACCCGCTTTTTGTCAACCCGGTAAAGAACGATTTCCGCCTTAAATCAAATTCCCCCGCATT
>JAZKEA010000303.1:14214-15339 GCA_040387315.1 Armatimonadota bacterium | reverse complement strand
TTGGTTTTCAGAAAATCCCGCTTGAACGGATGGGGCTTTATCAAAGTCCCGACCGCGTCACCTGGCCCGTTTCCCATCCGGTCAAGGCGGCTCCCACAAAACCAGCCGTAAAACGCTCCGCTCCGTCTGCCCCGACGGTTGTCACGGTGCCCCAGGGCGTCGCTCCCAAGATTGACGGCACGCTGAGCAGCGGCGAGTGGGGGGATCCTACCCTGATATTGGAGCAGGAGGTCGGGGGAAATGTCGTCACGCCACCCTCGCGCGTCTTTCTTCGGGTCTCCGGCGATGCTCTCTACAGCGGCTTCGAAAACACCGTCGATGTCGCGGTTCCCCTGCGTCTGGGACGCGAATGGGGCCAGAATGATGCCGTCGAGGCAGCCCTGAAAGTCCTGGACAGACCGGGAACCCCAACCGTTGTCCTCCGTGGTTTCACCACCGGAAAGGTGGTGCCGTCAAGCGAAGCGGGAATGCCGGAGTCGGCGTCTGCCCGCTTAGGTTCGGCGATAACGTATGCTGCCCGCATAGTCTCGTCCAGTCTCTGGACCGCCGAAATGCGCATTCCGCTTGTGGCGCTCGGGCTGGAACCCGGAAAACCGGCACGGCTCGCGGCAAACTTTACGGCCCGGAAAACCGCCGGACCGAACTGGGTACAATGGCGTGGTACCGGAGGCTCGACCTGGCTGGTCGAGAACGCGGGAATTCTGAGCATTATGCCCTGACATGATTTACTTCGCACTTGGAATTGGCGTACTTCTCGTGGCGCTGGCGGCTCGACAGCAGGTGAAAAAGCGCGATCAGCGAAAAGAGGCGGCGCAGTCTCAGTTGCAGGAAAAAGAGTATCAGGAGCGATGTGATTCCGTAAATGCCCTGACCGTTACGGAAGCGCGGGAACTGGTTTTCACGATACTGCAAGACGAGACACGGTTCCGAAGCGTCCCGGCTATAACTCCACTGGGTCCGGAATTTGATGTCCTTGCTCCGGAACTCCACGCGTTTTTTACGGAGTGGGAATGTGTCAAGACCGTGCCGAATGATACGTTTGTTATTTGCCGGGACTTGTTTCGGCCGGTGGATTGCAAATCTCGACACTTCTGGCAAATAGGCAGGGAGTACTTTTACGGTGAT
>JAZKEA010000303.1:7359-14204 GCA_040387315.1 Armatimonadota bacterium | reverse complement strand
CGACACCGACGAGTATGACTTTATCTTCGATGGTGAACCTGACCGGGAGCGGAATGTGGTGGCGCGAACGATATACCATTGGATCATCCTGAATTTCCCCGGCGCGGAAGCTGTCGCCACACGCATCGCCAACGATGATGCCCAGTACCCCCTGAAACAAGGAATGGTATACCGCTGCTGCCGTCACTGATAACGCTCACGGACACAAAATGGGATAGGAGCTGGATAAAGAGTATGACACTGCGCGTTTTGAGCGAACAGGACCTTTCGTTCTTTGATGAGAACGGCTATATCGTCGTCCCGCACGTCGCCCCGCCGGAAGACCTCGACGCCGTTATCGCGGCGACCTGGGAGTTTCTCGGGATGGACCCGAACAACTCAACTACCTGGTATCCTGCTGACCGCAGGGGCGCGATCGCCTACCTGCATCAGCATCAGTCGCTCTGGAACTGCCGCCAGTCGCCGCGACTCCATGCCGCTTTCACCGACCTCCTGGGGACAGAAAAGCTCTGGGTATCCATGGATCGTGTCGGGATGAAGCCGCCCATCGACCTGCGCTTCCCCGAGTACGATGACCGGGGCTTCGTTCACTGGGACCTGGACACCTCCAAACCGCTATCGCCCACCCTCGGACTCCAGGGGGTGCTGGCACTGACGGACACAACCGAGGAGATGGGGGGCTTTTGCTGTATCCCCGGATTCCATAAGGATCTCGCTGCCTGGATCGCCCTGCAGCCGGAGGGACGCAATCCCCGCGCCCCGGACCTCTCGCGCCTTCCTGAGGGCCGGAAGGTGACACCGATCCCCATGAAAGCCGGAGACATCGTCATCTGGAATCGACTCCTCGCGCACGGAAACGGTCGAAACGAGGGCTCTCGACCCCGCCTCGCGCAGTACATCACGATGTACCCGGCGTCCGGTGATAGCGCCGCTCGTGAGGACCGAATCGCCTGCTGGCGGGATCGCTATGCCCCGGCAGGCTGGGAGAAAGACATTCCGGAGAAGTACAAGGGGCGGGAAGCTTCAAATCCTACTGCCGATTTGTCACCGCTCGGTCGCAGGCTTTTGGGACTGGACTCCTGGTGACAGTGTGATTATTCGGTTGAGCTGATAGGGCGCTGTCCAAGGTCGTGCCAGAACCGCAGAAGGTAGCCGTCTGGGTCCATGACCACAAACTGCCGGTTTCCCGCCTCATAATCATCGATACGGTACCATCGGTCCTCGATAGGCAGAAAAATATGGCAGTCGGCGGCTGTCACTCGGCGGTACAGCGCGTCTGCATCGTTCACCTCGATCTGCAGGTTCATACCTCGTCCGAAGGGATACTGCAGTTCTCCGCCGACAAGCGTTCGAGAGGAGGGGACGGTCTGCTCGATCATCAGCTCCGCGTGATTGAGCACAAGGTAGGCAAACCGCTCCTCGTCCCGGCGGTAGCGCACGGCGAATCCGATTATCTCCCCATAAAAGTGGAGGCTGCGGCCAAAATCGGAGCAGCAGAGCTCCGGAACGATTCCGGGGCGCGTGGGATGGTCAACATTCTGTTTGGTCTGGGCTGTCATAGGTTCCGATCATCGCGGCAAAAGGAAAAAGCAGGGATGCGGGATTATTCCCGCATCCCCGGTATTCCATTGTACGCCGCTCTAACGGCTCCGAGCCGCCTTCGGGTCCGGTGGGAACTCCGCTTTCGCGGCGATCCACTCGAAGTACGTATGGATGTCGTCGGCGGACATTTTGCCCGCCGGTATGTCCCATTCGCCGGAAACACTGAACTCCTTGCCGGGAACGGGTAAAACGATATCCGACTCCTCCGTCGGGTATTTCATATTGACCGGTTCGACAGCGGGAGGGAACGGCGGAAGAGGGACCGTGATCGTGGTTCCATCGCAGTTGACCGCCGTGAACCGGAACGCCGAATCGTTCGGCGACACGATGGCAAAGGCCAGCGCCAGCGCTCCGGTCTTATTGATGGTGTCGAACGAAAGGTAGGCAAGAATTCCCCGAACTTGGGCCGGCTGCCCGGCGGCTCCGCCCGGCATGAAGCTGGGCCAGCTTCCCTCACCAGTCCAGCTTTTCGTTGAACTTCCGCCCCCGTTGCCGCAGGACTCGCGGACTATCCCCTTTGCCGTGAGCTCCGCCGCCGAATCGCGGGTGGCGACGGCGTAGCGGGTCGGTCGGATGAAGACCTTGCCGGGGTCTTTGCGGTACTCGCCGACATCGGCGCGGAAGACCAGCTTGATACCGCCATCGACTTGCAGCGGCTCCGAAAGGTCGGGCTGTGCATGGTATTTTCCCTCGACCGTCCAGCGCGATATTCGCCTGATATTGCTTTTGTGACCGCGCACCACGACCTGCACATCGCCTGCCGACCCCGGCCCGCTTCGGAGAAGATCACACCGGATTTCGTCCTCTGCCCACGATTCATGCGGCGCCTCGACTCCCGCGACATAGACAGTGCCCTCGGTCTCCAGACCGAACGAACCCTTGAGAATCAGCTTGTCCGTCGTTTCATCGATCAGCACATACGCGATGGAGGGGGCCATAAGTCCGAAGTTGTCTGCCCCTTTGGTAATCTTTAGACTGGTGAAGCGTCCGGAAAACGGTGTCCCGGTGGCGGGATTGGTGACAGGGAAGGAGTTTCCGATCTGCTGTGTCATCGAGGCGAGAAGGGCATCATAGTCGAAGGGACGCTGTGGGGTCTGTTCCTTGGGAGACAGCACATTCGCCCCGGCCAGACGATCTATCATAAAGCGCTGAATACGGTCCGAATCACGGGAGGTCACGATATCGGTGTAGCCGGCCACCGCTCCTGCCCCGGCACCGAGACACGCCTGCACGATGACCTGAGCCGCGGCGCTTTGACTGCTGCACGCGCTGATCCACACCAGACTGCTGGGGGCGAACTTCCAGTACCGGGCGATCCACCGCTGCGAAATGCCATAGAACGACCCGTTGATCGCGCGACCTGACTGCAGAAATCCGGTCGCAAACGTACCGGTGAAAACAAAACGAGCGCGGCCTTCGTCTCCGAGCGCTTCGCTGATCGTAGCGTCAACGGGAGTCGCTGTTGAGAGGAGAAAATAATCAACGTTATCGATGGTGTATTCGATGCCATGCGCGGACAGGAAGAAGAAAGACGGGGTGCCGATGTTCCGAAGCGCGTTCAGCGTCGGCGACTGGGTCTGTGGGGCATAACCCCCTTCGTTCAGAGCGGGAAGCAAACGCGCGGCTTCATCCGGATAGCCCGACCCCATCGCGTTCATCAGCAGGGCGGGACCGGCTTTGGGAACCCCGGTCCCGGCGGCGCGTGACCGAACGAACTCGGTTTCATCGAGCACGCCCGGCGCTCGGTTCAGGGCAACCACATGCCCGAAGCCATTGCTGAAGATCGCCCAGGCCCCGCCGGGAGATGCCCCGGACTGCAGGATATCGCTCCGGCTCTGCAGGTAGCCAAGGACTGCCGCCTGCTGCACGTCGAAATCGGCAGCGGGAAGGCCGTTGACAAAGTCCGTGACGGCATTTACGGCGGCGGTATGCGCCTCCGGCGTTAGAGCGGATGGATTCCCAGTACCGCCGCCATTGTTTCCGCCGCCGTTGTTTCCGCCCCCATTGTTGGTACCGCCACCGCCTGCGGCATCTCCGCCACTGGTATAGGTGCTTCGCCCCCCGCCACAGCCCGCAAGCGTCACGGCAAGTGTTCCGCCGGACAATAGCCGCAAAAACCAGCGGCGGGAAAGCTCTTCGGATTCGGTCATCACCCTGGACTCCTTTTCACGAAAAATGTCGTGCTGGAATCATTGTGGCAGGTGAACGTTAACATATCGTAAACCGTAGACGACTCTCTGGTTTATAGGGATGCGGTTGAAATTTAGGGCAACACTACCTCTTCGGTCAACAGGGGTTAAAAACCCCCGTCTGTGCGGCCTCTTTTCACGCCAGCGTGAAAGGCCATGCGCCCTCCGGGCGCGAAATCCAGCCTGGTTCGGCCCGGAGGGCCAATGGCGGGGAAGCCGTCGCACAGACGGGGGTTTTTAACCCCTGTTGACCGAAGCCAGGGAACACTACTGTTGCTGAGGAGCGGAAACTTTCTTAATTCTGAAAGGCACCCTGGTTTATAGGGCAAGCGCAAATGACGCCGCTTCCGCTTCCGACAGAGCTTCGCCTCGGGAGAAGCATTCACCGAATACTTTCTCGCCAAGTGCGGCGCGCGGAGCCGATTCGGATTCCGTCCGCTCTTGCTCGGAGATCGGGCTGCCAAGCCGCCCGGCAAACGAACAGTAGCTTCCCAGAAGCGTCGCGGCACGGGAGAAGTCTCCGGTCGCGGTCGCGAGCAGTGCGAACCCGCTCAGGCTCTCCAGAATACCGTGCCGCAGACCCATCTCGATGCGGAGCTGCAGGGCTTCGCACTGCAGGGTCCGGGAGCGGTCGAATCGCCCCTGCTCGGCGGAAAGTATCCCGAGGTTCGCCAGTGCGGAAACCACGCCTGCGCGGTCATTCAGCTCCCGCTTGATCGCCAGACTTTCGGTGAAACACGCCTCCGCCTCGTCTGGGCAGCCGCTCTGGATCAGGACAAGGGCGAGGCCGTTCAGGCAAAATGCCAGGCTCTGCCGATTGTTCGACTCCCGGTCGAGACGAATCGCGGCCTCCAGCGCGGTTCGAGCGCCGACAAAATCTCCCTGGCGGCGGCGGGCGATGGCGAGGTTGTTCAGTGTCGCGGACTGGCCCGCGCGGTTCTGAAGGGTGACGAAATCCGCGTGCGCCCGCTCAAAGGCCTGTTCCGCTTCGTCAAGTCGCCCCATCCGGAGAAATGTCAGCGCGAGGTTGTTCCGGGCTTTCGCCGCTACCGCCACATCACGGGCGATTCGGACCGCCTCCTCATGGGCCGACAGAGCGGCGTCATGATCCCCCTGGGCATAGCTGAGTGAGCCGAGAGCACTGAACGCCCTGGCACGGTCATCGTCCCCAGCGGCGGCATCCGTCGTTTGCAGCGCCGCGGAGATTTGCTTTCGGCCTTCCCCGTAGTGGCCGCGTGTCTCCCAGAACTTCCACAGATCCCCGATCAGTGAAATACAAACAGCGCCTTCCTGCCGATCAAGAATCACCCGGAAATTATCATGATCGGCTTCCAGACGATCCAGCGCGTGACCGGCTTCTGCCCCTTCCAGGGCCGCGTGCTGGGCGGCGGCGAAGGATTGAAAATACGCGCTGTGTCTCTGCTCCAGAGCGGCACGATCGCTTGTTGTCAGTCGTTCCGAGGCGAATACCCGCAGCGTTTCCAGCAGTCGAAACCGGATGGCCCCATTCTTCTCCTCGCTGACAAGAAGCGATCTTTCGCGAAGCTGAGCGAGATACTCGCCCGCGCTCTGCTCCTCACAGACGCTTTCCGCCGCTTCTCTGGTCCAGCCTCCGCAGAAAACGGAAAGCTGACCGAAGAACCGCCGCTGTTCCGGAGTGAGCAGGTGATAGCTCCACTGGATCGCCGCGAAGAGGGACCGGTGCCGAGACGATTTATCCGGTTGTGTTGACCACAGCAGTGTGAACGGCTCTCCCAGTTTTTCCCGCATCTCGGCAACGGTGAAGACACCAGCGCGGGCGGCACAAAGCTCGATCGCCAGCGGCACCCCTTCGAGATCGGAGCAAAGCGCACGGATATCGTCCGTCGGGTCGGCTTGTGCGCGGTCACAGAACAGGGCGACACTCGGCGCTATATCGAGCGGAGCGACGGTTTTCTGACGTTCTCCCGGTATGCCAAGCCGACGCCGCGAGGTCACAAGGCAGGTAAGATTCGGGATTCGCGCCATCAGCGCGGCGAGGATCGGTCCGCTCCCGGATGCGATCTGCTCCAGGTTATCGAGGAGCAGGAGGCAGGGTAGGTCGCCGGACAGAAAATCGGTGATCTGGTCGCGTGGCTCGGCCCGCGGATCCCGCGAAAGTCCAAGAGCATCGCGGAGCGTGGGAAGGAACCGCTCCGGTTCCACGACATCGGCGAGCGGAATGAACCAGAGGCCACCCGGAAAAAGCGCGGCGTGACGCCGTGCAATGGCAAGGGAAAGACGCGTTTTCCCCACTCCGCCCGGTCCAAGAAGCGTCACCAGCCGGTTTTCCGCAAGAAGCGCCGCCATCTGCTCGATCTCATCGTCGCGTCCGAAAAAGCGGTTCTGTTCAGGGGGAAGATAAAGGGACGGCGCAGACGTCGTTCTGCCGGTCTTTTTACGAACGATCTCGAACAGATCCGCGAGCCGTTCTCGTTCCGCGAGGATACGGTCGTCCCAGAAACCGGGGAGCAGTTCTCCGCGGTACAGGCGCGCCGCCTCTGTCCAGCGTTTCGCGCCCACCGCCTGCTGGAACTCTGTGGCATCGCAGGTAAACAGGGCCCGAATGCCCACCGAATCGCGCGTGGTGTCTAGAAAATCGTCGCCGAGCGCCTTTCTCAGATGGGACAGCGTCACGCGGAAGCTGGCCCGTGCCGCCTCAAAATCGGCATCGGGCCACAAAAGATCTGTCAGGGAGTCCCGGCTGTGACGGTGCGGATGGAGAACCAGGTACGCGAGCAGAACGGTGGCTTTTCGGGTTCGAAAGTGGGTAACACGTTCGCTGCCGCAGGTCAGGCAAAAGCCACCGAGCAGTTCGACGCGCCATGACTGAGGCATCATGGCACTAGTGTACTCAAAAATGGCTACATACCGGTCATCCCGTCGTTACCTGTTTCTCTGACGCCTGCGCCTGCCGAGATTCCAGAACCCATTCCGTACCAATTAGAGCCATAACGCCCACAAGGACAGCGCCACTTATGGACCCCGCCGTGATCCAAAAAGCGGACCACGTTATGGGGAAACGCGTCACCAATC
>JAZKEA010000303.1:6866-7349 GCA_040387315.1 Armatimonadota bacterium | reverse complement strand
GCAGCAGCAGGGACCCACAGCCGAAGGGTATCCCCATACAGCAGCCACGAACCTGAACATTTTTCGAGCGCATCAGGTGTTCCTCAATTCTGAGCGATGGGAGAGGGGCGGGTGATTCGCCTGATTGACATAGCGCCCATGTTTGGGGACCGCGATACGGTCGAAGTCGCGGGCCAGGAGATGGAGAGCGTCCCGCATTTCCGCACCTCGCAGCGCCTGCCCATGACCTGTCACCGCCACCTCCGGCTCCAGCGCGGCAAGCAGCTCAACCGATGTTTTCGCGCTGGCCCAGTCCGGGGTGAAGTACATCGGCGGCCCGTGCATCTCCGGTTCCTGCGTCGCCGCCGCATAGGCGGATTCCTGACGGGTGGTGATGAACGCATCCCCCGCGATTATCGTCCGATCGGACTTTCGCCAGAGCGAGACATGCCCGGTCGTATGCCCTGGCGTGTGCAGCCATTGCCAGCCCGGAACAGCGCAGTC
>JAZKEA010000303.1:3779-6856 GCA_040387315.1 Armatimonadota bacterium | reverse complement strand
CGTCGACGGGGAGCTCCGCGAGCCAGGGGGTCACGTCCACCGGTCCGCGCGGATACAAGGGGGACAGCAGCGACATCAGTCCGCCGCCGACGGTCGGGTCCGGCGGAAGATACGCCTTGGTGCCGTTGAGATACGGCATTTCCAGCGCGTGGGCATACACGGGCACCCTCCACCGCTCGACAAGGTTTTTCAGAGCGCCGACATGGTCGAAGTGTCCGTGAGTCATGATAATCGCTGCCGGAGGACGGTCCGGGCCGAACCGCTCTTCTGCGGCATGCAGAATAGAGCGGGTCGAGCCGGGAACGCCCGCATCGATGAGTACCCAGTTCTGATCTCGCGCCTCGGGAAGACCATAAAACAGGACATTCGCTATCGCCAGACGGCGGTAGGCAAGATCATCCGCGACTTCGTGCATCCCGTCGTCGCGGATGTCGTCCTGCTCGGGGTCAAAGGCGCGGGACGATTTCTCGAGAGGTATCTGTGGATCCATTATCAACTCTCCTCTTCCTCGCAGATCGCTCGATGCTAATCCGCAGGCTGCGTAAACGCGCTCCTCAGTCCCTCAGCGGCGAAGGCGACCGCCTCTTTACCCTTGTCCACAACCGCGCCGGTCCCGAAGAACTCGTGGGTGACGCCGGTGTAGTTTCGGTAGCGCGTGGACACCCCAGCGGCGGTCAGGCGCGTCGCCAGGTCCTGTCCTTCACTTCGGAGCGGATCGATCTCGGCGGTAATCACCGTCGTCGGCGGCAGTCCCGCGAGATTTGCCTGCACCAGTGAGATGAGCGGGTTGTCACCCTCTGCCGGGGTGTTCAGGTAATTGTTAAAGAAATACTGCATACTGGGACGGTTGAGCGGCACGGCCTCCGCATTCTCGTTGTAGGACGGGCGCGTGGTGTCGTTGTCCGCAATCGGGTAGACGGAAAGCTGATACACAGGCAGCTTGCCGCCGCGGTCACGGGACATCAGCCCAACCGCGACTGCCAGATTCCCGCCTGCCGATTCACCGGCGGTCGCGACACGGGACGGATCGCCGCCGAACTCGGCGGTGTTGTTCGCCACATATTGGAAGGCTACGTAGGCGTCCTCGTGGGCCGCCGGGAAGCGGTTCTCCGGCCCCTTACGGTACTCGACACTCACAACCACGGTCTGGGCGGCATTGGCAATCGCCCGGCACGAGCTGTCATAGGTGTCGATGGTCGCGATCACCCAGCCACCGCCATGATAGTAGACGGTGACGGGGAACGGACCCGTACCGGACGGGGTGTAGACCCGAACGGGAATCGCGCCTGCCGGGCCGGGTACCGTTCGGTCCTGAACCGATGCCACCGGCTCCGGGGCGGTGCTTCGTCCCTGATCCTGCAGGACGCCACGCACGGCATCCGCGATGGTCGGTAAGGTTCGCGCCTGTTGTGGCGTGACCGTGTAAACCGGAGGGGCATTGAACGACAGGAACTTCTGGATCACGGCCCGCATCTGCGCATCCGACCGCTCCAGCGTTCCGCTGTAGGCAAGGGATGGGGATGGGGACGCTGTAACGGTCGGACTGGGATTGGGGAGGATGGCGGAACCACTGCCGCCGCCACAGCCCGCAAGAAAGGTGAGCCCCACGGCGGTGAGACCCAGGCCAGCGGCGGGCGCAAACGCACTTCGACGTTCTGCACGGACTCTTTGAGTAAAACGATGCATATTCACGAACTATAATCTCCTGCAGCGAATCAACGCTGAAATAACGGAAACAAATGGGGCCAGCGGCTCAGGGCATCTCTTCCGGATCCGAAAGCGACCCGACGACCAGTCCGCTGATGCCCATGGCGAGAAAGGCGTTTCGGGCACGCTCGTTCTGCGCGAAACCGAAAAGCCAGGGAACCGCGAGCGCGGCGACGCTGCTGGCAATGTCAATCGCCAGATGCACTTTGTAGGGGATAACGCGGACCATACCCCATTCGGCCCGGGTCAAAAGACTGGTCACGAGAACCCCGCTGCTGAAAATACGGCATGCCAGCACCGCGGTCTTATCGTCCTCGAACCCCGCGATCTGCGGAGCCGTCGCAACGGCCGCGATATAGTTATGCTCGATAAACCCGTGTGTGCGACGCGAAATCAGCTTCGGCATTGTGATCTCCTGTTACCTCTAGTTTCTTGACTCTCTCTTTTATCTCTCGACCCTAAGAGGTTACCGCCGGAAGGCGGACTGTAAACCCTGAGCGGCGAACTGATTCGCGTCTTTTGCCTCGTCCACGACCGCCGCCATTCCGAAGAACTCGTGGCTCACGCCCTGATAGTTACGGTAGCGCACCGGAATCCCCGCCGCCTTCAGCCGGTCCGCATACTGCTTTCCTTCACTTCGCAGCGGGTCAATCTGGGCGGTAATGACGGTCGCGGGCGGCAGTCCTCGGACGTTTGCCCGCACCAGCGAAATCAGGGGGCTCCTCCCGTCCTGAGGGCTCCGCAGGGCATAGCGGTAAAACCACGCCATCAGCGGCTTGGAGAGAGGAATCGCGCTGGCATTCTCCCGGTAGGAGGGGCTGTTCAGGTTGTAGTTCGCGATAGGGTAGACGCTCATCTGGTAGATCGGCATCTTGCCGCCGCGCTGTTTCGCCATCAGGCAGACCGCCCCGGCAAGGTTCCCGCCCGCGGACTCGCCGCCGACCGCGACACGCTTCGGATCGCCGCCGAACCGTGCTGTGTTGTTCATTACGTACTGGGTGGCGGCATAGCTGTCTTCGTGCGCGGCGGGGAATCGGTGCTCGGGAGCCTGACGATAACCAACCGAGACTACGACGCACTTCGCCGCATTGGCGAGCGCCCGGCAGGAAGAATCGTACGCCTGGATGCTCGCGATGACCCAGCCCCCGCCGTGGAAGTAGACGAGTACCGGAAACGGGCCGGTTCCCTCCGGCGTGTAGACCCGCACGGGGATCGTCCCCGCGGGTCCGGGAACGGTGATGTTTTCGACCTTTGCCACCGCTTCGGGGGTCGTGGGCTTGTTCTGCTTTTTCAGGACCGCCTTGACCGCATCGGGCGGGCCGGGCCGTTTCCGCGCCTGAGCGGGCGTGAGCTTGTTCAAGGGGACCGGA
>JAZKEA010000303.1:3085-3769 GCA_040387315.1 Armatimonadota bacterium | reverse complement strand
GTGACCAGCGCGCCCATGTTGAGCGCGGATTTGGGCAGGGGCTGGGCGGTGGCTGCTGTCATCGTGCCGAGGGCGAGCGCGGCTGCGATTGCGGGAGTGAAGCGGTGCGAAATCTCCGAGGGGGGCGTCAGGTTCATTTAACTTCGTTTACCTTCTTAGCATTGTCCGGAAGTAGGAGGCCGGTACTCTAGAACAGTCGGCCTCCGTGACAACACAACAGGATAAACATCTCCAGAAGCGTCTTCGCATAAACCAGGAGTCCGTATCCGAACCTACTTCGGCTGCTTTATCTTCAGATACGGCGACTCTTTTTTCTCTTTATCGGAATCCTCTTTGCTTGACTCTTTATTCTTGTTGGGGACCCGTTTAACGGTCGGGGGGAAGGCATTGAATTGACGCCAGAGCTCAAAGCCCAGAGAAACGGTGTCCAGAAGGATCCACCCGGTCGCCTCCGCACCCGGACGCAGCGTATCCGCGGGCGGCCACGGCTGATCTTTGCCCGACGCGATCCGCTCCCGGTCCGGACGGACGATCACGCGGTACCGGGCCGTGCCGTCATCCACGGCATCGATCACGGACACCTTACCGGCGAACGTTCCTACCGCAACAGACGGCCAGCCGGAGAACTGGAGCGCGGGCCATCCCGCAAGCTGGAGCCGGACGGTTCTTCCCTCGGCGAGGAGG
>JAZKEA010000303.1:1487-3075 GCA_040387315.1 Armatimonadota bacterium | reverse complement strand
CGCCATGCAGACGGCCGACCGTCTGAAGAAGGTCGGCGAGGAGGGCCACATCATTGTCGGTAACCAGCAGCTCGACGGCACGGTCCTTGGTGGTCGGCGCGAGCACCGCCAGGATATCGCCGACCTTCACTGTCGCCCCGTTGCCGACCTGAAGCAGCCGCACGACACGCCCCGCGCGGGGCGCGGTGACAATCTGCTGACCGGTACGCCGCGAAAGGTTCTGCTGCTCGATCTGGATTTTCTGCAGCTCGGAATCGATTTTCGCGATGTTCTCCCGTGCGCTTTCAAGAGATGCCCCGAGGCTGTCCAGACCCGCCGTCGTATCGGCGGTGATCTTGCTCAGATCAAGCTGGGCCGTCAGCACATCGCGCTCCGCGACATCGAGAGCGGCCTTTGCCCGCTCGACTTCGGTGTTCACCCGCTCAATCTCGATATCGGCGCGGTTTTGGTCCAGTGCGCCGACCGTGGTGTCGCGTCGTGCGACTTTAAGCGCAAGCTCGGCGCGTTCCACATCCGTCTGCCGTTTCACGAAATCGTTTTCCGCCAGCTCATTATCACGGCCTGACCGCAGTCCGTCGTCGAAAAGCGCCTTGATCCGGTCGCGCTGCAGCCGCGATGTCTCGCGCTCCTGCTTTGCCGCCGTCAGCGCCTGCTCCGCCTGCTCCACCCGCAGCCGGGCCTGGGCGACCCGCTCCCCCGCACTCGTGCGTGCGACATCGCGGGCGATCTGCCCCCCCTTCTGCGAGGCGATCAGCGCCTGCTGGGCGGCGCGGAGACGCTGCCGGGACTGCTCCACTCGCTGCCGTGCCGTTCGTATCGCGGCCTCCCGCGACGAAGTCAGTGAGCGCATCTGCTCCTCAATTCGAACGCCGCGCGATGTGGCGCGATCCCGCTGATCGCGCAGGGCGGCTCGCTGGAGCGCGAGACGACGGGGCTGGTCACGGTCCAGGTACTTGGAGTCGATATCCTCCAGACGCGCGATGACATCGCCCGCCTTGACGACATCTCCTTCCTGGACACGCCATTCCAACAGCCGTCCGGGGATCTGCGCCTGCACGTTCTGTGGTCGATCCATCGCGGAATAAACCATAACCTGACCGTAGCCGATCACCGTCTGCTGCCACGGAACATAGATCAAAATCAGGGCCGCCAGGACGAAAAGGCCGATCAGGACAGCCGCGATTCGCCTTCCCGACCGCTGCGGCGCGACCATCTGAAGACTGCGGGGAAGCTCCGGGAGGGCTGCCGCCATTTCCGGCTTATCAACGGAAGGATAACGGTTCGCCATCTTAGCGGGTCTCCTTTCGCGGCTTGGTTATCCGGCGTATCGCTAGGGGACGCTTCCGAAGCTGCTCGCTGAGATAGGGAAACAGGGCGCGAAACTCGCCGTCATCGCGGCGCGACAGCGCTTCAGGCGTTCCCGTCTCCACGATCCGGCCCCCGGAAAGCACATGAACGGTTCCCGAGCGCATCACCACTTCCGCCTCGTGCGAGATATCGATGATCGTCCAGTGGTGTTCCGGCGCGTAGATCGCGTCGAGTATTTTCATCGTTGTTCGCTCGTCGATTCCGGTAAAAGCCTCGTCCA
>JAZKEA010000303.1:0-1477 GCA_040387315.1 Armatimonadota bacterium | reverse complement strand
GCAAGCGCACGTGCGAGCAGAAGGCGCTGCAGCTGTCCGCGGGAAAGGTTCTGCCCACTCGAGACGAGAACCGTGCGCGTTCCGCCCGGCATACGTGCGATGTCGTCGGTCAGGTGCGCCATCTCCAGCGCCCAGCGGATATCCTCGTGCCCGACATAGTCGCGGCCCACGCGAATATTTTCCTCGATGGTTCCGCCGAAAATCTCGTTTGTGTATCCCACCATAGTCACCGCGCGGCGAAGACTCAGCAGATCCAAGGCCCGCACCTCGACCCCGCCCATCTCGATGGTTCCATGGGTCGGCTCCTCCAGCCCGCAGAGCAGCATCGCAAGAGTCGATTTTCCCGCCCCGCTTGCTCCGACCAGGCTGACGCGGTCGCCGGGCGCAAGCATCAGATCAAGATCGGTCAGCACCTCGTCTCCCGGTTTGTAGGCGAAGCGGACCCCGCGGCAGACGACCGAGAGCCCGTCCATTTCGCTCCCGAGCGGCAGGGTATCGCCCCCGCGCCGCTCCGACGGCAGGTCGGTGACATAACCGATCTTATCCAGCCCGGTGAGCAGATCGAATACCTGATCGGCCTGGCGTACCAGCTTGTCGAGGGCGGCGAGCACGGAAACCACGATGATCTGCGCGGCAACAAGCTGACCGAGCGTTAGCTGCCGATTGATCACGAGCCAGCCGCCGATAGCGAGGACCCCGGCGCTCGCTATCGCCTGAAAGATATAGCTTCCCGCCGCCTGTCGCCAGTAGACCTTGAAATGGTCGCGGCGCGCGAGTACGTGGCTGACCACGCTGCTGTCCGCTCGGTTAAGCAGGTAGCCGCCGTTCCCGTGCATCTTCATGCTGGTATGACAGCGGGCGAGCTCCTCCAGCCAGCCTGCCACCTCATATTTCTCTCTGGATTCCTCGATACTTGTCCGCAGTCCGTTCCAGCCGAGAACGAAGATAATCAGCGCGGCGAACAGCAGAATGAAAATATCGAAGCCGAGAAGCAGGGGGCTGTAGATGCCGAGCAGTACCAGCCCGACAAGGGCCTGAAGCGAGACGGTCAAGCCATCCAGCAGCAGCTTGGCGAGGGATTTCTGGACCGTCAGGACATCGAAAAAGCGGTTGACCAGCTCGGGCGCGTACTCCCCGCGAAGCGCCGAGGACCGCATATGAACGATGCGCGTCGCCATCGTCAGCGCGACGCGGGCAAATACCCGCTGCTGCAGCCGCTCCACCAGCGAGAGCTTGAGAAGCTGAAGCACGCCTGCGCACAGCATCCCGACCAGTACCAACAGCGTCAGGACAACGAGCGGCTGAAGGAGGACATTCGCGGCGATGATGTTGACCAGAGCCTGTGCGGCGAGGGGGACAGCGAGCGCCATCAGACCCGCGACCACGGTGTAGGTCAGGAGCACCATGAGGTCGCCGCGCTCCTCGGCGTGGAGTCGGACCAGGCGAACCAAAGGTGTCGGGTGACCCTGATGTCCAT
>JAZKEA010000302.1:0-3000 GCA_040387315.1 Armatimonadota bacterium | reverse complement strand
GGCGACATTCCCCAGGCTGATCAGCGCGACCGCCCCGCCCCGCTTATCGCCGCGCTCCCGCGCTACCTCCAGGCTCTCCTCGTACAGCGTCCGAGCGGCGGCATACTCTCCCTGAAGAAAGGCGACATTGCCCAGACTGTTCAGCGTCCCCGCCGCGCCGGGACGATCCCCGAGCGAGCGCCAGATACGGAGGCTGAGGGTGAGAAGCTCACGAGCCGCTGCGTAATCGCCCTGGCTCGACGCAAGGGCCCCGGCGGCGCGGAGCGCTTTGGCCCGCTCCTGGGTCGCGTCCATCGCCTCGGCGGTGAGCAGTCGGTCCAGCCAGTCGCGGCCCTCGGCGAAGTGTCCGCGCACGGTCCAGAAACGCCACAGCGCCCCGGAGGCCCGCAGGCCCGCCGCGGGAGCGCTGTGGAGGGCATGGCCCAGGGCGGCGCGAAGGTTGTCGTTTTCCGCCTCCAACCGATCCAGCCATTCCGCCTGCCCGGCCCCCTGCAGCTCCGTCTCCGCCTTTTCGGCAAGACTGAGAAACCAGTCACGGTGGCGTACCGCGGCATCGTCTTCTCCGGCTTCACGGAGCCGTTCCCCGGCATACTGCCGAACCGTCTGGAGAAGGCGGTAGCGCGGATCGCCGCTCTGGTCATCATCCACGACAACCAGGGATTTATCGATCAAATTGGAAAGGTGATCCAGCACCTCCCACGACTCCAAAGTGGTCTCGTCCGCGCAGACCGCCTCGGCAGCTTCCAGCGACCATCCCCCGGCGAAGACCGAGAGGCGTCGCAGCAGGGTTCGCTCTCCGGACTCCAGCAGGTCATAGCTCCAGTCAATCAGAGCGCGAAGCGTCTGCTGCCGCGGGAGAGCGGTTCGGCTTCCGCCCGTCAGCAGGCGAAAACGGTCATCGAGGCGGGCCAGTATCTGCTCCGGAGATAAAACCTTGACGCGTGCGGCGGCGAGCTCTATTGCCAGCGGAATGCCATCGAGACGCTGGCAGATCTGGGCCACCGCGAGGGCATTGGTGGAGGAGACCGTAAAAGCGGGAAGTCCGGCGGCGGCGCGGTCCTGGAAAAGTCGCACCGACTCGAAGTTGCGCAGGGCATCCAGGGGCGGAAGGCGAGTGGGGTCCGGGAGGGCGAGGGTGGGCAGCGGTAACGTGGATTCGCCATCGACACCCAGGCGCTGACGGGTGCTGGCGAGAATTCGCACCTTCGGGCAGGATCGCAGCAGCCGATCCGTCAGCGTGGCGCAGGCACTTACCAGATGCTCGCAGTTATCAAGGAACAGGAGCATCGACCGATTGTAGAGCGTTGCCGCCAGGGTGTCCGTCAGGGATTTACCCGCCTCCTCGCGGACCCCGAGCACGGAAGCGATTGCCTGTGGAAGACGCTCCCCATCGGTGACGCCCGCAAGCTCCACAAGCCAGACGCCGTGTTCGAACTCGTCCACCATCTCGGCGGCGGCCTGGAGCGCAAGGCGGCTCTTGCCACAGCCTCCCGATCCGACCAGGCTGAGAAGCCGTACGGTCTTCAGACGCTCCTTGACCAGGGCGAGTTCGCGCTCCCGCCCGATAAAGCTGGTGAGCTGAATCGGCAGATTGTGGGCGAACGACTCAAGCGAGCGCAGATCCGGAAAAGCCGACGGAAGATCGGAAACGACCAGCTGAAAGATGCGCTCCGGACGTGACAGGTCCTTGAGACGGTGTTCGTTCAGATCCTTGAGACTGATGTCGGCGGGCAGAACACTCCGGATCAGCTCAGAGGTCGTCTGCGACAGCAGCACCTGGCCGCCGTGGGCAGCGGACAGCAGGCGGGCCGTCCGGTTGACGGTAAGACCGAAGAAGTCCCCCGCACGCGCCTCGGTCAGGCCCGTATGAAGGGCCATGCGAACTTTGATGGTCTCTACTTCACCCCATGGTTCCGCGAAAAGCGCCCGCTGCACGTCCACGGCTGCCGCGACAGCGTTCTCCGGAGTGGGGAAAACCGCACAAAACGCATCCCCGATGGTTTTGAAGACCCGGCCCTCATTGCCGAAGATGGCGTCCTGAAGGATCTCATCATGACGCCCAAGCGCGGTTCGCATACCCTCTGGGAAGCGATCCCAGAGTTTCGTGCTTCCTTCGATGTCCGTAAAGAAGAACGTTCGCGAAACGTCCTCGCTGTCCGCCGAACCGGAAAGGTCCGCCGGTGCCGGAGGCGAAGAGGCAGCCGCGTTCATGCTTAAATCGGATGCTCCCATGTACCGCCTTTGCTGCGAGGGACCCGTGATTTCGTTAGAACGGTCGTACCCGGATGCCCTGAAGACATCCGGGTACGGCGTATCCTTACAGTACCGTCACACGTCCCGGCGCGCTAGTTCGAGAGGCGAACCAGCGTCGTTCCGGACAGGTTTTTCCCATCCGTCGTCTTGGCGACAAGGGCTGCGGACAGAGTGGCGGGTGTAAATCCGCCCAGATTCTTCATGTCATCGGTGGTAAACCAGACCGTCAGATCACTCTGAGCGCCTCCGGTCTCGCGAATATTGGTCCGAGTAGCCTTCGCTCCCGCGACATAGAAGTTCGGCAGTTCCGGGGTCGAACCGACGAAGGTTGTCTTGACCTTGGCATCCCGAAGCCGGATCGAGCTGATGTCGAGTGTCCGCAGATCGAGTCCGGGCAGCGCCTGGATCTTAACGGGGACCTCGCCCTGCTTCTGAAGGTCAATCGCCGTGCTCACGTCGATACCGATCTTCACCGGCACATAAGCAGCGCTGATCACAGTTCCGACCTTGCCGCCGGTAAGCACGACCGCTGTCGTGACCTCGCCATCACTGATGGAGAGTTCGGTTCCCGTTTCCGTGTAGAAATGAGCAGTCATACGTCCGGAGAGGAACGTATACTTTCCGGCAACCGGCACCGCCATCTCAAGCACGAAGTACGGCGTACCACCGGGGGCAATCGCCGAGAAACCCGCTTTCGCAAGGACGCCGTAACGCGAAATGTCCGTATCGGACGAACCATCGCCATTC
>JAZKEA010000301.1:0-6838 GCA_040387315.1 Armatimonadota bacterium | reverse complement strand
CTCAACGAACCGGTGCCGGAGCGGGGTGCCCTCGGCAACCTGCCCACTGTCAATAAGCCGGACGGCAACCCCGGATCGCCTGGCTTTGCTCAGCCGGTTTCGCAGTTTACCGGAGTCGGCCAGAACCTGCTGCCACTCGGCCGGATCCCAGACGGCGGCAAGTCCCACCGGCAGCGAATCGAAGGCGCTCTCCAGTCGATCTACAAGCGGTCGCGTCACTCCAAAGAAGACGACTTTGCGGCCTGCTTTACGTGCTGATTCGCGGAACGCGCCAGCGACCATGAGGGTATCCTCCGTGGCGCAGAGCGGGCCCCCGACCGCTACCCAATACCCTCCCCGGTCGGCGTAAGCGATCATCGCATCGTCCCTGCTCCAAACCGAAAGGCCCGGCTCAAGAACCATGAACGAATGGAGGTTACGACCGTATTTCGCCAGCGCTTCGAGCAGCCGAGCCTGCTCGGACTCGGATTCTCTCATGGATTGCTCTTGGGCGGACGCCCCTGCGTGACCGACTGCCTCCCGGTGATGATTTCGTAGGTGGTAGCCCAGCTTCCGAGGGCGGCGAAAACGGGCGCTTGGTCGATGCTGCGGTGCGTCTTCTCAAACAGAATATGGCCGAGATAGGGTGGCCCAAGCTGGCACCAGATACCAATGGCGAAAAGTGGAATGCTCCGAAACCCGATCCCCAGCCCACAGAAGATCAGCGCGGAGATATTACTCAGGAAGTGAACCCACCGATTCCACGGGGATGCGTGATCCGGCAGGTAGACATTTTCGTAGAATTGACCGAATGACTGCGAAAAGTCGCGAACAGACATCGAAAATCTCCCCGGTCATGCTGACCTCTCCCTCTTTGCCTGCGGCGTCCGCGTCGCTGTTGGTGAACGAGTGCGAGAGGTACAGGAGTGCAGCCATGGGCGATACCCTATGGCCCATGGCCCGCAGCCCGCCAGAGCTACTTTTTCGCTTTTAAGTAGCCGTGCATGCCGATCCACTTGACGAAGGCGTCGAACCAGCCGGTGCCGGTTTTACTTTGCAGGTCATTTTGCGGTCCGCTCTGCCGTCTCATTACACAGAGGCCTGTCAGGTAAAAGCTACTTTATCACGCTGTCTCTGTCAAGTAAAAGATTTCCCCGCAAAGAACTAAGGGAGTGTTCGAGGCAATCGCTGGAAATTTTGTGGTAGGCTTTGTCGAATCTCAGTCCGTCCGTTCGACTATAAGTGAAGCTAGGGCCTCATCAGGACAACAAGAAGGAGAAAATGTAATGGAAACGACAGCAAATCAGGCAAAGAATACGATCTGTCTGTGGTACGACAAAGACGCGGAGGATGCGGCGCGGTTTTACGCCCAGACCTTTCCCGACTCAGAGGTCCGCGCGGTGCACCGGGCACCGGGGGACTTTCCGTCCGGCAAGAAAGGCGACGTGCTGACAGTCGAGTTTACCGTGATGGGTATTCCCTGCCTCGGGCTCAACGGCGGGCCCGAGTTCAAACACAGTGAAGCGTTCTCGTTTCAGGTGGCAACCACTGACCAGGCGGAAACGGACCGTTACTGGAATGCCATCGTGGGCAACGGCGGCGAGGAGAGTGCGTGCGGCTGGTGCAGGGACAAATGGGGGCTGTCCTGGCAGATCACGCCGGTCGCTCTGACGGAGGCGATAGTCGATCCGGACCCCACTGCCGCGAAACGTGCGTTCGACGCGATGATGCAGATGACGAAGATCGACATCGCGACCATCGAGGCAGCCCGCCGCGGCTGAACTCTCTTCGAGGCTCCTGTGGGTGAGCTGGACTTCAGGACCGCTCTACTTCAATCTGCTCTCTTCGTACCAATAGCAGGCACGCATCGTCGCGCAGGGACCCCTGCCCGAAGGTGCGTGCCCCTTCGAGGAGCGCCTCTGCCAGAGGATGGATATCCGGGTCGCTCCAGCGGTCGCGGCTGGCACAGGCGATGCCCGAAAGCCCGTCAACGCCAAAGAATTCTGAACCACTACGGGCTTCGGTAATGCCATCGGTGTACAGAAGAAGGATGTCGCCGGGTTCAAGGCGGCAGGAGCGGCTGTCGTAGCGGATACCAGCAAGGACACCAAGCGGGGGGCCGCTGATCTCGACCGAGTCGACCTTTCCCGTCGCGGCACGCAGAATAAGTGGCGGTTCACAGCCCGCCGAGAGCAGATCCGTCTGCCCTGTGGTCGGATCGACAAGGGCAAGCGCTAGGGTGACGAAAGAGCCGCCATAGGATGGTTCTGTGTTTTCCGTGTTTACGTCGCTGTCGCACAGGAAGTCATTGAGACGCCCGGCAATGCTCGTGGTCTCCCCTTCCGCTTCGCGGGCGTAGGCTCGCAGAGCGTACTTTACCTGGGCTACCCGGGCCGCGGCATCCAGACCTTTCCCGGAAGCATCCGCAACCGCAAAGGCAATGGGACCGCTGGGAAGACGGAAGGCGTCGAACAGATCGCCGCCAATCTGCGCCTCCGTCCAAGCGGCTTCGTATCGACTGGCGACACGCAGATTCGCGAAGGCGCCCGGGGCGATTTCGCGCACCAGAGAGCGCTGAAGAGCATCTGCAATGCGGCGCTCCCGCTCTAGGCTCGTCCGCACCTCGGACAGAAGCTGCTCTTCCCGGTCCCGCAGACGCTTCGCGCGCAGGCTGGCCCCGACGCGCGCTTGCAGCAGGACCGGATTGAACGGCTTCGTTAGGTAATCTAACGCCCCGGCTTCGATACAGGAAACCACGGTCTCCGCATCCTCGCGGGCCGAGATCATGAGAACCGGAAGGTGCTGCAGAGCGGGGTCGGCCTTGATCCGTCGCAGCGTCTCGAAGCCGTCGATGCCGGGCATCATCAGGTCCAGCAGAACGACATCGAAGGACTGTTCCCCAAGCACGCGCAGCGCAGACTCCCCATCGGCGACAGCGACATTCGCATGGCCCTGAGCAGTAAGCTGTCGTGCGAGAAGGAAGCGATTTTCCGCATCATCATCGACGATTAGGACCTGTCCGGAGGGCTGTGGCTCTTCAGCCCCTCTCACACCACCCGTCTGCTGTCGGCTCACTGACGAAGTTACCGAAATGGAAGTGCTGCCGGCTTCCCGTATTGCGGAGCCGTCAGAATGTGGCTGTGACGCTTTGCCAAGATGAGTATCGAGCAGGGCGAGCGCTTTTCGTCCCGCGTTCCAGACCCGCTCCAGATCCGGCAGCAGGTCTTCATAACCACCGGCAGAGGCATCCTCTATCAGCATCTCGCTGTAGCCGATTACGTGCCCGACACTCGTGCGCAGATCATGCCGAAACGATGCAGCGGTGGTTTGCACCTCCTTCATCGTGTTTGCTGAGGAGTTTACGAGAGGATTGTCTTGGTTTGGCATAATCGATGGGTGGATGAGCACCAACAGGTCGGTAGGTCAGTTGGGTACTTATCCTCTGTTATAAATCTTATCCTGAATTTTCCCAGCCGGGTTCAAGTCAGTCAGGCAGCGGAAGCTGCTTTCGAGATTTTAGGAATGGAGTGTTGATAATTGACGGAGAGCTACCGGGTATGGGTATAAGGCGTGCAGCGCTGGGACTCGCAGTTCACAAAATTACAAGTCCGGCAAATTCCGATCAGGGCATTTTATAGAAAACGTTAGATGGGGACCCGTCCACGGGGCGCAAAGGGTAACACGTAAAGCGCAAGGTTCTTCAACACCCATACTTAGCGAGCACAGACATGGAAAATACAGTTCTTCGAAATACAAACGCCTGTGCCGATTGTACAGTCACCGTGACCTTCGCCATGCCGGAGGAGCTTCTGAGCGTGAACTACCTGCGCAAGAAAGCCCGTCTGCTGATGGAGGTCCTGGATATCGATCCCAGTGATATCGGGGACCTGGAGATGATCCTGGGCGAACTTGCAACCAATGTTGTCCGTCACGCCAAAGGCAGCAAGTTTGAGGTACACATCGTGGTGGACCGACCCGGAAAACAGGCGACGATCACAGTTATTGATGATGGGGTCGGGTTTGTTCCGGAGGGTGTTCCTCTGCCCGGTACCCCACGCTCTGCCACACTAGCGGTAGAAGCGGGGGCAGGAGAGCGGATCGGGGGCTACGGCCTGCCCCTTGTGCGCACTATCGCCGATATGGTAGACATCGCCGCTAACGAGGAGCCTCTCTCCGGTATGACCATACGGGCAATGAAAAACCTCCAGAGCCTTCCGTAGAGCCGTAACTATTGCAGCGAACGAGCGCTAAGCAAGTTCGTCTAAAGAATTGGCAGTTTTAACCAGGCACTTTGTCCGGGCGTAAATGCCCGGCCTGGTCGGCGCTTCGCGCCAGGCGCCCCTCCGGGGCGCAAAGGAAAACTGACAATTCGTTACCGGTAAGTGCTTAGTTCGTTTTCTCCCTGGAGGCGCACGGCTGAGAGGTATGGGCTAGAGCATTCATAACCGTATTCTGATACTCCCAGCGAGCCTGGAACATCGCGGCACGCTTTTCCGGGTTTTCCCAGACATCGGGTTCACTGTACAGGCGAAGCCATTTTTTATGTTGTTCCTGCTCTGACTTCGTTGTGACTTCTGCGGAAGGCAAGTGTTCGTCTCTTTTCAGGGCGTCATTCAGCGGCTGGCGAAAGTAAATCACCCTTGTTTTTGTTATCAACACGGTTCATTTCTAAGAGGTATGAATCTCAATGCCTCCGTGTTATATAACTATTTTTGGGTGTTTATAGTTCCCTCCGCAGGCTACAAGATAAAAGAGCCGTCTCGCTCGATAGAGCGCTCGACGAAGCCGAGCAGCCAAGCAGGCTGCGTGATTGTTCCCTTTATCAAAACCTCCGAGAAGTGAAACGATACAGGTGATTTTTACACGTAATTGCACGACTCTGATGTTAAACTGGAGAATATGTTCAAGCCTTTGACAACTCCTAAAAATGCGGCGCTTGCCGCCGCGCTCCTCGCCCTTCTGCCTGCTGTCACGCTGGCTCAGCCTCCCACGAAAGTGGACGATTCCAAGTCTCTCCAGCGGCACCTTTACCCGCTCGCGCCTGCCATGCCCGCCCCGCCGACCGTCACCTTCGATGTCAGCGATTTCCCTGAAGGGAAAGTTTGGGCAGAGAAGGCGCAGAAGGTTGTGACCGAGTGGTATCCGATTGTCTGGCAGCTGCTGGGAACGGAGGAGCGCGTCGCGCCTAAAACCGTCAAGCTCGTCTTCAGGCGGACGCTGTCCGCTCCCGCCTACGCGGCGGGTGACACCATTACGGTCAGCGGCGAGTGGATTACCCGAACGCCGAACGACTTCGGCATGATGGTGCACGAATTGACCCACCTTGTCCAGGCATACCGAGGGCCGGGAGATCGGCCAGGATGGCTTACTGAGGGTATCGCCGACTATATTCGGTGGTGGCGCTACGAGCCGGAGACGACGCGCACACGCATCGATCCCGCGAAGGCCAGCTACCGGGACTCCTACCGCACGACGGCGGGCTTCCTCGCTTACCTGACCGCGAAGTATGACCGGGGCCTTGTGTCGCGCCTCGACCGCGCCCTGCGAAAGGGGACTTATGCCCCCGATCTGTTCAAGGACGCGTCCGGCGGAAAGGACCTCGACACCCTCTGGGCCGAGTTCCTTCGGACCGGCGGCCCGTCGTACGGTCTTCCTGCTGCCACGGTTTCGGCAGCATCGGCAGTATCGGCGGCCTCTGCCGCTCCCGTACCGCCGGAAACATGGACGGAGCACTGGTTCGAGCACCGGCAGCAACTAAAGCGTCTCGCCTTCAACGAGGACATCGCGGTGTACGTCGACGATGACACGAACCGTGCGGCGATCGAGGCGATGATCCCTGATCTGACCAGGATGTGGCAGTACACGAAAAAGACCTATGGCGCATTCGGGTCAGAGGGGCGTCTCTACTATATTTTTCATCAGGGAAAATACTCCGGTGGCCACCCCAGCGTCTACTTTGACGCGTCCCACGATGGCCGCAATGTCAGTGACAGTGGCCCCGGTCCCTGGACGGGTCCGTCGGCGATTGACATTCCCAGCCACGAGGTCAGTCACGTTGTCGAGGGCGCGAATAACGGCGTCCACGGCTCTCCGGCTTTTCCGGTCTGGGGCGACAGCAAGTGGGCCGAGATCTACCAGTACGACGTCTATAAGGCGCTCGGGCGCGAGGCGGAAGCCCAGCGGCTTTACGACACCTTCATGAAGGGATCAGATAGTTTCCCACGCGCCAATACCCACTGGTTCCGCGACTGGTATTACCCCCTGTGGCGTGACCACGGCGGCGCACAAGTTCTGGCACGTTTCTTTGCCCTGACCGCCACAAACTTCCCCACGGAGCCGGAGAACGAGGGAAAGAACCGTAAATACCGCCGGGACATGAACCTGGGAGAGTATGTCCACTTCATGAGCGGCGCGGCGAATAAGGACCTTCGTCCCCTCGCCGCAAAAACCTTCGGTCCCTCCGCCGAGCGCGACGCACAGTTTGCGAAGGCTCAAGCCGAATTCCCGGGAGTAACCTACACAAAATAGAGAAATATCGGCAGTCACGCACCGCTTTGTGCAAGACCGCTTCGACTGTCGTTAGCGGGATGGACGGAGGAAGGAAAGTTCCTTTCTTCCGTCCATTCTTCTTCAGGTCTTCGAGACACCACCCTCCGCCAGTGTCTATTGTTGCGGGACAGGGTGATACGTACATGGATATGTGCCTGACCTGTGCCGAGAAAGTACGGCGGCGAGAGATCCTGCGGCGGGGGGCAGAACCGGTGAACGGAGCCGCTCCATCTGCCGGATATACGAAGCGCGGTAAACGGGCGCGGATGCGTGAACCAGGCGGGCGGCGTCACCGACCGATGGCGGTGGA
>JAZKEA010000300.1:0-1663 GCA_040387315.1 Armatimonadota bacterium | reverse complement strand
GTCTTGCCTTCCTTTGTCAGCCGAATCGCCTGCTGAAAAAGCTTCTGGCCCTGCTGCGGGTCCACGACCTGAACAAGCTTCCCGGCGGGGATTGTTGTTGTGCCCGGTTTGGTGGGTACAGGAGAAGGCGACGACGCTTTAGGGGGTGCGGCGACAGCACGGTTTCCAGTGCCATTCAGCAGCAGCATCACCGACAATGAAAGAGGAAAAAGAGGCTTGCACATGGAAGAAAAACTCCATTACATTATATCGGCAGGGGGTAAACCAGGCAATGCAGGCCTCAGACACTCCGGTCCAGGGGCGCCATGAACCACCAAAATACGACTGTTTATGATAATAAAAGTGGCGTAACGGATTACGCTCCTTTGCTGTTCTCAACGCTCGCCGTGTCATGGCTGGCTCTGTCCGGATATGCCGTGTTTATCTATCTGACAGGTCACTACGGTGTCAGCCGCCGTGCAATCCCTTGTTTTGTCGCCTGGGACATCCAGCTTATCCTCACGCATCTTGCGGTAATGCTGCATCGGAAAGCACAGCGCTCGCCTGCGCTGAGTTCCTGACAGTGTCTGCCGCAAAAGTTGAGTCGATCCATATCGCGTCACTGGCACGAGCGCCGGTAGCCGCTGTCTCCGAGGCAATACTGGTGGCGGGAAGAGGCATTGTCGGTGATCGCTACTTCGACCGCCGCGGAACGTTTTCGGACTGGCCCCAGGATCATGAGTTCACCCTGATCGAAGCGGAAGCCATCGAAGCGGTCGAAGCGGAGTACGGCCTGTCGCTTCTGCCGGGGGAGACAAGGCGCAATGTGACGACGCGCGGAATCTCTCTGAATGCGCTTGAAGGCGAGTTCTTTCGTATTGGGGAGACAGTTCTCTGCCGGGGAACCCGTCTCTGCCACCCGTGCGCCCATCTGGAGCTAGTTACAGCCAAAGGCGGACTCGCACGTCTCCTCGCAAACCGGGGGGGGCTGCGGGCGCACATTCTGGTGGGCGGCATAATCCGCGCTGGAGATACGGTCGAACTCTTCGACAGGAGCGAGGGAATCCGCCGCCTTGCCGCATCCACGGACGCCGCTTATAATACGGAGCAGTGATTACACGTTTTTGCAAATCTTTGACGTTTGCTGCTCTGATTTCCTTCGCTGCCTTTAATTGCTTTTTGATGACAGCATCCGCGGCCCCACGAACGTATGCGGATAATCTCGGCCTTGCGGTAGCGGGTATGGAGCAGGGGAAGCATCCGTCATCCCTGGTCCCGATTCGTAATGTGCTGGGGACCGACCTGAATGAACCCCTGGGAATGATAGCGCTTGGCGTTCTCTATCTGCATGCGGACAGCCCTGCCGCCGCAGAGGAGGAGTTTCGTCGCGCTCGTACTCTCGCCCCGGAGGAACCTCTCGCCGAGTGGGGAATCGCCCTTGCCGCCCTTGCACAGGGCAAAGGAGATGCCGCTCTTTTCCGCTCGCTGAACGGACGGGAACCGGGACAGATGATCCCCGCAGACATCCTTTCCAGTGCCACTCTTCTTTCTCTCTACACCCGGCTGATGGACGGAGACGCTCGCGGGGTGCGCCGCGAGACAGAAACAGTAACCGCGGACGAATCCAATGCGCTGAAGCTGGAGATCGCAGCCTTTGCCGCCCTGCGGGGAGGCGATAAGGAGC
>JAZKEA010000299.1:0-10006 GCA_040387315.1 Armatimonadota bacterium | reverse complement strand
AAGAAATAACACTTTCCTCGGGACAAATAAGCAGGCTTTCATAGCCAAGTTTCTGAAGTGCCTGAACATAAACATGAAGATTGATTGAAAACCTGCCTGGGTCTGAGGAGTGCCACACAGCAGGAGTAACAACTGCGATTTTCAAGGAGTTTCGTTGTGAGGAAGCGACATAGGGGCTTATCTTGTGTTCACTCGGATTGGCCCCAATTTTATCCCGCTCTTGCGGTAGTTTCATATTTCACTAGTAGCAGAACAGCTACGGACGCAATCTTTTAAATGTTCGATTCGCTGTAACTAAATTGTTCAAAGACAATGTCCCTGAGTAACGCGAAAAAGGCTGCCTCACAATATGGCCATTGGAGTTCAATACAATAGTTATCCACCTTCTGTAACCAGGCATTACGAACGGGACATAGAAGGGATCTCTGGCAGGGCATCCAAGCTGCCTCTGTTAACAAAACGCACTTCGTCGCTTGACCAGTCAAAGTCAGAAAGTATTGGTGCATGTGCCGTCGCATCGTCTGTTGCGGAATGTTTGTAGGGCAGCACCGGCGAAACTTCAAAGCCGCAAGCTCCCTCGTATTTATCTACAACGCCGGGCGAAAGTATATAGGCGTCCATGCGGTAAGTGCCTGGCTTTAGCCAAGGCGTCCGAAGCGATAGTTCACATTCTATTGTGTCTGTGTCATCTACCCAAAATCCTACAAATCTCGAGTCACACTGCGCCACTTCCGCACCGACTTCATTGAGAATAGTAACAGTTAAAGCCAAACGACCTATTAAGCCTCGTCGTTTCTCAACCCGGAATCGAAATGTTTTAGTTTGTTCTGGGGTGAACATTTTCGTGTCTGAAGTGACCTTCATAATACGATACTCGCCGCTGCCAGGGCGAATATCCGGGTTTTCATCTTCTTCTATACCGCTAGAAAAAGTCGTCAGGTATCGCTGAATTGCTTCATGAACAGACCCTTGATAATCCAGTCGACCTTTCCGCAAAAATAGCCCTTTGTTACATAGCAGAGAAACCGACTGCATGTTGTGGCTAACAAAAAGAACAGTCCGCCCGCTCTGCGCAACCTCGCCCATTTTGCCTAGACACTTTTTCTGAAATTCCGCATCGCCCACAGCCAGCACCTCGTCCACAATTAGAATTTCAGGATTAAGGTGGGCGGCGACCGCAAAAGCCAATCGGACGTACATCCCGGACGAATACCGCTTAACTGGCGTATCTAAGAATTGCTCCACGCCAGAAAAATCCACGATAGCGTCGAACTGTTGCGTGGTTTCTCGGCGAGTCATCCCTAGAATTGCGCCGCTCAGAAATATGTTTTCGCGGCCTGTAAGTTCACCGCTAAAGCCAGTGCCAACTTCAAGCAGACTGCCGACGCGCCCGTACATGATCGCTTTTCCCGTTGTCGGCTCCGTGATACGCGACAGCACTTTGAGCAACGTGGATTTTCCTGCGCCGTTGCGACCAATCACACCAACGACATCACCGCGTTCCACATCGAAAGACATATCCTCCATTGCCCAGAACGTCTCATTTTCAGAAGCTCGTTTCCAAGGGTTTCGGACCCGGTGCATAATCGCCTCGGCAGCGGTACTGAACCGCACCTGCTGATGAGAGATGGTGTAGGATTTACCGAGGTTGCGCACTGAAATTGCGACATCTTTTGCGTCTACTTTACCAGTTTCGTTAGATGACATCCGCGAACTTCCTCTCCATTCGCCGAAACATCATTACTCCCCCAATGAAGATAAGCACTGAAGCAATGACCGAATAAAGCAAGGTGCCTAGATTGGGCCCGGGCAGGCTTAAGATCGACCAGCGCATCGCTTCCAGAAGACCAGACAACGGGTTCATATAGAAGAACCAAGATATAGAGGGTGTTTTTTCAGCAGCGAATGCCATGCTGTAATAAACAGGCGTAGCGAATGCCCCCATCTGTATTACAATTGGTAATACGTATTGGATATCCCGGTAAGAAACCATCAGTGCTCCTGCATAAAGACCAAACCCAATCGCCTGCATCAGCATTAGCAGTAGCCAGACGGGAAATAGCAGAAACCCTAAATGTGGCGTGACACGATACACAATCAAAAGTGCAATCATCACAACAAAGCACACCGCAAAATCAATTAGGCTTGAGACAACCGTTGACAGCGGCAAAATCAGACGCGGGAAGTAAACTTTTGAAACAAGTTGGGCATTGCCAATTAGGCTGTTGCTTGTCTTGGTCATCGTATTCTGAAACGCTGTCCATCCCAGGGAGCCTGTCAAAGTTAGGAGAAAGTAGGGAACATGCCCAGAGGGGAAATTTGCTACCTTGCTGAAAAGAACTGTGAAGATGACTGATGCGACCAACGGCTGAACGAGTACCCAAATCACGCCTAGGGCAGTCTGTCGATAGCGCAACTTGACATCTCGTGCAGCTAACGCAAGGAACAAGTCACGGTAGCGCCAAAATTCGGCTAAATCAAAAACAGCCCACCCATGGGTAGGTTGAATTACAGTGACATGACGTGAAGAGAAAGTGGGAGCCTTTAAATCACTCCCGAGGACAGGGCTATCATTACTTACAGTTGTCATCAGGCAATTCTTAATTCCAATCAAAAAAAAACTGGATTTGAACTCTTGCGTGACTTTACAAACTAAGGAAATGGCCCCTGGTTGTATCTTGGCGGTCACGAATTGTGTATTAATGCTAATGCATTAGGTAGAACAAAAAAACACAGCATCGTGCCGGAAATATATCGTTTTTCTGGGTATCGCTGTGCGGCGTCTTCCGCCAAACGCTGCCGAAACAGATAGGTCAGTGTGGACTGCAGTCTCTACCTATCACTATAGGAAAATCCACCTGAAGAAGTTGTCCCTTTCCAGGCGCCTGTGAATAGTAACACTCTCAGACAGGTTTCGTCAAGAGGGACAGTCTGGTCTCTGCTACACACTACGTTGACACGTAATAACCGTGGCAGCGGATTCTCGCCTCTCATCTTACCCACAACGTCTTTATATAAAACGCAGAAAGTGGCAAGCCTTGGGGCTTACCACTTTCTATTGTCGGGACGACTGCGCTGGTTCCTCAGGCGTTTGTCGTCATTTTGCCTTTATCGGCGGCTTGGGCGTTCTTGCGGGACTCCTCTTTGGCTTTTTCCATCTCCTCGACGGTTTTTGTATGCAGCCGCGCCGCGCCCTGGAAGTCGGTCATGCGATGAACACGAGTACCGTCCGCGTCCTGAGTGGCAAGGCGCGCGGCGGCAGCGGGAATCTCCGAGGCGTACTGGGGGAGCCAGGGGGCCTGGGCAACCAGCATATCATCGGTCATTTGCCAGATCTCTTCCGGATTGCAGACTGCTCCTACCAATGGGTCGTGGAGCATTGCCTGCTTTAGCAGAGTCACATCGCCGCTGACCGCGGCTTCCATGCCCATCTCCTGAACCCTCACACTGGCCGAGCAGGTGGCGGCGCAGGCGAGAGGCAGATCGCCGACCACGGGTATGTTGATCCCGTTGCCGTCCACGTAACCGGGAACTTCGATAATGCAGCCGTTAGGCAGATTAGTGATGTGGTTCTCGTTGACGACGTTGAAGTGGCCCCGGTAGACCCGGCCCGTCTCCAGCGCCTCGATGATGTAGGAGCCATGCTCCTCGGACCTCTTGTCTGCGGTGAACTTGGGCGGGTCCTGCGTCAGCCAGTTGGGGAAGTCTGTCTCGAACCAGTTGCGGCCCTCTGTGCAAACGCGCAGATAGCCGCCGGTCTCACCGTTGATCCACGATGACAGGTCGATCCATTTGTTGATCTCGTCCAGTCGCTTGCGGTACCACGGCACATACTCGGAAAGATGACCGTTGCTCTCTGTGGAGTAATAGCCGAACCGCTTCAAAACATCGATGCGGACCTTCTCCGTCTCGGGGAACCTGGGATGCGCCTCGAACAGTGACAGCAGATTTGGAACCATGTCCTGACCGCGCCACACGGCCTTCAGGCACCACGTCTGGTGGTTGATTCCGGCAAAGATAAAGTCGATGTCGCGGCGGCTGACCTTTTCATCGTCGCCGATCATGCCTTCTTTCTTCGCCCAATGTTCGATGGCGCTTGCGATCTGATGCTGCGCCCCCTGGACGCCGTGGCAGAGCCCGATGGTTTTAACTCCGCCGTACTTGTTGCAGGCCCAGGTGTTCATCGCCATCGGGTTGGAGTAGTTTAGAAACAGCGCGTCCGGCTTGGCGACTTCCCGTATATCCTTGCAGAAGTCGAGCAGGGCGGGGATGGTGCGCTGAGCGTACATGATGCCGCCTGCGCAGAGCGTGTCTCCGACACACTGGTCGACGCCGTACTGTAGTGGGATATCAATGTCGGTCTGAAAGGCTTCCAGGCCGCCCTGCCGGATCATGCAGAGGACATAGTCGGCATCGGCAATGGCGGCTCGGCGATCCGTTGTCGCCTCGACGGTTGCCGGGAGGTCGTTACCGGTTATGTCCCGCCGTGCGAGCTGAGTCACCATATCCAGGTTGTGTTCGGACAGGTCGGTGAAGGTAAAATGGGTCTCGCTGAACTCAGGAACGGTAAGTAGATCCGCCATCAGGCGGCGCGTGAAGCCGATAGACCCGGCTCCGATCATTGCGATTTTAAGCGGCATTGCGAAGGTTCCTTCAGTGTCGTGACATGATTGACTCTATTGTATTCGCCGAATTCACGCCTTGACAATCGTTTATTTGGCTTACTGCAGCCGATTTTGGCACCGCATCGGTCCAGAGCCAATCATCGGTCTGGAAACGCGTACCGCCTCTTATCGAGCACACGGTGCTTCTGTTCTCTGTATAAGGTTAAAATTTCGCGGACATGGTAAAATAAGAGTGTTCATCGCAGGGTTGTTGCCTGCGCTGTGTCCCAGGGGCGATTGGAGTTGACAGGGCACAGTTGGAACCGGTTGCGAGCCGAGGCGCCGCTGGCCTCGTTAAAAGCGGCAAAAACACAAAAGCGAACAACAACTTCGCAACCGCGCGCAACAGCAATGTTGCGCTTGTCGCTTAATTAGCTTTTAGCTAGTTAACTGACCCGTCGCGATTGGTACTGGCGGAATGGACCAATCGCGGCTTAAAAACATCCGCTACCTATCGGCGCAATGCGCGTAGCGCCGGGGGAAACACCACACGCTTACCGCAGCGAGAGCCTGTCTTTGGGCGAATGATGCGGGAAAATTAAAACGAAGACTACGCTCGTAGATGCTTGTTCTTCGCTGGCTTTGGACGGGAGTTCGAGTCTCCCCGCCTCTACTAAACACTCGGAAAACGGGCCCTCAGGCAAATCGCTTGAGGGCCCGTTTTGTTTTGCTTGATGCTGCCATCCAGCACATTTCTCTCTTTATTGAGAACTTTCGAGCCATAATGTCGTCATAGGGGTTATAATGGGCGTCAGTAGACTAATTACTGCCCAAAATCGCCTATCTACAAACGCTACCCCTACGAAGCGCCATCGAGTGTCGCTACATGCGTTGCGACGACGTGACTGACATTAGGACCACTACTGCCTCATGCTGACACTTTTTTCATTTTCAAGACCGGTACGTCGGTTCGCAGTCAGTGCATCCCTGGGATCCACTCTGCTTTCTTCCTCACTGCTTCTGTCGCCTCACAAGGCGCTTGCGCTTCCCGGAATCACTCCAGTACCGGCATCCGTTTTGTCCCACCTGGTCATCGGCGCTCCTGTTTCGCCTGTGCCGCGCGTTCTCTTTGGCGGAACCGCTTTGCCGCTTCCTTCGGCGGACCTTGCCCCGTTCCGTGATGCCCAGGACGGTAAAGTCTATGTCGCGCCTGAAATGCTGGCGCCGCTGGGGGTGACGTTCCTGGTGGATGAGATGCAGGACAAAGTTGCCCTGGCGGGTTCCGAGGCAGGTGTTTCCACTATGGTTGATGTTCGGCTGCGGCCCGGTGCCGAGAAGAGCCCGCAAACGCCGGTCTTCGTGCCTGCGCAGGAGGTGATGGAAGCATTGGGAGCCCGGTGCGTCTGGAATGCGGCGACCAACACTTTGTCAATTTACTCTGTTGTCACCGATGTGCAGATGATCGCCGGACAGCTCCGGGTCAAGGCGACACTGCCGGTTCTGCCTAAACAGGTACGCTCATCAGAGAAGCCAGGAATGGTCATTCTGGACTTTCCTGGAGCCGTGATCGAAGGGCAGCCGCGTCCTCTGGACTTGAAGGCGCCGGGAATCGACAAGGCTCGCATCGGTCAGTTCAGCCAGGATACCGCGCGTATCGTTTTGGAGATGGCCGGGGCCGCTCCGGCAACACGTTACTATGTACTGGGGGGGAAGCCCGCCGCCCAGGTGGTGCTGAATCCGACCCCGCTGAACGCTCCGTCTGCCATTGTTATCAGCAACAATAACCCGTCGCGCACGATGACCGCCCGGTCCGGATCAGGGACCGCGGTAAAATCGGCCCGGTCCGCTGCCGTGAGCAAAAAGGTCGTTCCTCCGACCTTTATCAAAGGAGTCACCTTCCGGCACGTCAGTGATACCCAGGCGCAGTTGGTGGTTGAAGCGGGTCGCGCCCCTGAGGTTCGAGCGGATCTCAGCAAAGGTCGCTTAACGATCGACATGGTGAACGCTACGCTTGGCGCTGCGGCAGGCGATAACCTGAACGCCGCAAAGCATCCGTTTCTGCGGGGTATTTCGCTTGTACCACGCGGTTCCGCGGCGGCGCAGCTGGTGGTTGATCTCACACGTACCGTGACCTATGCCGTTCGTATGTCTCCCACCGGCGGCTTTGTGCTTGATCTGCTGATGCCGAAGAGTGCCGGTGGCAGGCTGGCGGGTAAGCTCGTTGTCATCGACCCCGGTCATGGTGGTTCTGACGGCGGCGCTCGAGGTACCGACGGCAGCTACGAGAAAAATGTGACGCTTGCTATCTCGACTAAGCTCGCCGCGACATTGCGCGATATGGGCGCGAATGTGATTATGACGCGTGGCAACGATGCTTTCATACCGGTCAATGACCGTCCTAAAATCGCGAACCGTGCGGGGGCGGACTTCTTTCTCTCCATCCACGCCGACAGCGGATCGCGAAACCGCACCGTGAACGGATCGACAATCTACTACCATATGCAGGTCGGCTCCTGTAAGGCGCTCGCGCAATCAATCGTGGATCAGCTTGCCGATATGGGCGGAATTCGTACGAAAGGTACCCACTCAGACGGCATGCAGTGGGGCGGACGTTTCGTCAATGGCTATGGGGTTCTTCGGGGAGCCCAGATGGTCTCTGTCCTGTGCGAAACGGGGTACATGAGCAACCCGGGTGACGTCAATAAGCTGAATGATCCCGTCATGCAGAAAAAGATCGCCGATTCTATTGCAAATGGACTGAAGAACTACGTTGAGGGGAACCCTACTTTCGATACGCGAAATATCCGTCCTCAGGCCGAAGGGGAACTTGCGCCGCTGACGCCTGACGATACTACGGAGATCGGTGCCTCGTCCGAGGATGACGAGACCGCCTCTCTAGGGGCGCGAGACACGCGTGGTATGGTAAATCAAGTGCCGGGAACACCCCGCTGACCTTTCCCGTTTGCGATACAATCCATCGGAGAAAACGCTGTGAGTAAAACAAATACTGGTCGTAACGCTGCGGTGCTGGCTGCTATTGCGGTGCTCGCTGTCGCAGGGGGTCTGCAGTACTTCCAAAAGAATATGCAGGATCCTCAGAGCCCTGTAACCGCTGCTTCTCCTGCAGCTGAGACGGGTAATGCAAACGCGCCCGCTGCCATTTTGCCTTCCGTGCCCTCGCAGCAGGCAGGAGACCCTGGAGCCGAGATCGACCGCAAGGAGCTGTTTATCCTCACGGTCGCGACGAATGACAATGGCTCCTTTCTCGAAAAGAAACCGCTTTCGCCCACTTCCGGCGGCACTGAGACACTGAGCAACGGTCAGGAAGCGGAGCGCGCGCTTAATGCGATGGCGGACGAGGGCGAGAATTCTCCGCTCCCGAAGGGAACCAGAGCGCTTTCCGTTACGTTCGACGACGAACTGGCGACGGTGGACTTCAATGAGGCCTTTCAGAAGAACTTCGCGGGTGGCGACGAGGACGAGGCCCTTGCCTTGAACGCAGTCCTTGCCACGGTGGGCCAGTTCCCTGGGGTGAAGCATGTCCAGATTCTGGTTGACGGACAGAAGATCGATTCCCTTGGCGGCAATCAGTCGCTGGGTACGCCCCTGCCGATTCCCAACAATCTCGCACTGGCCAAGAGCGAGCAGTAATGCCTGTGGGCCGCGGCGACACGTCGATGACTCCCATCGGAGTCTTTGATTCCGGACTTGGCGGCCTGACGGTTGTGCGTGAAATGATCGCTCGGATGCCATCCGAGCGATTTATCTATGTCGGAGACTCGGGACATGCACCGTACGGCGCACACTCCGAGGCCGCGATCCGCTCCTTTTCCGAGGGCATCTCCCGCTTTCTGCTCAGCCATTACCACTGCCGGGGACTGGTTATCGCCTGTAATACCGCCACCGCTGCTGCTGCCGATTTTTTGAGGGCCACTCTTCCCGTTCCCGTTGTTGGTATGGAACCGGCGGTAAAACCAGCCGCCGCCGTCACCAAAACGGGGAAGGTGGGTATTCTGGCCACGGTAGGAACGCTTTCGAGCGCCCGCTTCGCGGCCCTGCTGACCCGTTTTGAAGGGGATGGATCGGTCGAGTTTCTGATGCAGCCCTGTCCCGGATTACCGGAGGCGGTGGAAGAGGGACGGACCGGTACCGCGGAGACTCGCGCCCTGGTCGAAAAGTACGTTCTTCCCCTGCTGGACAAAGGAGCCGATACGCTGGTCCTGGGATGTACCCACTATCCTGTTCTTCGCCCCTTGATCGCCTCCGTCGCGGGACCGGCAGTAACCCTGATCGATACTGGCGCGGCGGTTGCCCGCCGCGCCGCGGCGCTGTTTGACGTCAGCGAAAGCGAATGCCGCGGAGCATCGTCGGCGAACCTGACTCTTTTTACGACCGGTGACGTACACGCTTTCCATAGGGGTGCCTGTGCGATTCTCGGCGAGATAGCGGTGGTAAGACCGCCTGAAAAACTTACCTGGAAGAACGGAGAGTTGACGACCAATGGCACGAGTTGATGGGCGCGGTAACCTGGATTTGCGCCCGGTAAAGATCGAGCGCGGATTTATGAAGTTCGCGGAGGGCTCCTGCCTGATCGGGATGGGCGACACACAGATCATCTGCACGGCGACCGTGGAGGAGCGAGTTCCGGGCTGGATGAAGGGGCAGGGGAGCGGCTGGGTGACAGCGGAATACTCGATGCTGCCCCGCTCCGGTCGCGACCGAAATCAGCGCGAGACGCTGAAGCCCGCCGGTCGAACGATGGAAATCCAGCGCCTTATCGGGCGCAGCCTCCGAGCCGTCATTGACATGAGCGTTTTGGGCGAGCGGACGATTGTGCTGGACTGTGACGTCATGGGCGCGGATGGCGGGACCCGCTGCGCCAGTATTACGGGTGCGTATATTGCCCTGGTAGAGGCCGTCGCAAAACTGCAGAAGAAGGGGACGCTGCGCCGCAGTCCTTTCATAGATAGTGTTGCTGCAATCTCCGTAGGAGTGGTCGCCGGAACGGAGATGCTGGATCTCTGCTACGAAGAGGACTCTCGGGCAGCGGTCGATATGAACATTGTGGCAACGGGCGGCGGCAAATACATAGAAGTGCAGGGAACCGCGGAGAGCACGCCTTATGATCGGGCACGGCTGAACCGTCTTCTGGATGTCGCTCAAGTGGGCCTGGATGTCCTGTTCGCCAAACAAAAAGAGGCAGTCGCTGACCTCCTGTGAAAACGACGCTTGTTCTCGCCACGCATAATGCCCATAAGGTCGAGGAGATGCGGGAGATGCTTGCGGGGCTGCCCGTTCATCTTGTCGGCATGGATGCCTACCCCGACGCGCCGGAGCCTGAAGAGACCGGCATAACCTTCGGCGAGAACGCCGCGATCAAAGCGACGGCTGCCGCGGTACGA
>JAZKEA010000298.1:590-8909 GCA_040387315.1 Armatimonadota bacterium | reverse complement strand
CCGCCAATCGCCAGGCGGTAAATACGTCGGCATCCTCTACCCCTGCTGCTGTGCCCGTGGTCGGCAAGACGCTGACTGGCGAGGGGGCAAAAGGGGACTGGTCCACGGATGCCCCCGGTGTCCGGCGCAAACTGACCCCTGCCGATCTTCCGCCGCCCTACAGCACCGATAGTGTGGATAATGGGCCGAGTGTCGTCAGTCAGCCGGAGGGCGTCATGCCCAAGGTGCCTGCCGGTTTCACCATTCAGAAGTGGGCCGGAGACCTTCGGAACCCGCGTGTCCTGGTGACGGCACCCAACGGTGATATCTTTGTTGCCGAAAGCCGTGCGAACCGTGTTTCCGTGCTTCGCGACGCGGACGGGGACGGCACACCGGAAACCAAAGAGGAGTTCTACACGAGCCCCGACAAAGAGCAAATGCCGCTCCCCTTCGGCATTGGCTTTTATCCGCTCGGCAATAACCCGAAATGGATTTACGTCGCCTGCACCGATAAGGTAATCCGCTTTCCCTACAAAAGCGGCGACCTGAAGGCAAGCGCACCGCCTAAAGTCGTTGTAGATACAATCCCAGGTTTCGGTCAGCTCCGCGGCGGCGGGCACTGGACACGAGATATTGCCTTCTCGAACGATGGGAAGACGATGTTCGTCTCCGTGGGGTCACGCAGCAATGTCGACGAGAAAAACGAGGAGTCCGAGCGCCTTCGAGCTCTCATCTATGCCTTTACCCCGGAAGGTAAGAATGGACGCGTCTACGCTTCCGGCATACGAAACCCGGTCGGGCTTGCCGTTCAGCCCAAGACCGGCACTCTCTGGACATCGGTGAATGAACGTGACGGTTTGGGCGATCATCTGGTGCCGGACTACATTACGAGTGTCAAAGAGGGGGGATTCTACGGCTGGCCCTGGTACTACATCGGGGGAAACCAGGATCCACGCCACGAGGGGGCGAAGCCTGAACTGAAGGATAAAGTCATTGTGCCCGATGTACTGGTCCAGTCGCACATGGCATCCCTCGATCTCGCGTTCTATACGGGAACGAAGTTTCCGAAGGAGTATCAGGGGAGTATCTTCGCCTGCGAGCACGGTTCGTGGAACCGCGCCCGTCGAACCGGCTATAAGGTGATTCGCGCCGTCATGAAAAACGGCAAAGCCACCGGGGAGTACGAGGACTTTGTCACCGGATTTGTTGTCAGCGACGGGGCGGTTTGGGGACGCCCCGTCGGTGTGACAACGGGTCGCGACGGCTCTCTTCTATTCTCGGACGACGGCTCCAACTCGATCTGGCGCGTCACCTACACCGGGGACAAGGGAAAGACCGCGAAGCTCTAGGAAGAATCTTCACACAGCAAAAAGGGGTGGGAAACTGTGTTTCCCACCCCTTTTTGCCGATACCCGCAGAAGCTACGGTCGGACGGGCCAGAGCTGGTTGGTCGTGGTGGCATTGCCCCAGACTCGTTCCAGCTTTGCCCACTTGGCGTGACCATCCGCGTACAGCCAGTTCGATCCGCCGTTATGCCGTAGGGTCTGCAGTCCCGCCTCCTGCTCCTCGTCGGTCGATGTAGCGTTTATCTTATTCAGCACACTCTCTACAGGCTGGATAGGGGTGTTCAGGGCCAGCGGCCAGCCCGGCCACGGGGCGTTCCACCAGACAAAGTGCTCTTCACCTATCTCACCATGTTTTTCCGCGATAACTACGGTGTCGGACGGCTGGTTCATCTTCTCCTCGCCGAAGCCAAATTCCAGCCAGGCATTGATGGCGTAAGACGGCCCGACTTCCCCGGAATCGCTCGGGCAGTGGTAAACACCCTTGGAGAAGGAAACCGTTCCGTCGGTGTTAGTCACCTTACCGTTTTTGATGTAGGGCTCGATCAGTTCCGGCCAAGCGACAGTCTCCTCAGCATCCGAGGAGGGCGGATCGTCGGCGGTGCGCTCACGATTGATAGGATAGGTGCTGTCATAATCCTGCTTATACTGCTCGAAACCAAGACCGATCTGCTTGAGGTTTGACAGGCACGATGTCTGCCTGGCTTTCTCACGGGCCTGAGCGAAGACGGGAAAAAGGATCGCGGCGAGCAGCGCGATTATGGCGATAACGACGAGAAGCTCGATGAGGGTAAACGCGCCGCGCTTACCGCGGGCAAATGCTGGAAACGATGTGCTCATGGGGTACTCCGCTTTTAATCAGGCAGGGACGGCGACTATCGGTCCCCTCTGCTCCGCAGGAAGCAGGAAGGGCAGTGGTGCGAAGTCAGCCAGTCCCGAATGACGGGAAGGAACGAGAGTTTTCGGTCTTTAAGCCGGAAATCTGTTGTTAAGCGGAGACAAACGGGGGCGCGCGACCGGAACAGGGCGAGAGCGCATCGCAGGAATGTACCGGAGAGGATACGCCGGTAAAACTGGCTGGGAACAGGGGAAGAAGGGCCGGTGTGGGAACCGTTACCGCTTCCATTACCCCCGGTGGAACGATAGCCGACTCACGGTCGATTGCACAGAGGGTACAGGCATGATCCGTCCCCGTGGTGCCGGCGAGCGTCAGATGCGAAACAGCGTGCAGCGCGTGCGCTGCCCCGAGCATGATGCTCCAGGCAACGATCAGTGTCAGCAGCAGTCGGTTGTTTCGGCGAATGAGGCTCATAATAAACGCTCTGGTCAATTATAGGCTATAAGAATGCATTTCTCCACGTCTCGACGGTTTTCGTGTGCTACAGCAGCTGGAAGACTAGCTCAACCGGATAAAACACACCGCCGAACGGGAGCGTGGTGACAACCATGCCGTTCTTGCCGACCACGGCTTCCGCAAACGCGGACCAGACTGCGGTTCCCACGATTCGACTCTGGTGCATGGCACCGTCCACGGTACCGACCAGTCCGGATTTTCCGCCGCGCGGCGAGAAGGCAACACGAACCTTGCTCCCCGCAGGCGCGTTTACGCGGAACGAGTAGACAAGGCCGTAGGTGCCGTCCAGGTGTCGACTCATGCCCGGCTCCGGGACCCCGATACGAAAGTATTGTCGCTTTCCGGCTCCCGGAGTGAACGACACAGTATAGTCGCGGCGTGGTGCATCCACGGTGACTACTCGCGCACCCGGCACGGTGCTGTTGTTGTGTCTGAAGTAGAGGCGCATGCGGACATTCTGGTCGGCGCGCACGGTGAGAACGCCGGAAGCCACTTCATGCTGCTTGAGCCGCAGTGGGAATCGGACAGCGCCTGATTTTCCGACATATCGCTTCGCAGGAGACGCCATGAATCGAGCGGTTGCCTGCTTCCCGGCCTCGGATGGGTCGGAACGCGGGTCCGCGATTCCCTTTTGAACAGTGAGTGACAGCGATTTCTTCTGCCCCTGGAAAGCGACTACAAACGGCGCGGTGCTGCGCGTGCCGTTTCGAAAATGGAAAAATATACGATACGTTTCGCCCGCCGACAGCAGGGTGTCGGCATGCGCCCCACCGGCCATCATACGCTCCGGCTGGTTGCAGAATAAAAGTTTGTCCGCAGCCTGCGCGGCCTTTGCGGCAGCGATGGTCCACAGCAGGACCACTAGGGTCACTATCAGCATCACGGCTGTACGTCGCGCACGGGGACGATGAACACACACAGGACAGGGTGCGATCATGAATATTCTTTCCTTACGAACGCCCGGACCTTCGGCTTGGGCGACCAGAAGAACACGAACTGCGACACGTCATTGTGCTTGGCAGTAAGGAATCAAACGGCTTGGAAGAGACTGTAATCTTAAGTTTGTTTCCTACCTCTACATACGTAAGAAACGGAGGGTTTAGTTCTAATCCTCAACTAGCGCTTGATTATTTAAGGGGTATGCCGCTTCGGGGCTCTCGTGTTATGAATGACGATTCCGGGAGGGGGCATGTGACACCTACTAGTTAGCGGCAATACCCGGAGCGAACCCGTTATTGGGGTTGGTGCCTTCAAGGCGGACAATAGCCGCATCGGCCTCGGCCAGTCGCTTTTCTGCTGCGGGTCGGAGCCGCTGGCGTTCCGCCGGATCATTTGTTTCGGCGGCATCCATGGTCAGGCGAAGATAGCTGCGAATACCCGTCGCCGCGTTGGCGGCGATACCGCGCATAGCGGTCGGAAAACGGTCGGGGTGCCCATTGAGGGCGACCATGGCTCCCAGAGCGTCGACTGCTGATTCGGCTTCCCCAACGCTGTTTCCGGCATTTCCCGAAGCGCCGGTATTCCAGAAGGATTTACGGTCGAAATCCCGCACTGCCTGCAGTGTCTGACGCAGGGGAACAGTCGCCGCTTTTGCCTGGGCACGTTCTTCGGGGGACAGCTCGGGAAGCGTCGGGGCGACGAAAGGGGGCGGGGCGTAGGCTCCGCCGACCAGGGGGGGAGGAGGGGGAGGGACATAAGCAGGCGCGACCGGAGCCACGAAGCGTGTCCCGCCGCCCAGGGGAGATCCCGGGTTTGGAGGAGTACTTGTCTGAGGCGGCCGGGCGCTTCCGTCAGAGTCCATGCCGTTGATCAACTGACGTGCGCGTCCTGAGGACGCGAAACCGACGCCGTTCGCTGGCTGACTCGCAATCGAGATAGCGTTACGAAACACCCAGAAGACAATAAGTGTCGCCGCGACCGCTCCAACAATGATTAGGATGCGCTGCGTCCGCTGCTGACGCTCACTTTCCTCGTTGTCCCAAAGACTCACGTTTGCCTCTTTAGTCGGCCCTGATTACCCTCATCATACCTCCTCAGTCGGTTGCGGAACAAGGGGTGGTAGGCTATACTCAACGATTGGAGAACGGGATTTATGCGACTGCGGCAGATTTTGTCCGCCAAAATACATCGGGCGACCGTCACGGAAGCAGATGTAAACTACGTTGGTTCGATCACCATTGACCAGGATCTGATGGACAAAGTCGGAATGGCTCCTGGGGAACTTGTCCATGTATGGAATGCGACCAATGGGAAGCGTCTTGAGACGTACACCATCTCCGGCGAACGCGGTTCCGGCGTCATTTGCATGAACGGCCCCGCGGCTCTGCACTGTGAGGTGGGGCATATCGTGATAGTCGCCGCCTTTGCCTTCACGGATGATCCCCTGTCTGTCAAGCCACGAGTTGCTTTTGTGGACGAAGCGAATCGATTTACGGGCTACGCGGAGTAGCTGAAGACGAATCCGGCCTTGTCTGGTCGGGAGACCGGAAACGGGTTATGTTTGAGCTAGCAGTAGAAAAAACCATCGCGGCAGCACACTATCTTCGGAACTTCCAGGGGCGTTGTGAACGTCTGCATGGACATAACTACCGGATCATGGTGTTTCTGCAGGGGGATCAGCTGGACGCCGCAGGAATGCTTGTCGATTTCGGCATTATCAAAGAGGCGATGAACGGAATCCTGGACAAATTCGATCATTACTGCCTGAACGATCTCCCGGAGTTCGCCGAACTGAGTCCGTCCGCAGAGAATATCTCACGTCTGATTGCCGAGTATTTGAGCCGGCGTGATTTTGGACCCGCGCGTGTTCACCGGGTTCAAGTTTGGGAAACACCGAACCAATCCGCCACTTATTTCGTCCCATAGCGGTGGTGAGAAACACAATTGGGGTTGTCTACTTGATCAACAAAGTGATTTGCGCGAACTACCCGTTTGTGCGTAACGCGCTTTCATTCGGAATGATTAACAGCCGAGGAGTTACGCGATTTTGGACGAGATAATCGCCCCGAGGGTGGCCCCTAGCCCGGTCACGGCACACGATGTGTTTCGCATTCTGCGCCGTCACGCCCTGCTGGCCCTATTTACCTTTGCTGCCGTGGTCGGTGCAACGCTGCACTTTACGTCGAAGATGCCCCGCATCTTCGAGGCCAATACCTCTGTTCTCCTCGATAGCATTACCCCTTCCAATGTTCCCAGTGGAGGGCTGATGGATCTTTTGTCCGGGGTCAATTTGGGAACGCCTATGGACACAGAGATCCAGAAGATCAAGTCCCGCGACTTCTTGTCTGAAGTGATCAGGCGCGGAGAACTCAAAGAGACAAATCCGGAGGATCTGCGAAACCGGCTTAATGTTGCGCCAGGTCCCGGCAGCCAACTGCTTATGATCGCGATGCGGGGCCGTACTCCTGAGGAAGCGCAGCAGGGCGCGAACTGGGCGGCCCGTGTTTATATGGACCGGGCGGTGACGGATTTCGATGCCAAGACCGAGCTGTCAAAAAAGCGGCTCCACCGGGCCGAGGCGCGCGCCCTTGTCGAGAAGCGGAACGCCGAGCGCCGACTGAACGCCTTCATGGCGCGCATGGGAACTTCCGATCCCGCTATCTACTTCAACGTCCAGACATCGAAAACCATGGATGTCAAAAATGCGCTGGATGATACCCGGCGCAATCTCGATGTTCAGCAGACCCAGCTCGCCCTTTATGATCGCCAGCTGAAAACGCTTCCGCCAACCGTTGTCGGAGGATTCTCCGACAATAAAAATCCTGTTATTGATTCCTATCAGCAGGATATAGTGGCGCTACAGGCGAAGCGGCGACTGCTGTTATTCGACTACCAGGCGGATAGCGATGAGGTAAAGGCGGTCGACCTGGAAATCGACGCCAAGCAGCGGGGGATTGCGGAAGCAAAGAAGGCTGCTTACTCCGTTGGCAGCCGATCCATCGGCCGAAGCCCGGACTACGCGGCGGCTCAAACAAACTACTACAACACCGCGCTCGCCATCAAGACGGCTCAGAAGATCATTGCGGTCAAATCGATCCAGCTCGCGGAGCTGGAGGCCGAACAGAAGGACTTGGCGCAAAAGCGCAGCGTCTATGACGGACTTCGGCGTGCGGTCGAGGGAGCGACTCAGGCGTACGAAAAGTCGCGCAGCGGCCTGATTCAGATGGACATGTCCCAGGTGACCAGTGCGCCGAACATTCGCGTTTTGGACTGGGCTCAGCTTCCCAATCAGCAGATAAGCCCCAAGCCTGTTCTGAACATGGTGATGGCTATCGCTTTGGGGCTTATACTCAGCGTCGGCACCGCTCTTTTTGCCGAGTATTTCCGCGTGGGACGAGACCCCGAATTTGGTATGGCTCCCGCTCCCGAACTTCCCGCGATCTCGGATCTGCCGCAGATCAATGGTATTCCGATTCTCGGTGCAGTCTCTGTGGCTTCTCTTCCACTCACCTCACGTTCTGTGTCCGATAAATCGCTGGCAGCGACGATGAGTGATGATCGCCTTCCGCTTCAGTCGGCCCCGATCGAAGATGCGCTGCGCGAGGTGGGATACTCGCTTGCGCACCGTCATCCCGGCGACGCGCCCCCGGTCGTCCTTCTTGCCGGAATACGTTCCGATGATTCCACCGCTTCCCTTGCGGCTCATCTCGCGGCAACCCTTGTGCGTGATGGTCTGAGAGTGACCTTGGTGGATGCCGATCAGGCGCATCCCCGTCTCCACCGCGTGTTCGGCGCTCCGGATGCTCCCGGTATGGGCGATGTGCTGGCCGGAAGCGTCGATGATCCTCGTACGATTCTCCATGTCGGTGCGGGAGGGGGACTACGGTTCCTTGCCGCAGGGTCGACGGTTCCCGCGCGCGATGCGATCAGTCCCGCCTCGACCGTTCCACAGGACGACGCGCACGTGGATCGCCTGCGACTGCTTTTCGCCGATCTCGCCCAGCCGGAGGAAACGGACATCGTGATCGTCAGCGGTCCTGCGATCTGGAATGTTCGCGCCGCTCTTCCCCTGGAGAAGGCGACTGACGGTCTTGTTCTGGTCACACCGCCGGATGTGCCTGCCGGAGAGAGCCTGGCCAGGGCACGGCGCCTCCTCAGCAACGGGTACAAGCCGCGTATCCTTGGGGTCGTCATGGGGGATAGTGCCGCCACGGTGCCGCCCGTCGCTCTAACCGAAGTCACGCAAATAGATAAGGAGGAAGTACGATGACCCGTTACTTCGCCTCAATCCTCGCTCTCGCCGCTGTATCGGCTACCGTTACACCCGTGTGGGCCCAATCTGCTGATTCCGGCTCTGTGCAGTCCCGTGATGTCAGCGCCACCCCATCGGGCACAGCTCCAACCCTGGCTGTGCCGGATAATTACCGACTGGATACGGACGACACGATTCTCATTGATGTCGCGCGGCATGCGGACGTTTCCCGTTCCCTGCGTATTCCCACGGATGGCTATGTTCGCCTTCCGCGGCTGTTGAAGCCGGTTCAGGCACGGGGAAAGACGGTTGCGGAACTGACGGACCTGCTCTCTGAGCGCTTGGTCAGCGAGGGAAGACTGGTGCTGCGCCCCGGTCAAGTCAGCGTTGCCGTCAGCGGCCTTCGTGCGCGCCGCGTCTTTATTCGTGGTTCGGCTGCGGGTGGCAAAGTT
>JAZKEA010000298.1:0-580 GCA_040387315.1 Armatimonadota bacterium | reverse complement strand
TCTGAAGAACGACGACCGTGTCTCGGAAGTCGTCGCGGTTATCGGTGGAATTACCCAGCCGGAACGCCTGACCACGGTTATTACGGGGCCGCAACGTCCCGCCCCTTTAACGATCAATCTCGATGCGGCCCTGAACACGCCCGGCTCACCGGACAACGTTGTGCTGATGGAAGGTGACACGCTGACCATCGACGCCCCACGGCGGATTCGCCTGTTTATAGAGGGAGAGGGGCCACGCGGGGTTAAAGAGTTCGATCATCGCTACGGACTCAAACAGATGCTTGTTGAAGTCGGTTTCTCGGCGAATGGGGCAACCGGAGACCTGCGTAAGGCGCGTATCCGCCGCAAAACAGACCCGATGGACCCGTCATCACCGGACCAGTATATTCCCGTTGACCTGCTTCGTGTCATGACTGACGATAGTTTCGATGTGAAGATGCAGGATATGGACACGCTGCAGATCCCCATTTCGGAGCAGTTTATCTACGTGTTTGGTGAGGTTGGAGGGGCGCGAAAAGTTTTTCTGCCCCAGGACCGGAAATGGTACCTTTCGGATGTCATCGCCAATGGCGGCGGAACG
>JAZKEA010000297.1:0-1523 GCA_040387315.1 Armatimonadota bacterium | reverse complement strand
GTGCCGTCGTCGTTGACGAGAAGGCGTTTGTTGTCGCTGACCCGGAATTTCGTCATAGTAATTCGGTTTTCCTTATTATGAATGAGCTGCGGCAAGGCCGCGTGTGTGCGCGTCGGCTGGGCGAGGAGTGTCAGGAGCGTAACGGCGAGAGTCCGTTTGATGATCGCTTTATGCACGTGATTTTGTCCCGGACGTTCACGCCCGGAGAAAGGCCAGCATTCCCCGGCTGTCACCGGAGAGGCCGCGTTCGATGCTCAGTACCATGAGGGGCATATCCCTAGTATTCGACGGGCGGGTCGTTTCCCCTTCCCCTTGGTTCACCCCTCCCCCTCCGTTTTCGGTAGGACGTGTTTCGGGTACAGACAGCGAGAAATGACAATGGAAACAGAGACAACTCCCTCCCCTGCAGCAGGGGAGAACCGGGTCGCGATTATCGGCGCGGGGCACGTCGGCGCGACCACCGCCTATGCCCTTCTGCAGAGCACATTGGTCCGCGACATCCTGCTGCTGGACAGCGACGCCGAAAAAGCCGAGGGCGAGGCGATGGACCTCAGCCATGCGGTTCCCCTGGGGCCGCCCGTTTCGGTCCGCGCGGGGACCTATGCGGAGGCTGCGGAGAGCGCTATAGTGGTGGTGACGGCGGGGGCGGGAAGCACGCCGGGTGAGTCCCGGCTGGACCTCTTGGAGCGGAACGCGCCGATTGTCCGTGACTGCGTGACGCAGCTTCGCGAGAACGGGTTCGACGGCATTCTTATCGTGGTAACGAACCCGGCGGACGTCCTGACGCAGGTCGCTCAGGAGGCGTCGGGCCTGCCGCCCGAGCGAGTCATCGGTTCCGGCACACTGATCGATACCGCGCGTCTCCGGCAGGTCCTCGGTGAGGCTCTGAAGATCGATCCGCGGGCCGTGGAGGCGTTCATCGTCGGCGAGCATGGCGATTCCGAAGTGGCGGCGTTTTCGTGCGCGCATATCGCGGGAGTTGCTTTAAGTGACTTCGCCGCGGGCTCGGACCCACCGACGGTTCTTGACTATGACGCGATTCAGACGCAGGTCCGCCGGGCCGCGCCCAAAGTGGTAGAGCGGAAGGGCAACACCGAGTTCGCCATCGCGTCGTCGGTGCGGGAGATCTGCGAGGCGATCCTGCGCGACGAAAAGACGGTGCTCGCGGTCTCGACCCGGCTGTCGGGACAGTACGGAGGCCTTCCCAACGTTTACCTGGGCACACCCTGCGTCGTCGGCGCGGAAGGCGTGGAGCGCGTCCTCGAACTTCCGCTGAGCGACACCGAGCTAACGGCCCTGCGCCACTCGGCGGAAATCCTTGCCGAAGCGGTGGCGAGTGTGAGTCAAGACGGCGGCGGTGAAAAATAAGAGGCTAACAGCGTTTCCTTCACGCATTAAGCGGGGATGTTCCATCCTCCGGTGGAAGCCTCCGGCTTGTGTTCCCTTCGGGAACGAGAAGGGCAAGACAGGAGCCCAAAGCATTAGGGTAGAACGGGAGCCGTTCCCGAAGGGAACACAAGCCG
>JAZKEA010000296.1:401-3408 GCA_040387315.1 Armatimonadota bacterium | reverse complement strand
CTGGAACCAACCGTCGCGGTGGGCGGCAATAGCGCAGTTTCGGTTCTCTCCCGGTAGCCCCGTTCGGGGCAGATGTCCGGGGCCACGGCGCAGTGCGAACCGGTCATCCCCTTCCACAACCAGCGCATCCAGGTTGATCCGCTGAATCCAGAGCCGGGCGACCGGTCCCCCCTTCGAGACAGGCCGCGCCCGCAGCAGAGTTTTCGATGGCTTCAGCGCTAATGCGTTCAGGGTGGCCCCAGCGGTTTTAGCCTTCTGCGAACCCCGAGCGACCGTCGCCGGGACCTTCGCTGCTTTCGGCTTTTTCTTCGCTTTCACCTTGACAGAAGGCACGGTGCGAGGCAGCGCACCCCGGCGTAAATCCAACTCCTGAATCCGTGCCGTATTTATACGCGGAAGTTCAGAGGCAAGACGCTCCTGCCAGTACAGGCCATACGCCCAGGTGACAACCGGCCATGCCATGATCACAAGACCGACTGCCAGCAGCAGGATGCCGAGGTGTCGCCGCATCAGAGAAGTCCGATTACTTCAGGCCGCGTCGCCGACGCAGAAACGCGACTCCCAGCCCACTGAGGGCCGCACCGGCAGCCAGAAAAGAAAGCGGATCGCCGCCGGTCTGCGGCAGCGTCCCACCACCAACTCCGGTATCGTCGAAGCCCCCCGTACCACCTGTACCATCCGTTCCACCGGTTCCGATATCACTTCCGGTTCCGCTGGTCCCCGTGTCCTGGGTACCCGTCGTTCCCGTCGTGTCTGTTCCGCCTACCCCGGTTCCCGTTGTTGTATCCGTGCCCGTCCCTGTGCCGGTTGTGGTATCCGTACCGGTGCCGGTTCCCGTCGTTGTGTCGGTTCCCGTTCCCGTACCTTGACCCGCGCCGGTACCGGTCCCCGTAGTTCCTGTTCCGGTACCGGTTCCCTGTCCTGCGCCAGTACCGGTTCCGGTTCCTGTACTTGGGTCCGTGCCCGTACCGGTTCCGGTTCCTGTACTTGGGTCCGTGCCCGTACCTTGTCCGGTTCCGGTGGTGCCGGTACCAGTTCCCGTGCCCGTTCCGGGCGTTGTCGTGGTTCCCGCACCGCCCGCCTGGGCGATTTGAACCGTTCCTGTCGATTGGTTGTCATCGGCGACGACCTGTGCCTGTGCCGTGCCGACCAGCGAACCGACCAGTAAAACCGTCCCGCAGATTAAAGACTCTGTCCTCATTCGAGCAAGCTCCTTTGGGAAACGCCTTTCGGTTTCCTTGTTTGTCGTAAACAGTTCCAGCGTACCTGAGGCGATTTTAGGAGTCTGCCCGGCAGTAGGAGAAGGAACTGCGCGGATTTCCCGTATCCCTGCCGGGAATTGGCATAGTATCGGAAAGGACGGTGGTAGAATTTATCACTGTCATGCTCTCACCCCTGGAGGAGGGCACTACGCAAATAGGTACTAACGCCGATGCCGTCGCTTTTTATCGATTCGAATGACCTTCTTCGGGAAGAGAACGGGAACGCCCTCCGCGCTCGGGCCATGGGCGAGGGGTATCTTTTTTTCAAGGGACTGCTCCGTCCTGAAACGGTGCTGGCGCTTCGGGCCGACCTTCTTCGGGTTATCGGAAGGTACGGATGGCGACAGTCCGGACAGGACGACCACGGCGACCGTATCGACGTCGCGGCGCTGAACACGGTTCCGGAGGATGATCTGCGGACGGATATTGGTGTCACCCATGCCGCCTACGATGCTGTCCAGAAACAGGAGAGTGTCCACCGACTGCCCCACCATCCTGCCCTGATCGCCCTGTATCGTCTCCTATTTGCCAGGGAACCGCTCGTTCACCCCCGGCATATCGTGCGCCTTCCCACCCCGCACCGGGCGATGGTACCCACACCGCCGCATCAGGATTTCCCGTTGATCCAGGGGACCGCGAACACCTGGACGTGCTGGATACCGGTCGGCGACTGCCCCCGAAGCCTCGGCGGACTGACGGTTCTGCGCGGCTCGCATCGGTCGGGGTACCTGCCGATTCAGCCGTCGCTCGGCGCGGGACTCATCGCGTCCGAGCTTTGCCCCCACGAAAACGATTGGGTAGAGGGGGATTTCGAGACGGGCGATATTCTCACGTTCCCCAGCTTTACGGTCCATAAGGCGCTGCCGTCGGAGTTTCGCGACCGCATCCGTCTCTCCCTTGATGTCCGGTATCAGCCCGGCGACGAGGCGGTTGAGGCGAAGTCACTGCTGCCGCACTGCGGCCTGACTTGGGAGCAGATTTACGACGGATGGGAAGCCGAGGATCTCAAATACTACTGGGAGCGTCAGAATACCAGTCTGTCACCCTGGAACCCCGCCCTGCTCCAGCCGTCCCGCCGTATCTGCTGAACCGGACAGGACCGCGAATAGCTCGTCCACGGATTCCGTCCGCTTTACCTGGTCAAAGGCGGTAAAGTCGCCGTGCAGACTGGCGAGCTTCAGCCACTGCTTCAGCCGCTTGACCAGATAGCCCGGCTTCATGTGCGGGAAATTTTCCGTGTGAGCAGCTAGACACTGCAGGTGGGGGCGCCAGTCGAACGGCTCCGCTGAGGGACCGAAAGGCACTGTCGCCGGTTCGGGAGAACTCGCGGGCAGCCCCAGTTCCCGTGCTGCCTGCTGTGACAGAAAGGGGTTCGCGAGCGCCCCCCTTCCCAGCATGAAGTGGTCGCAGCCGGTCTCCTCGCGGCACTGACGAAGCCCCTCGATGGTCCAGATGTCCCCGTTCGCGACCACGGGGATCTGCAGCCGCTCCCGGACGATCCGGATGGGCTCGTAGTGGGCGGGCGGGCGATAGCCCTGCTGGCGGGTCCTGCCATGGATCGTGATCCACGCCGCCCCACCTTCCGCCGCCATCTCGGCATTCTCGAAGATGGCGTCCTCCGTGTCCCAGCCAAGGCGCAGCTTTGCCGAGACCGGGACCGTGGGCGGCACGGCGGCCCTAATCGCGGCAACGATCTCCCGAATCCGTTTCGGATATTTCAGCAGGGTCGCGCCGCCGTCATGACT
>JAZKEA010000296.1:0-391 GCA_040387315.1 Armatimonadota bacterium | reverse complement strand
CAGGCAACGACCGCCGAAGCAGCCATACGACCGGGATCACCGCCCAGAAGCTGCACCTGAACGGGCAGCCCAGTTACCGTCCGTCCCTCGTTTCTCAGTTCGGGAACGTGCCGCAGGAAGACACCTCTTGGGGCGATATTGATGCTGATCCGCAGGAACTCGGAAACGCCAAAGGTAAAGGCCCCCAATTCGCCCTGAACGGCCCGCATCGGGGCATCCGTCAGCCCCTCCATTGGCGCGAGGAGCAGGGCCGGTGTACCGAGACGCAAAGCGGGGAAATCCGGCGTTAGGGTTGCAGAAATAGTGGTGGGATCAGCAGTCAAGGAAGTTTTGAGCATTCTAGACGTTGTTACGAACTCGGGCTGGTGAAGCAGGCATTGACAATTGGATT
>JAZKEA010000295.1:956-3534 GCA_040387315.1 Armatimonadota bacterium | reverse complement strand
AGGGACCGACTGCGCCGGCTGGGAAACGGTACGATCCGGAGACGTACTCGCGGCTGCAACAGGTCTTGTGCCCGCGGCAGGAGCCGGAGCGGCGGAAGCAGGCGTTCTTTTTTCCGCTGCTGCCAGGCGGACCTTTTCGGCTTCGAGAGCGGGTCGGGCGGCGATATCGGCCTGACGGTCGAAGTACAGCGTACCGTCAACGATGGTCTTTTCGCAGACGCTGGCGGTGGAGAGCGGGCTGCCGCTCCAGACAACGATGTCGGCGTCTTTGCCCGGTTCGAGGCTGCCGGTTTGCCGGTCGATGCGGAGCTGTTTTGCCGGGTTGATCGTAACGAATTTCAGCGCCTCCTCGGGCGCGACGCCGCCCCAGTGGGTCGCCTTCGCCGCTTCCAGGTTCAGACGCCGTGCAAGCTCGGCATCGTCGGAGTTGAACGAGACGAGGACGCCGCGTTCCGCCATCAGGGCCCCGTTGTAGGGAATCGCGTCCCAGGCTTCCACTTTGAAAGCCCACCAGTCCGAGAACGTGGAGGCTCCCGCACCGTGCTTCGCCAGCTCGTCGGCGACTTTGTAACCCTCTAAGACGTGCTGAAACGTCGCGATCTTGAAGCCGAACTCCTCGGCGAGCCGGGTCAGCATCAGGATTTCGTCCTGCCGGTAAGAATGGCTGTGGACCAGCCGCTTGCCGTCCAGGATCTCGACCATCGCGTCCAGCTGCAGGTCCCGGCGGGGCGGGGCGGGCAGCTTGCCGTCGCTGTATCGCTGCCACTGCGCTTTGTAGTCCCGCGCTGCCAGAAACGTTTCGCGGATCACCCGCTCGACACCCATGCGCGTGGCGGGGTACCGAAGGGGACGTCCGGGCTGACGGAAATTCGACTGCTTCGGGTTCTCCCCGAGTGCGAACTTGATCCCGCCGGGTGCCCCGGCGATTTTCATCTCCTCGGCGGTCTTGCCCCACCGCCACTTCACGACCGCGTTCTGCCCGCCAATAGCGTTCGCGGAGCCGTGCAGAAGGTTCGCCGCCGTCGTTCCCCCCGCGAGCTGCCGGTAGATATTCACATCCTCGGCATCGATCACGTCCTCAATGCGGCACTCCGCGGTCACGCTGTTGCTGCCCTCATTAACCCCGCCATCGATCGCCGTATGGGAATGGCAGTCGATCATACCGGGCGTGATCTGTTTGCCTTTGGCATCGACCTCACGTGTCCCCGTCGGCACCTTCAGGCCCTGACCGACCGCGACGATCTTTCCGCTATTCACATAGACGTCGGCATTGCGGACGACGCCCTGCGGGCCGGATGTCCAGACGGCATCCGCGTTTCGCAGCACGAAGGCAGAGGGAAGGCCCGGCGGCAGCGGTGGAACGAGTCCCGTGCCCACGGGCGGCGGCGCGGTCACGGCATCCGGGTCGGGCCGCGCCGCGGTTGGTCTGCCTGTGGTCGGCGGCGTGCCGGTCGGCCTTGGGGTATTCGCGGGGGACGCCTCCGGTTTTGGCGGATCTTTCGGCGCGGAGAGCACAGTCTCCAGCTCCTTGATCGCCTGCGCGACGGTCATTCCCTGGGGCAGGTACTGAGCCGCGCCTGTTGGGTCCTGCTTCAGGGTTCGGAGCGCCTGCTCCGGGGTGACACCGGGCGGCAGTGCGGCGGAGATCGCCGCGGCGCGGGTGGCAAGCGACGGGTCCGGGGTCGCCGCCGGGGTGGGAGTGGCAGCGGGTGTGCCCGTCGCCGCTGGCGTGGTGGTCCCGCCGGGAGTGGCGGGGGTGGCTCGCTCGGGCTCCACTTCCTGCTTTTTGCCGTCCACGAACAGGTGCGTTATCCGGGTCTTGTCCGCAAAGAGATTTCCTCGCGTGACCAGGATATCGGCGACCTTTCCCGGCTCCAGCGACCCAACCTGCCTCTCGACGCCCAGCAGCCGGGCGGGGGCGAGCGTCACCGCCTCGACGGCGGCGGGGGCGGGCAGTCCCGCCGCGACCATGCGCCGAACATTGCGTGTAAAGTCCGCGGGGTTGGTGAGGCCTCCCGCGGTGATGGCGAAAGGTATCCCGGCTTTCGCAAGGGCCGCGGCGCTGGTGGGCGCGAGGGCCCGCGCGCGCAGCCCTTGCAGCGTGGACGGGTCCTCGTCACCGGGCGTAATTCGCGGCGGGGCAGGCAGATTCGCCGAAAGGAGCACTGAGGCGTTCGCGGTTTTGAGTTCACTAGTGACCGCGTAGGCTTCGGTCGCCCCCTCGATCACGGGACGCAGGCCGAATTCGCGGGCAAGTCGCAGAGCACGCTGTATGGATTGAGCGGTGTCCGCGTGCAGGGAAAGTGTCTGCCGCTTATCGACCACGACGGGCCGCAGGGCCGTGATCGCGCGGGCCACACTGGGGCGCATCCGGCCCCGCGGGTCCCTGGCATAGGCATCGTTGGCCACGGCGGCGGTTCGAGCATCCTGGAACGCCTGCCGTGCTGCGGCGATCCGTCCCATCAGCGAGCCGGGGTATTCACCGCCACCGGGCGCGTTCCCGGCTTCGAAATCGAGATGCATAAACGCGGACGGCCGCAGCACGAGCGAGGCCGGGTCGGCGGCATCGGCGAGCGAG
>JAZKEA010000295.1:0-946 GCA_040387315.1 Armatimonadota bacterium | reverse complement strand
GACAACACGATGGCCGGGCTGCGGCCCACCCTGGAGATCACCGAGCTGGTGCCGGACAGAATCCCTATGTACGGCGCGGCAAGGCTTGTTCCGAAACCGACGCGCCGCAGGGCGAGAGCCGCGGCGGCATCGGGTTTCAGCAGGGACGGTGCGGTGTTCTCCGCCCGAATGGTCGAGACCGGATAGACATCGCCGCGTGCCGCGGGATACTCCCCCGCGGCGGGCATTCCGACACGTCCGTAGCCGTTCACCAGGGCCGGGTAGACCGTCAGTCCGGTTCCGTCGATGACCTGGGCATCCGGCGGGGGAGCGACCTTTGCGCCAAGCGCCGCGATGAGCCCGTCACGCAGCACAATGGTCCCTTTTTCGATGGTCGGGCCGGAGACGGTAACGATGCGGGCATTGGTGATCGCGTAGACATCGGGTGCGCCCGGCCCATCCTGGGCGAAGGCGGCTCCGGGGAGCAGAACGGTAATCAGGGTCGCGGGAACGGAAGCGGGAACGAGGGTGCAGCTGAGCACGGAGGCGATGGCGGGAAGCGGCAGTCTCGGCAAGTGGTGGGGGCACCTTTCCAGTACGTCGCGCGGCGGGCAGGACTGCCTCGCGCGTTCAAAAAAGAGAGACGGGTCCAAACGGATACCGCTATCGTTCGACACGGACCCACGGATTCCTTCTCGTGGAACGGGGGGCGGGTGCGATTCAGATTTAGGTCCAGGTGTTTGTTTCCGGGCGTTTGGTCCGGGCGTGGAATGCCCGGCCTGGTCGGCCTTCGGCCAGGCACCCCTCCGGGGCGCGATGCGTTTGGATACATCATCGGTCCGGTGAAACAGAACCCGCCTTTGCGGCGAGGGCATTTTGCATTGACACCCCCATTTATGGGGGAGGGGGGGCCAGAATCCCGCGCCCCGGAGGGGAGCCTGGCGCAAAGCGCCGACCAGGCCGGGCA
>JAZKEA010000294.1:0-4862 GCA_040387315.1 Armatimonadota bacterium | reverse complement strand
TGAAGCGTGAGGAGGCGGCGGCTTCGAGCGACAGGTTGAAGACCGGAAGACCGGCGAAATTCCCGCCGAACTGACCGAGCGCGAGGCCGAGCGCGGGGGCGTAGGCGACCCCCTCTTCCTGGAGCAGGCGGGTGTTCAGCCCCGCGGGCACCTGGACGCTTTCAAACGCGTTCGAGAAGTCCACCTCCTGCTCCAGCGCGGCGGTGACATAGATCGGAAGGCCGGCGAGGTTCAGGTCGTTGGGCAGGAGAACGGACGAGAGATTCGTAAGGTCGGTGGCGTACTCGCGCCCGAAGTACTCGATGGAGCGGCCTATCTCCTGGGCAAGGCGCTGCCGCGCGGCGTTCGCGCGACCGGACTTGTCCTCGAACATGGTCCCGGCCACCTTCTCGGACATCGGGGAGAACTGCTCGGCGGCGGCCCGTGCGGCGGCGGCCTCCTCCTCCTGTTCCTGCCCGTACATGCGCCAGCCGCCCGGCTCGCCGGTCGCGGAGACCGCCACCTCGGGCACCGACATCTGCTGGATACCGACATCGAGACGGCGGGCATAAACGGGAAGTCCGTCGCGGAGGAACTGAAGATGGGTGTTGTTCGCGCCGACCGAGATCGCGAGGGCAAGACTGCGGGACGCGAGACTCGGATACACGGTGCGGACGGCGGCGTACTCGGACGGCTCCATGCCCACCACGGTCAACCCGGCATCATGGGCGACGGTCCAGTAGTCCTGGGCGACATGCTGCTCGGCGGCGAAGAACAGGACCGGTTCCCCCTTCCCTGCAAGGGCGGAGGCCGCTTCGCTGCCGGGAACCGCGGTGCCGCCGCTCTCGCCGCCGCCGGTCGGGCGGGCGAAGACGACATAGTCGAACGTGCCCTGTCCCGGCGGAAGGATGTTCAGGTGGTCGATCTCGCCGCGAACGACGGCCCGGCGCTCGGCTTCGGGAACCGGGGGAATGGTCACGGTGCGGGCGAACACGGCGCGGGACGGCAGCCCAATGACGGCGTTTTTCGCGGTGATATTACTGGTCAGCAGCAGCTGGCGAATCGCGTTGGCAATCCGCAGTCGATCCGAGATAACCCCGTTCTGCATCGAGGCATCCGGGATAGGCGCGGTGGCGACCTGCATCACTTCGACGCCGCCGCTGGGGAGCGGGCGCACGGCGACTGCTTTTATATGATCTTCCGTGAAGGAGATGCCCACCACGGGGGCGACGACTTTCCGCATTATTCTAGTTCGCTACCTTGCTGCTTCTGAGCACGAACCGCCGGGGCGGCCTTATAAAAGGTTATTTCTCAGGGTCACATCGGACTGGACCGTCACGGAACTCCCGTTCCCCGCGGTGCCGTCCCCGGTTGCCCTGACAATGATTCGGACGGTGTTATAGTGGCTGGGGTCGAGGTCGTTCGCTGTTAGAAGCGGCTTCTGTGCCGTGAATAACAGCACATTTCGTGCCACAACCACGCCGGATGTTGCCGAGGCGGGTGTTGCAAGCGTCGTCGTCTCATTCACGAACGCTTCTATGTCGCGGCGAAGGTTCGTCCCCTCCAGCCAGTAGCGCACTCGCCGCTCCCCCGGAGGATTGGTGCCGTCATCGTAGATGTTGAAATACAGCGGCGCGGCGCTAGTCGGTGTTACCGCTGTCGATCCGACGCCCGCGCCGCGAACCGTGCTGGTGGGCATCGTGGCCAGGACCGTTCCGACCGTCACCACGGTCGAAAGGCGTTTCGCGCCTTTTACATCATCCGCGACGACATCGACGGCATGGCGGGCGTTCTGCTGCGCGCTGTTCTGCTGACGGTACGCGGTTTCGCTGGTGAACGCCTGAAGCAGAAGGGCTGCGGCGGGAATCAGCACAATCCCGGTCAGCGCAAGGGCTACCAAAAGCTCGATAAGGGTCAATCCGGCGCGGCGTCGGGTACGGTGTAACGTCATGGGGCTAGACTCCCGCCGCCGAGTAAAAGTCGGTGACCTGATACACCACGGTGGCGGTATCAAGGGTCGTTCCGATTTTGCGGTATACCCGGACGGTTTGGACGCCGAGTCGGCGGGTGGCGTCCGTTTCGGAGCCCGTCGTTACCAGCGTGTACGTGCTCACGGCCCGGTAATAGGCGTTTGTCGTCGCTGCCGCGCCTGTCGCGAGGTTGGTCGCAAGCAGCGCCCCTTTTTCGTCGTAGTCGCTCGTTCGGGATGCCACGGCGGTGCCGGTCGTAATATAGAGCGCCTTGAACTGCTGACTTTTATCGCGCTCGATCTCTTGGCGTGCGACCGAGTAGTACTCGCTCCAGTCGCGGTTCCGTTCAGTCAGCGTTCGGGACAGACCCCACAGCCGGATCAGGGATGCCGTGGAGATCGCCAGAAGCATGACAGCGACAAGCACCTCGATCAATGAGAAGGCGCGTGCGCGGCGGTGCCGTGGCATTTCCGGTGTTTTCATCGCGCTCAGTTCCCCTGCACCGGGTTGTACTCCTGCCACGGCGTCTGCAGGCCGAACAGAATCCCCGCCCCGTCCGCGATGCTGACATTGGTGGGGTAGTTGACCTGGAAGTTTCCGGTCCCGGTCAGCGTCTGCATGTACGCCGCGCCGTTGACCGTGACACTGCCCGCGACATCGATGGTGCCCGCCACGGTGGGCGCGGTGCTGAACGTGTTGTAGGCGTACAGCATCGCGAAGATATTACCGGTGGAGCCGCCGCCCGTGATCCTCAGACTGCCCGCCTGGTTGCTGTAGTAGATGTGGAATTTTTTGGCGTCGTTCAGGGTCTGCAGGGGGCGATTGTTCGCCGTGTCCCAGGCGGAATAGGCGACGATATCGACGTTTCCCTGGAGGCTGTCGTCCGCCTGATTGTTCGTCGCCGTGTTGTTGACCCAGAGGTTGATCGGGCCTCGCGAAACATCCGCCCAGATGGTGACCCCGGAGCCGTCCAGCCTCGTCAGGTAAAAGTTCGCGACTTTCTGCGGCTGTCCGGTCACCTGGGTCTTGCCCTGAATCCGGAGGGGATAGCTGCCGGGGTTTCCGTTCGCGGGCATCGCGACCGTATTGTTCTGTCCCTGGCTGAACGTTCCGAGGGTCAGGTTGTCATTGTTCGCGGAAAACTTGGCAATTCCGGTCTGGCCCGTCGAGGCATATCCACCCGCGAGATACGCGGCAGTGGCAAGCTCGTTGATACTGGTAAGCTCGACGGCCTTGCCGCCCGTGGTGTACGGAAAATCGGGGTCCGGGACGCCCGTCCCGTAGATCACCTGCCCGCCCACGGAGTCCGTGTCTTTGCTGATATCGATAAAAGTGTTGCTGCCGACGATACCGAGCGTTGAACCGGTGAGCGGGGTTACCGACAGGCTCCCACCGACATCCATCACGCCATTGGTGAACACGGCCCATTTATCGAACAGCCCATTCGCGCCCGCCTTGGCGCGAACCGTGCGCACCGCGCCGTTGACACTTGCCTGACCGTACACATAAACCGCGGAGGCGGTCGTCAGGTCCAGGAGCGTCGTCGGGTCTGTGGGGTACTCGATCCAGCAGCGGCAGTAGTCGGTGCTGCCGGTCAAATTAAGAAACGACGGCGCGTTCAGCGTCGTTGCCGTGCCGTTGACTGTCTTGCCGGTAACGGGTATCGGGCTTGCGCGGAGGCCATAGGTCGCGGCCTCCACATTCGGAGTGACGGAGTTATAGCCTACCTGCGTCAGCCCGGTCGTCGCGAAGATCCGCTGCGTCTGGTAGTTCAGGGCGGCATCGGCGGCGTAGAGGGCTTTGAGGGCGTCCTGGTCGGAGCGGGCGCGATTATTATGCGAGAGCACCAGACTTGCGATTGCGGCGGCAAGCAGCGAGGCTATAGCAATAGCAACAAGGGTCAGCACCAGTGCTGCCCCTCGCTGTCTGTTTCTTCCGTGAGCTTTGAACTTTATAGTCTGCATTTCGCTCTCTTTGGTTTGGTCGTAATCTATGGCGCGAAGGTAAAAGTGGTTCCGTCTGTGGTCTGCATTTTATTTGTCGCGTGAGCATTGGCGTTCGGGCACTTAATTACCAATGCTAGAGCAGAACCGGTCCCGCTTTTGGTAACTGTGTAGTCAACTGTACCGTTCGGGCACTTTGGCAGACCACCCATATCTGCGCTTAACGTCGAAACAGTTGTGTTGTAATCCCTGTTCCGGACCCGATAGGATTCTTCTGCCTGGTAAATTGCCGCCATATTTGCCTTACACGCCTGCAGTTTTGAGTAATTTTGAGAGGCCAGGTAGTTGGGGATAGCTATTGCCAAAGCGACACCGAGAATCAGAACCACAACGAGTAACTCAATTATGGACATGCCGTTTCGATTCGAGGTCCTCCACGGTAGACAAGAGTCAGCCTTGGGTTTGTCGACGGTGAATGCGTCGCGTGGTTGTGCCATTCCAGAAGTTTGTTCGAATGATTTCATGTGTTGAGTTTCTTATGTCTATCTGCGGGCAACAAACGTGTGGCGCTGAAAGTGCCCGCTTCTTTGACGGATAGGAGGATGAGAAGCCATAAAAATTTTCTGATGCAATGTGGTTGTATCAGTTCTCTCTACTATAACCCTGCTTGATTTTTATAGTCAGGGGCGGTCGTACCTATTGGTGCGCTCTTGGCGGGGCTTTCGTCCCCGACACGTCTTAATGCCCCACTTCTTTGGTGCCCCAGGCAATTACATGGCACGACGGGACGACGAAAGCGGACCATCCGCGCGCTATCTATCCGCACTAAGGAAGCAAAAGAGAACACCCACCGCGGTAAACGCGGTGGCGGATGAACCCAAGCTCGAGACGGAAGACCAAAAGACCCTCTACGTGCTCGGTCTGACCATCAATCGCAGCCTGAGCCCGTTCAATCTGAGCCCGTCGGAAC
>JAZKEA010000293.1:4067-5768 GCA_040387315.1 Armatimonadota bacterium | reverse complement strand
GATGTACTTCCTCACGCAACGAGGCTACTTTCGCGAAGGGCGGGAGTGGCTGGAGCAGGTATTGACGCTACCCGAAGCCGCCGCGACTGCGGACCGCGCCGCCGTACTGCGCTGCATCGCGAAGCTTGAATACAGACGCTCAAATTTTGATGCAGCACTGCCCCTGCTGGAGGAGAGTCTTTCCCTTTGCCGCGCATTGGAAGACGAGAACGGCGTTGCGGAATGCCTGAACGGCCTAGGGAACGACGCGAACGCGCGCGGCAATTTTGCGGACGCCCAGCGGTATTACGAAGAAAGCCTGCTCTACTATCGCAAGCACGGGCACGACGCCGGAATCGCTCAGCTGCTGCTTAATCTCAGCGTTACCTCCTGCGAGCAGGGCGATTGGGAGATCGCTGCCAGATATTCCCTGGAATCGTCGCCCTTCTACTCACGGCATTTAGAGAAGACGAAGCCGACAAATAAGCCGGGTTACGTGGAGCCTCTCCCCATCGCTCAGCGAGCCAGGATCGCGTATTACCAGGGTGATTTTGAGCGGGCGAAGGCGCTTTTCGACGAGACGCTTTATTACTGGCGACTCGGCAATAACCGTGCATTCATCCACATGGCGCTTATCGAACTCACCAAGGTGTCGTCCTGGCTGGGCGACCCCGGGACAGCGCGTTTGAATCTGGCGGAGGCGATAACAGAACGGCGGGAGATGGGAATCGAAGTCGGCAGTTATGGGCCACTCAGCGCGGCGGCAATTCTTTCGTTTGCGGAGGGGCGACTGGAGCTAGCCGCTTGCCTCCTGGGTGTCATCGACGCCGTCATCGGGAAAGAGGCTCCTCTAAAACCGGTGGAGCGAAGCGAGCTGGACGCGCTGACGTCCGAAGTGCGTGAGGCGCTCGGCGAAGCGGCATTTGTCATTGCCGCTGGAGAGGGCCTAAGCGCCAACCCGGAAGACCTTCTCACCCGCGCCGTGCACGGCGGCGATGCCGCCGTATGAAAAGCAGCAGTCAGACGGTTCTCCGGTGGAAGGAACTCCTCTCACTGTGGAGATTTTTTTCGTGCCTATTCGCTATTTCAGAGTTCTTTCAGGGCTGCCTGCTACACTTGTTTTCAGCGGGCAGGCACGAACGCGCAGGCGCGGGAGACCGGCTCCGATCGACGACAAGAAAAATAGAGATACCAGGAAAGAGAGTACCGACGATGATGAAAAAGACGAGTGTGCGCCCCTTTTCCGGCTGGAGCCGCCGCGGCAAGGGCCTGCTGACGCTGATGGTCAGCGCCCTGTGCGTGGAAGGTGCGATGGCCTATCTTCAGATCGCCTACAGTGTCAACCCCTGCAAGTTCGAGGATGCAACCCGCTTCGTGACCACCAACGGCGGCTGCAAGGATGTCCGGACGGGACGCGTCTGGAGCCGGAACGTCGGGTCTTTGGAGCGCGCCAATACCTATTCGACGTTCAGCTATGCACAATCCTATTGCAGCAACCTGGTCGAGGGAGGCTACGGGGACTGGCGTCTGCCAACCAAAACGGAGATGACAACGGTGGCTGCCAATGGTGCAGGCACGTACCTGGATGTGTTCTGGCTGGGTGGTGGCTCGACGCAACCACCTAGTGAATCGAATATTTCCCGGTGGTCCAGCACGACGGTGAAGGGCGGCAAGTACGCCTATGTGGTCGCGCTCGTCTCCGGCGCGGCGGAGTCGAACGGT
>JAZKEA010000293.1:0-4057 GCA_040387315.1 Armatimonadota bacterium | reverse complement strand
CCGACGCCGTCTGCGTGCGGTAGCCGTGCGGCTGCCACCCTGGGCAACGATGCCAAAGCCATCCTGCACTGCCGTGCGGGGTGGCTTTTGTCTGAAATCGGCGGAGGCCGTCTATGCAAATGGAGTCGTGACATGACCGGGCACACACTTTGCATTCCTGCTTTATCCGATGTTATCCTTATCAAGGCTCTGGCACATCGAATAAAATTGAGAGCTATGGTGAAGGAATTAGGTCACCGTCAACCAATGCTATCTGATATAACCGTGCTATAAGAGCAATCACGATGCGAGGGACGAGGAACTATGTCAGAGACCCGCTTTACGACGACGCTGTCCCGGTCCGAGGAGACCGGATCCGGAGTTCTTCTGACGCTGCCGAGCGAGGCAAGCGCAAAACTTCCGTCCCGCGGCACGGCGATGGTGGAGGGAACTCTGAATGGGAGACCGTTTCGTGGCGTGCTGGAACCGGACGGCAAGGGAAGCCACTGGTTCGTCGTTAACGCCGCCCTACTCGAGGCAGCGAGAGCGGAGTTAGGCGATTCGGTGGTGCTCGTATTCGGGCCGAGCAAAGAATGGCTGGAGCCGAAAGTTCCCGCGGGCCTGATGGACTCTCTGATACTCGACCCGGAGGCGCAGGCGATTTGGTCGGATATCACGCCGTCGGCGCGCTGGGACTGGGTCCGGTGGATCGGATCTGCCAAGCAGGCGGAAACGCGTCAGCGGCGAGTGGAGAGCGTCTGCTCACGGCTCAAAAGCGGAAAGCGACGGCCCTGCTGCTTCGACCGCAACCAATGCACCCTGACTGAACCAGAGAAGTGAAACGAGCATCGGTGGAGGCGGTGAATTAAGCGGGCCGTTACCTCGCCTGGTCATTCGGTAGAAGTGACTCAGTGGCCAAGAGAGAACTAAAGGGAACCGGAGGCTTTGTCTCGAATCCTTTAGCAGGAACAGATTCCGGAAAGGCAAAGTTCGCTGCTCCGCCGGACTGCGCTGTAATGCCCATGAAAATCCGCTCACTTACGCTGCTTTTGACAGTTGCCGGGATCAGCATGATACTCGGCAGCAGTTTTGCCGGATCGACGGGACCGGCGCAGAAACGTCCTGGTGCTGGGACCGGAGCGCCGGATTTCAATCGAGAGGTCCGTCCGATCCTGGCGAATCACTGCTATCAGTGCCACGGACCCGATGAGAAGAACCGCATGGCGGGTCTCCGGCTGGATATCTACCCCGGCGCGATAGCCAGGCTCGCGGGCGGCACACACGCGGTCCTCCCCGGAAACCTGAAGTCGAGCGAATTGCTCAGGCGGATCGCCGCGCGGGATGAGCGGCAGATGCCGCCTGCTGCTGTTAACAAGCCGCTATCGGAACGTCAGAAACAAATTCTTTCCCGCTGGGTGCTCTCCGGCGCGAAGTACGAAGCGCACTGGGCGTTTGTGGCCCCGAAGCAGGCACCACTTCCGATTCCGCTTCTGACTGCTAGGCCTCCAGCAGGGAGCGGGGAGCGATGGCCGCGAAACCCTGTCGACTCGTTCACACTCGCGGCGATGCGGAAAGCCGGAATCAAGCCGGCGCCTGAGGCAGACCGGTACACGCTCGTGCGGCGTGTCTACCTGGACCTGATCGGCCTGCCGCCCACGATTGCACAGGCTGATGCCTTTGTCACGGACCGACGCCCGGACGCCTATGAACGTTTGGTCGATGGCTTGCTGGCCTCCCCGCACTACGGCGAGCGCTGGGCGCGGCGCTGGCTCGATCTGGCCCGCTACTCCGATACCAATGGCTACGAAAAAGATCGCCCACGCTCCATCTATTCCTATCGCGACTGGGTCATCAAGGCGCTCAATGCGGATATGCCCTTCGACCAGTTCACGATCAAGCAGATCGCCGGGGACCTTCTGCCGAACGCGACCCCCGACGACCGCATCGCCACCGGATTTCATCGGAACACGATGCAGAACGAGGAGGGAGGAAACGACCCGCTGGAGTATCGTTTCCATGCGATGACGGATCGTGTCGCCACCACGGGGACGACCTGGCTCGGTCTGACCGTCGGCTGTGCGCAGTGTCACACGCATAAATTCGACCCCATCCCGCATCCCCAGTACTACCGGTTCATGGCGTTCCTCAACAATGCCGACGAGACGACCATGGAGATTCCCGCAAAGAATATCGCAGCCCGGCGTGCCGCCGCGAAGGCGGAGATCGCGAAGCGGGAGGCGAACCTCCCTAACCGTTTCCCCGCGGACGCCCCAATGGAATGGAAGACCGCCGCCCCGAAACAGATAGTGAGTTCGGGTGGCGCGTCCGCGAAGACGCTGCCGGATAATTCCGTTGTGATTGGCGGCCCGAATCCCGAGACCGATACCTATACGGTTACCCTCGACAGCGACAGCCGCAGCGTGTCGGCCCTGCGCCTGGATGCCCTGACGGATGCGTCCCTCGGAAATAAGGGGCCAGGTCGGACGCCCCACGGTAATTTTGTCCTCAGCGAAATTACGGCCACGGTCGCCGCCGCCGACACCCCCGATCGGCCGCAGGTCGTTCGGTTCGCCCGCGCGGAGTCCGATGTCGCGCAGGACGCCTTCCCCGCTGCCGGGGCCATCGATGGTAAGTCCGATACCGGCTGGGCGGTGAGCGTTCCGGGCAAATTGAACACGGACCATACGCTGACCCTGTACACCGAAAAACCGGTCGTGCTGCCGCGCGGCGGAAAATGGACTGTCACCCTCGCCCAGAACTACGGGAGCCGGCATACCCTCGGGCGTTTCCGTCTCCGCTTGGGCGAACCCGCCGCCACCGACCCGCGTCCCCTTGAGGTGCGCCGCCGCGAGCGCCTGCAGGCCGCCTTCACCGCCTGGAAAAAGCCGCTGGAAGCCGCCGCCGTACACTGGACCGTGGTCAAACCGGTTCGCGCCCGTGCCGATGTTCCGGTCCTGAAGATACTGCCGGATGCCTCCGTGCTTTCCACCAGCGATATCACCAAGCGCGATGTCTATACGGTCGAGTACGCGGCCCTGCCCAAGGCCATCACCGCCCTGCGTATAGAGGTCCTGCCGCATCCGACCCTGCCGCGCGGCGGCCCCGGTCGGGTCTACTACGAGGGGAGCGGCGGCGATTTCTTCTGTAATCAGATCACGGTCAAAGCCGACGGCAGGCCGGTCAAGCTGGTACGCGGCAGCGCGACCTTCGGGAATGGCAGCGCGCTGGTCGATGGTATGACCGACACCGGCTGGTCGACCGGAGGGCAACCCGGCAAGCCTAATGCCGCAGTGGTGGTCTTCGAGAAACCGTTGACAGCGTCCCGGCTCGCGCTGGAAATGCTGTTCGAGCGGTACTACGCGTCGAGTCTGGGACGTTTCCGCCTTTCCGTGACCGACAGCCCCCATGCGGGAGCGGCCCTGCTGCCCGAGGTCGAAGCGGCCCTGATCACCCCCGAGTCCAAACGAACCGCCACCCAGAATGCTGCCCTGATGCGGGCGTTCGTCGCCACCACGCCGGAACTGGCCGGCGAGCGGGCGGAGATAGATGCCCTGCGCACCCGGCTTCCCGCCTACCCGACCACCCTGGTCTTTCAGGAACGGCCCGCCGACAACGTTCGGCCGACGTTCGTCCATCATCGCGGCGAGTTCCTGCAGCCCAAGGAGAAGGTGACACCCGGTGTCCTCTCGATTCTGAACCCCCTTCCTGCCGGTGCGCCCGCGAACCGTCTTACCTTCGCCCGGTGGCTCGTCTCGCCGCAGAATCCGCTGACCGCGCGGGTAATCGTCAATCGCCACTGGGGCGCTTTCTTCGGCAATGGGATAGTTCGCACGACCCAGGATTTCGGTTATCAGGGTGACCCTCCAACCCACCCGGAACTTTTGGACTGGATGGCGGTCGAGTTCATGAAACAGGGCTGGTCGGTCAAGAAGCTGCACCGGCTGATCGTGACCTCGGCGACGTACCGGCAGGGTTCAGAGGTGGCGAAGAAGGATTCCGAGGCCGATCCGGACAACCGGCTTTTGAACCGGCAGAACCGGCGGCGCAGGTTCGAGTCGCCCCCCAGGAGCTTCTCGAA
>JAZKEA010000292.1:36258-37930 GCA_040387315.1 Armatimonadota bacterium | reverse complement strand
CGCCATAGCCAATCGGCTGTACCTCTGGGAGCAGATTGGAACGGCGTTCCGCCGTGTCTTCGGGCAGGAGCCGGAGCTGGTGTATGAGATCAGCCACAACCTCGCCCAGCAGGAGACGCTCCCCGATGGGCGCGCCGCCTGGGTGCATCGCAAAGGGGCGACCCGTGCGTTCCCCGCCGGACATCCCGACCTTGCCGGAACGAAGTGGGAGAAGACCGGGCACCCCGTCCTGATACCCGGCTCTATGGGGGATACCAGCTATATTTTGACCCCGAAACCCGGCGCGGAGAAGGCGCTGTTTTCGGTGAACCACGGCTGCGGACGACGCATGAGCCGGGGCGAGGCGCGGCAGCGTCTCACCCAGAGCGGTGTCAACAAGCAGATGAAGCGCCTGAACGTGATCGTGAACGGGGGCGGCGATGTTCCTATCGACGAGTCACCGGATGTCTACAAGCCCGCCAAAGACGTGATCGCCGCCGTCGTCGCGGCGGGCCTCGCCGAAGTCACCACCACTCTGACGCCGATTGCCAGCATCAAAGGCGTGGATTAGATACCGTCAGGTGCCGCCGGTTAAAACCGCGGTTCCGGAAAACACGGAGTGCGCCTCCGCGCACTGAAGACGCGAGAGCGGGACCTCTTTCTCAGCCCACGAAGGTGGGCTTTGTGTTTTCCGGAGCCGCGGTTTTAACCGGCGAGATTTATACGATGGGTTTACGATATTACAGATTCGCCGTCAGGAAGTCCTGGATACGCTGCTGAAGGTGGCGGGACAGAGACGGTTCGCCGATGCCGTGGCGCGAGCGCGGGTAGAGCGCCAGATCGTACTGCTTTTCGGCCTGCTCCAGCGCGTATACCATCTGAAGCGTGTTCTGAACATGGACATTGTCATCGGCGAGGCCATGGATCAGCAGCAGTTTCCCGCCCAGATTTGCGGCGGCATTGACCGGGGCGCTCTTTTTATAGCCGTCCGGGTTCGCGGCGGGAAGGTCCATGTAACGCTCGGTGTAAACGGTGTCGTACAGGCCCCAGTCCGAGACACCCGCGCCCGCGATCCCCACCTTGAAGGACTTGCTGTGGGTCAGAGCGTACTGCACCAGGAAGCCGCCGTAGCTCCAGCCATAGAGCGCGACGCGGTCGCCGTCCACCCATGGCTGCTTCTTTAGCCAGGCAAGACCGTCCTCGACATCACGCAGTTCGCCCTCACCGGCATTTTTGTAGATCGTCCACTGGGACTTTGCTCCCTTGCCGCTGGCGGAACGGTTATCACAGAGCCAGACGATATAGCCTTTTTGCGCGAGCGACTGGTGGTAAAGGCTGCGCGAGCCCCCCCAGGCGTTGCGAACCGTGGAGAGGCCCGGTCCCCCATATGCCTCCTGATAGACCGGGTAACGCTTGGTCGGGTCGAAGTTTACGGGCTTGATCAGTATGGCTTCGAGCGGAAAACCGTCACGCGCTTTTATCGTCATAAGCTCCGGACGACTGATGGCGTACCCCTTGAGCCGCTCGGTCACCGCCGCATTGTCCGCGAGCAGGCGCACCTCCCGCTTCGGGTCAGCGACCGCAAAGAGACGAAGCTGCGGCGGCGTCCAGAGGTCGCTTGCGGTGTCCAAATACAGCGTAAAGGTCGGGCTGAGACGTATCTGGTGGCTTCCCAGGCTTTCCGTCAGCCGTT
>JAZKEA010000292.1:34335-36248 GCA_040387315.1 Armatimonadota bacterium | reverse complement strand
TCGGTCCCCGTGGAGGCGCGCACCGTGGCATTGAAGTAGGCGCGGACACTTCCGTTTTCGGGCTGTTCCGCGCCGTGGAAATCGCGTATCTCCCACTCCCCGGTTGTGACCGCGCCGATAAGCGAACCGTCGGGTTTGTAGTGGTACAGATGCCGCCATCCCGTGCGCTCGCTCTGCCAGAGAAATGTGCCGTCCTTCAGCCAGTACGGCAGCGCGATAGGCTCGACCCAGGCGCTCGTCGTGTCCTGCAGAAGACGGGTTGTTTTTCCGCTGCTTCGATCTGCGACCAGCAGATCGAGACGCGTCTGTATCCGGTTCTGAACCTCCAGCAATACCTGATTTTTCGGGGTCCAGCCAAAGCGAACAATGAGCCGGTCCTGATCCGGATAGGCAGCGGTATCGACAAAACGCACGGGGACAGCGGCATCGGCGACGCTGGCGACCCCGAGCGTGACGACCGGGTTTGGGTCGCCGGGCAGCGGGTATCGCTGCTCCTGAAGCGCCTGCTGGCGTGTGATGGGGTCGATAATGGAGAACGGCTTTATCGGCGACTCGTCCGTCCGCAGAAAGGCGATCTGACGGCTGTCGGGGCTCCAGGCATAGCCGTTTGTGTTGCCTCTGCCGTAGATCTCCTCCTCATAGACCCAGTCCAGCCGCCCATTGAGAAGCAGCGGGCCACCGTCACTGGTCAGGGCTCTCTCCCCGGCGCTGGCATCGGTCGGTACCACATACAGGTTGTTGCCCCTGACAAAGCCGACCCAGCGTCCATCCGGGCTGAACCCGGCCTCCTCCTCAGCGGCATCCGGCGTCTTGGTCAGACGAGTCGCCTTGCCTGCCGTACGGTCGTAGACCCACAAATCTCTGCCGGAATCGACCAGAAGGCGAGCCTCCGAGGTATCCAGCCGATTCGCGGCATCGCTCAGGCTTCCGAAAACCTCGGCGCTTGACGCCCCTGCAGCCTTCATCGCCTCCGCGACCGCCGCGGAGCTAAACAGCGTTTCCGTCGCCCCGGTCCGCGCCTCCACCGAAACAAGCTGCAGATCCCGCGTTTTGGCATCTACCACCCGCTGCAGGTAATGCTCCCCATCCGGACGCCAGCGCGAAATACTGGGAAGCGTCCCTCCAGCCCCCAGCGACTGGCCCGGACCGAACAGTTCCTGAAACGTAAAGTTCTTGAGAGGGGGCTGTGCCACGGCTGCGGTCTGTGCCGCAAAGGATAACACGCAGAAAAGAGCGGCGAACGCGCGGCGCTGTCGAAGCTTGGATTGCAGGTGAAAGCCTCCGAGGGAAGATACCATCATTATACAGAAGCGGTCGGGCTGCAACCAGGTATCAATCAGCAGGTATGGACAGAATTGAGGCGAATTGCCTCAATCGTGTGCAATCCGCTACAATGACGCCATAAGCACGCGGCGCAAGCGCCGAACGATGAGGAGCGATACCGATCCATGAGCGAAGAAACAGCGGCGGCAGCGCGAACAAGCAACGGTGTGTCACCGGAAGTCCAGGGGGCGTCCCGTGTGGAGGCAGGAGCCATCGCGGCCGCCCGTACGGGGAGCACGGAACGCGAACCATACACCGTCACCTTGATTCCCGGCGACGGCATCGGTCCCGAAGTCATCGATGCGACCGTGGAGATCCTCGAAGCGACCGGTATTCCCTTCTCTTGGGACACCCAGGAAGCCGGGGCAAGCGTCGTCCCGCGCTATGGCACCGCTCTGCCGGACGAGGTCGTAAGCGCGGTGATTAAAAGCCGCGTCGCCCTCAAAGGTCCGATTACCACACCGGTCGGCGGCGGATTCGTCAGTCCGAACGTCGCGCTGCGGAAGCGGTTGGGTCTCTATGCAAACGTCCGTCCCGCCCGCACCCTGCCCGGTATCCAGACACCGTTCAAGGACATCGATATCGTTGTC
>JAZKEA010000292.1:31534-34325 GCA_040387315.1 Armatimonadota bacterium | reverse complement strand
AAACAGCGAGGACCTCTACTCCGGTATCGAGCATGTCGTTGTTCCCGGCGTTGTCGAATCGCTGAAGATTATCACCGAGGTCGCGAGCACCCGTATCGCGCGGCATGCCTTCGAATATGCCCGGATGAACGGGCGCAAAAAGATTGTTGGCGTTCACAAGGCCAACATCATGAAGCTGTCCGATGGCCTGTTTCTGGAGTGCTGCAAAAAGGTCGCCCGAGAGTACCCGGAGATCGAATACAGCGAGATGATCGTCGATAACTGCTGCATGCAGCTGGTCACCAAGCCCCAGCAGTTCGATGTCATGGTGATGGAGAACCTGTATGGTGACATCGTTTCCGACCTTGTCTCCGGGCTGGTGGGAGGGCTGGGCGTCACTGGATCCGCCAATATCGGGGCGGATGCCGTGGTCTACGAGGCGGTTCACGGCTCCGCCCCGGACATCGCGGGCAAGGGCCTCGCCAATCCGACCGCTGTCCTCTTCTCGTCGGTGATGATGCTCCGGGGCTTTGGTGAGACCGAAACTGCAAATCGGGTGGAGAACGCGGTCTTCACCGTCTTCAAAGAGCACAAGTACATCACGCGCGATCTCGGCGGCACGGCAACGACCGCGGAATTTGTCAAGGCTGTCATCGGCGCAATGAATTAGCGGGTATGGCCGACTCGCGGTCGATGCCGGACACAGATGCTCTCTTCCTCTCCCCGACAGACGCCTTCGGGGAGCTCGCGGATACCTATGACGCGCGTCTCGCGGGGAACCCGCTTCTGCTCCTCGAAAGCGGAGCGGTTCTGGCGATGCTGCCCGATCTGACCCAAGCCGGGCGTGTGGCGGATCTCGCCTGCGGCACCGGTCGGTACGCTCTCCAGCTAGCGCGTCTTGGCCCGCAGGAGGTGATTGGCGTCGATATATCGCCCGAAATGCTCGCCGTCGCCCGGCGCAAGGCGCTTCGGGCGGAACTTCCCGTCACCTGGCTGACGGGCGACCTGAGCGGCGCGATTCCGCTGCCCGATTCGTGCCTGGATGCCGCCGTCTGCGCCCTCGCTCTTTCTTTCCTGCCCGATCTTCCCACGGCCTTCGCCGAGATAGCGCGAACGCTTGCACCTGACGGTGTCCTGATAATAAGCGACAGCCATCCCCATGGTCTCGCCGTCGCTCGTGCCGCATCGCAGGCCGTCTTCGCGAAAGATAGAGCGTCCTACTTCCGCTTCACCTCAGCGGCAGGTCAGGAATGCCGGATCGCGCAGACCCCGCACACCACCGCCGAAATCTTTGGAGCCGCTCAGAAAGCCGGTCTGCTCCTCGAACAAATGGCGGAACCCGTCGTCGATCATCGACTCGCCAGCACCTATGGACAGGGACTGCGCGACAAGATCGGCATCCCCCTCGCTCTCGTGATGCGGTTCCGTAAGCAGGCAGGGTATAAATAGAGCCATGAAAATCGTTGTTTTAGATGCGCTCCCGCTGGATGCCGACCATGACCTCGACTGGTCATCACTCACCACAATAGGCGACCTGACACGGCATGAACGGACATCAACCGAGGAGACAGCGGCGCGCATCTCCGGCGCGGTCGCGGTCTATACCAACAAAGTCCGCCTTGGTGCTTCCGAAATGGATTCTGCCGGATCCGGCCTGAAATTTATCGGGGTGCTGGCGACCGGCTTTGATGTGGTGGACACTGCGGCAGCCAGGGAGCGCGGCATCACGGTCGCGAACGTTCCCGGTTACTCGGCGGCTTTTACCGCACAAACCGCGATCGCGCTTCTGCTTGAGCTCAGCCAGCACATCGGAGCGCACAGTGATGCCGTTCACAGCGGTGAGTGGCAGAGGCGGAATATCTGGAGCTTCTGGCAGTTCTCCCTCGTCGAGCTTGAGGGGAAAACCCTGGTTATCGTCGGAACGGGCGCGGTCGGCGGACGGGTTGCAAAGGTAGCCAGCGCTCTGGGGATGACGGTAATCTCCGCGCAGCTTCCCAATCGTCCGGAGATGAAGGACGACAACCCCTACCCGCGCCTGCCGCTCGATCAGGCTCTGGCGCTGGCCGACGCCGTCAGCCTCCATTGCCCGCTTACTCCGGAGACCCGCGGCCTTATCAATGCGGAACGGCTTGCTCAGCTAAAGCCGGGAGCCCTTCTAGTGAATGCCGCGCGGGGTCCCGTCGTGGACGATGAGGCGGTCGCGGCAGCGCTCCGTTCCGGGCATCTGGCGGCTTTCGCGGCGGATGTCATGGCACCCGAACCGCCTGAGCCGAACAATCCTCTGCTCTCCGCGCCAAACACCATCCTGACGCCCCACCTTGGCTGGGCATCACGACCGGCACGGGAACGCCTGGTAGCGATAAGCGCTGCCAACCTTCAAGGCTTCCTGAACGGTGCGCCACAAAATGTTGTCAGCTAGCGCTCTGCCCCCAAACAGCCGGAGAGAAAATACTTCGTTTTGTCGAACCCCTTTCGGTTAGACAAATAAACAATACGGGTAATCCAATGGTGCGGGACTTTCGGACTCATTAAAGCATCCCGCTGCGAAAGTAGAAGGTACTACCATGATCACCCGCTCAAATAGGACCACAAACAACAGTAATCACATATTTGCTCTGACAAGCCGAACTTTTCTGCTGACCGCCATCGCGGCAGCCGTACTGAACTCCGCATCTTACGCACAGACTAACTCCAGCAGCGGTATAAACCGCCGCTCTGCAGAACAGGCCGCGAAGACGCCCACTACCGCCCGCCGCGGCACAGCACCCAGCACCGCACGCGCGAAAGCGACCGTCCGACAGGCAGCGAAACC
>JAZKEA010000292.1:21629-31524 GCA_040387315.1 Armatimonadota bacterium | reverse complement strand
ACCCAGCGAGCGCGAACGGCTTCCTCCCAGCGCCCGGTCACGGTAATCATCCGCGGAAACCGCAGTGATGTACGTGCGGCCCGCCAGCAGGGTATTCAGTCACTGCAAAATGCAAACGCAGAGGTAGCCGCTCGAAATGCGGAGCGCGAAGCCGCTGCTGCAGAGGCAGCCGCTATGGCGAACGCGAACAACCAGGCGTACGGGAACAACCTGAATAACTTCCCGCAGCCCTATTCCTATGGCTATATTCCGGGCGGCCTGGGTAATCCCATCGCCAATTATGGCGGCAGCCTGTATGGCTCCGTTCCGACGACACAGCCTGTGATCAACGGAGCGACTCCCTACGGAACACCCAACCTGAACTTCCCACCGTTCTACACGAACTACAGCCCTGGGATTTATTCAAGCTACAGCACTTTCGGCAGCGCGAACCCCTTCGGGATCTACGGTTACTAAGTCACTGAGCCCGGACAAAAGAAAAGCCCCTCTGCGGTTTCACCGCAGAGGGGCTTTTACTTGCTCTAAGATTTGACCTTTCGGCCTTCGCGCAGCGCATTGAAGATACGATCCAATGCGGCGGGGCTGATGTTCCGGGTTCCTCCCTGAACCGCACGGCGCGACCGAACGTCCTCGATGAACTGTCGCTCCAGTACCAGTTCGACTAATTCTCCCGCCTCGATATCCACGCTCGGCACTGATGCCCCGAACGTGATCCTCAGACGGACATCACTGTTGCCGGAGGGGCGAAGCTCAAATCGATCTCCGAACAGGAACAAGAAGTACTCATCGTCATTGGGCACATTGCCGCTGCGATCGAAGGCGACCGCTTCGAACAGGAGCTCGTCGATCCCATTGGTACCCGCAAGATCGAGCTCACTGAAAATAGTCGCGGTTCCATCCGGCGCGACAGTCAGGAACGTCGTGTAATCGACACCATCTCTGCGCGTAAACCCATTGTAAGTACCCACAAGGTCATTGCCCGGACGCAGATACGAAGACGGAATATAGCGGTCCGCGACCCAGTCGAAGCCGTCACTGGTATTGTTGGCGTCCTCGGTTCGTCCCTCGACACGTCCGCCCCGCACACGCCCAAAGGTTCGGAATCCAGCGAACGTCTGCGTGAAGAACCCATCATCATCGATATACGACTGACCGTAATCGGCGACTTCATCATTGGCGAACAGGACCCAGAAGGTCAGCAGTCCGTCGCGGTCGATACTCACCGAAACGGTCGCCTGATTACCCGCCCCGGAGTTCTGATAGGTGCCGTTACTGCGCCCGCCGCCGGAGTCGCCGCCACCACCGCATCCAGCGAGAGCCGCTGCGCCCGCCAGCACGATAGCGCTCGTGAAAAACCCGCGCCGTGTTGTCTTCGTCTCGCCCAGTGCTAACCGGAGCGTCGACGAACGAATGTCCTTCTCGTTTTCTTCCATTAAACGGATTCCTTACTGTAATTCTGGACGATAACCCCGGAATGGTCGCCCGGTTGATATTAAGAACGTCTGCTAAAGCTTCGAAAGTGACAGGATAATCAAGAATTGCCGGAACAAATCTACAACGCGCGCTGAACGGAGATCGACTGCGCTCTAAATGTGTTGTCGCCCCAGAGGGTGAGCAGGGAAACGTCCGCGGCATCCCGCCCGTAAGCGATAGGCACAAGAGCGGGCCGGACACCGCTAAAGGTCGAGTCGACGTTGTGCCAGGCTCCGCTCAGATAGACCTGCGTCCATCCGTGGAAATCCGGTGGGTCGAGTTCCAGGCAGTAACCGCTCACATAGCGGGCCGGAATGCCCAGCGCACGGCAAAACGCAATGGTCAGGTGCGCGAAGTCGCGGCACACTCCGATACGCTGCACAGCCGTATCGTAGGCCGAGGTCATAGCGTCCGTTGTCCCGTACTGGTACTCGATATGGGTCCGCACCCATTCCGCAACCGCATTTACCCGCGTTCCCCCTGGGGTAATGCTGCCGAACTCACCCATCGCCAATCGCGCAAGCTGATCCGATTGGCAGTAGCGGGACGGCAGCGTATAAAGCAGCACCTCCGGCGGCAGTTCTCGCGGGTCGGTTTCCCTGGCGGTGCCAGGAATGGCTTGATTGGGGGGGGTCTCGACCGTTGCGGCAAAGTCGAAGGTAAAGAGGCCCGGCGGCGCGACCAAACGCCGCAACGGATTGCCAAAGCCATCAAGCGCCAGTTCCGCGAACGGTGTCGGGGAAGTTCTCAAAGACTCCTGCACCACCTCATGGCGTTCCCCCTTCAGACGGGGTTCGACCATTAGCAGAAGAAACGTTTCCTGAGGAAGATTATAGTCGGCAGTTGCGGAAAGGAAGAGTTGCATAACGAGCTTGTTGTACCCTAATTTCGCCGGGAACTGTATGTGCGCTAGGCCACGACCGCCAGGGGTTCCGAGGCAATAGTATCAAGTGTCAGGCCATCGCTGTGGCCCACCCGCAGGTGGAAGTACCCCGTGGCAGCGATCATCGCGGCATTGTCCGTACAGAGCGCAACCGGCGGATAAAACAGGGCGAGTCCTGCAGCATTGCAGGCGGCCTGCATCCGCTCCCGCAGGTGCGTGTTCGCGGCGACGCCGCCCGCGAGGAAGACGCGGGAAACGCCGACAGATACCGCGGCAGCGACGGTCTTATCCACAAGGACGCGCACAACGGCCTCCTGAAACGAGGCGGCAAGGTCGGCGACATCAGGCGCCGGGTCCGCCTCCAAGGCACGGCGGACGGCGGTCTTCAGGCCGGAGAAGGAGAATTCCCACGTCCCCGGCAGCGCCCCACGCGGAAGGGTAACGGCTTTGGGATTCCCTCGTTTCGCGGCTTCCTGGATAGCAGGCCCGCCCGGATACCCGAGTCCCATCAGGCGCGCACACTTATCGAACGCCTCGCCCGCGGCATCATCTCTGGTGCGGCCGAGGAGGGAGTAGTCGCCATGGGCACGCAGATGAAAGAGGTCTGTATGACCGCCGGAGACCACGAGCGCGACAGCAGGAAACGCGGCTTCGGATTGGTTCAGGAAGTTTGCGTAGAGGTGCGCTTCGATGTGGTGGACCCCGATGAGCGGCAGGCCGCGCGCCATCGCGATGGCCTTCGCCGCGGAAACGCCGATCAGCAGCGCTCCCATCAGACCGGGACGATTGGTCACCGCAATCGCATCGATCTGAGCAAGCGTCAGACCCGCTTCGTCCAAGGCCGCCTGCAGAACGCGGTTCATCTGCTCCACGTGGCGACGAGAAGCCACCTCGGGAACGACCCCTCCATAGCGCGCATGCTCCAGCATCTGCGACGCGACGATGCTGGAAAGGACGGTGCGCCCATCCGCCACGACGGCGGCGGCGGTCTCATCACAGGAAGTTTCGATACCAAGAATATTCATAAGAGGAGATCTAATTTTATCGTGCTGACAAACCCGGGGCGATGAAATGCGTTTGCCTTGAGACCTTTCGTTTCATAAATCCCGTGGTGCTGGTGCCCACTCCAGAGCGGCGGTGACAGCCTGCTCCAAAGTCCACCTGCTACCCTCGGCAAAAGCGGTCTCGCAGGCAGCATCCCCTTTATTTTCGCGCATCATAATCGCATACTCTGTCTGTAGATACGTTGCTGGCGACGGGAAGCCAAACTGAGCGCAGAGCGTATATGCAGCACCGGAAAATCGAGACGCCATCACACTGTCTGTCGCTGCCACCAAAAATGCGAAGTAGCTCAAACAGTGGATGAGCGGCATCCTGTTGCCAAGATCCTGATAGATTCGTATCGATTCCTGAAAGCTGAGGCATGCTTTCTCCGGTTCACCTAAAGAGAAAGTGCTCCAGCCTAAAAGGCTCAGACTGCCCGCTAAAAAGTAACGGTTACCGGACTCCCGGGCGGCGGTAATTCCTTCCATCGCAAATGCGCTCGCTTCCGAAAAATCCCCTCTTTTAGCGGCGAGCGTCGCAAGATTGCTGACGCCTCCTGATATTCCGATCATGTCGCCGGCCTCCCGGCAGATTGCAAGACCCTCTTTGAACAGGTCATGCGCGGCAGCAAAATCTTCTCTCATGGCAACAGCGGCAAGCCCGTACAGAACACGCGCAATCCCATAGCGGCTATTTCGTTCCCGGTACAGAGTCAGGCTTTGCCGGAAACAGTCCCGCGCTGCGTCATATGAACGCTGCTCCACATAGAGATACCCTTTTCGCAGCAGCACATGCGCCATTCCCTCCCGGTCATTAGACAGCCGATAAAGCGCGAAAGCTTCCGTGAACGCATCATTCGACCGTGCGAAGTCACTCTGCATAAGGGCCATGTAGCCGCTTCCGAACAAAGCTCTCGCACGAGCCGCCGTCAGCGCGGCGCCTTCGTCTCCTGACATCGCCAGCGCCTCCGGGTACCAGTTCTGCCCTTCCTGCAGGAGGCCACGCAGCCACCAAAACTCGCGAAGAGCACCCGATAACCGAAGCGCCGCTTCGGTTCGTCCGGCATCTATGGCATAGCGTAGTGCGGTCCGCATGTTGTCCGATTCCGTATCCAGAAGACGCAGACAGGCCAAGAGGTCCGGGCCATGCAGATGCAGGTCGGTCTGTTCGGCGAGCGCGAGGTAACAGGCGAGATGCCGATCACGTGCCGCCTCTGCGGCCTCCACATCCGTCTCCAGAGAACGATCCCGCGCGTATTGACGAACGGTTTCGAGGAGGCAATAGCGCGTCTGCCCCTGGGCCTCGTCCGCAAGAGCCAGGCTTTTGTCCACCAGATCGGTGAGCAGATCAAGCACGTCCCACTCCTGGATTTGGCCCTCCGTACAGACGGACTCAGCGGCGGCGAGGGTCCATCCTCCCTGAAACACCGAGAGACGCAGCAGAAGAGTTTTTTCTTCCGCAGTCAGAAGGTTATAACTCCAGTCGATCAGGGAGCGCAGCGTCTGCTGCCGCGGCAGAGCGGTCCGGCTTCCGCCGGTGAGAAGACGGAACCGCTGGTCCAATCGCTGACTAATCTCTTCCACGGAAAGCGACTTTGTGCGTGCGGCGGCAAGTTCGATAGCGAATGGGATACCGTCGAGGCGCTGACAGAGTTGGGCAAGTACCGACGCGTTTGCCTGCGTAACCGCGAAATCCGGGCGGGCCAGCAGAGCACGCTCGGTAAAAAGGCGAACAGACTCGTACCGCAGAACAGTGTCCGGTGTCTGCGCCTGCCCTGGGTCCGGCAGACTCAGCGAGGGAATACGATAGGTTTGCTCACCGGGAATGCCAAGTCCCTCCCGCGAGGAGGCGAGAATTTTGAGCTTTGGACAGGAGCGCAGCAGGGTATCCGCCAAATGAGCCGTGGAGTCCAGAACATGTTCGCAGTTGTCCAGCAGAAGCAGTGCCTGCCTGCCCTGGAGAGCGCCCGTCAACGTCGCCGTAATTGGCTCTCCCAGGATTTCCTTTAACTCAAACACATTCGCGACGGCGTAAGGAACCAGACTCCCATCACTGAGAGACGCAAGTTCCACCAGCCATACCCCGTCCCGGTAAGAATCCAGCACATCCGCCGCAATTTGGAGAGAAAGACGAGTTTTGCCGCAGCCGCCGGACCCTGTCAGTGTAAGGAGGCGCGTCGTTTGAAGAAGAGAAATCGTTTCCGAGACCTCTTTTTTGCGTCCGATAAAGCTGGTTCTCAGCGAGGGAAGGTTGTTAGGCAGGGATGGGCTGCGAAGAGATCGCAAAGGTGGGAAATTTGCGGCAAGATCGGGATGACGGAGCTCAAATACCCACTCAGGTCTTCCCAGATCGCGCAGGTAGTGCTCTCCTAAATCAAGTAAATCGACACCGACCGGCAGATTCTCCTGTGTCAGGCTCCGCATAATATCGGAAAGGAGAGTTTGACCCCCATGTCCGGCATCAAGAAGTCGTGCGACCCGATTCAGTGGCGGACCGAAATAGTCGCGGTCCCGCAGTTCGGCGGTTCCGGCGTGCAGCGCCATGCGTACGCGCAGGGGATTGGGCGTTTCCCAGGGTTCACGCTGCAGTGACTGCTGGGCGGCAAGAGCGGCATCAAGCGCTTCCCGGCCCGTATCAAAGGCAATACAAAAAGCATCTCCGACGGTTTTGAAGATGAATCCGCCCCGAGTTTCCGCCGCTTCACGCAGGAGAGCATCGTGCCGCGCGAGGGCTCCCGTCATCTCTTCAGGATACTCTTCCCAGAGGCGGGTACTTCCCTCAATGTCCGTGAACAAGAAGGTGACGGTCCCCGCGGGCAATGCTGCCATTTTCTGTCTCCTGTCCACTGTATCAATCTTAACACACAGAAAAACTGATTCTGATAAAATCGATTCGACTATGAGTATCCTCACAATCAGCGGGCTTGGCAAGGGCTTCGGAGCGCAAACGGTTCTGGAAAACGTTTCGCTTCGGGTCGCGCGGGGCGAGAAGATAGGCATTGTTGGCAAGAACGGCGGCGGCAAAACCACGCTGCTCAAAATGCTGGTTGGTCGCGAAACGCCGGATCGCGGCAGCATCCATATCGCCCGTGGCGTCAGCATCGGCTATCTTTCACAGGTCGTGGATATGGATGAGGAGAAGACCGTACGCACTGAGGCTCTGACGGCTCTCAATACATTGAAGAACGCCGAGGCGGAGCTTCGCGAAGCAGAGCTTTTCCTGGCGGAGAATCCCGAGGATGAAGAGGCGCTCGATGCTTACGCCGCCGCTATCGACCGCTTCGATTTCGCCGGCGGTGAGCAGGCGGAGGCGAACCTTTTCGGAGCGCTCGCCGCGATGGGTTTCTCAGAAGCGGATCTTGAAAAGCGCGTCTCAGTCCTCTCCGGCGGCGAAAAGACGCGTCTCGCGATGTCCAAGCTGCTCGCCTCCTCACCGGACGTACTAGCCCTCGACGAGCCGACCAACCACCTTGATATTCGCGCGGTCGAGTGGCTGGAGGGATTTCTGAACCGTTTTCCCGGTGCGGTCCTCGTTGTTTCCCATGACCGTCGCCTGCTCGCCACGGTTTCCCAGACAATCTGGGAAGTAGAAGCCCACGGCATCAAGACGTTCACCAATGGCTATGCGGGCTACCGTGAGCAGCGAGAGGCGACGCGCGCGCGACAGATGGCGGAATACGAACAGCAGAAGGAAGAGATCGCCCGTACCGAGGAGTTTATCCGGCGTAATAAGGCGGGCCAGAACACCAGGATCGCCATGGGCCGTCAGAAGCGGCTGGACCGTTTGGAACGTCTGGAACGCCCGGTCGATGAACCGACTCAGATGAAAGCGCGTATCCAATCCTCGGGTCGTGCGGGCCGTGAGGTCGTCGTCGTCGAGCACGCGACCAAACGCTACGGCAGCAAGACCTTGCTGAACGACGCCACGTTTTCGCTTGAGCGCGGCGAGCGGGTCGGCATTGTCGGCCCAAACGGCGTTGGCAAGACCACGTTTATCGAGATGGTGCTGGGCGAAGAGAGTCCGGACAGCGGTTTTGTCGGTCGCGGCTTCGGGGTCACCGTCGCCTATCATAAACAGGACGCCGACGATTTCGACCCGGAGCTATCGGTCCTGGATAACTTTTACGAACACAGCGGTCTGACAATCGCGGAAGCCCGGTCACATCTGGCGAAGTTTTTGTTTACCGGCGAGGATGTCTACAAGCCGGTGTCCGCCCTATCCGGCGGCGAACGTTCAAAGCTCGCCATGGCCCTGATGGTACTTTCACCCGCGAACCTTTTAATCCTCGACGAGCCAACCAACCACCTAGACGTTTATTCCTGTGACGCGCTGACGGAGGCGCTGAACCTGTACGACGGCACTCTTCTGCTGGTTTCCCATGACCGCTCCCTGCTCGACGCAGCGACCAATAAGACACTTGCCCTGGAGGGCGATGGCAAGGTGATACTGTTCGACGGTAACTACCAGGCTTACCGTGCCGAACAGCAGGCTAAAATGGCAGCCGCCGCCGTCGCTCCCAAAGGGGCTAAACCGACTCGGTCCGGCACGACACCCGCCCCCGCCACGCAGACGACCACTCCCCTGTCGTCGGCTCTCAATGCGCGTGAGCTTTCCAAAGAGCGTCAGCGCGCGGCAAAGAGGGTAAGCACCCTGGAGACGACTGTCGCGGCTCTGGAAGCGCGTATCCTGGAGATCGAAGCCGGATTATCGGCTCCGAAGTCCGCCGACGATGCCCTCGCCCTCTCGCAGGAGCATGCGCGTGTAACCGAAGAGATTGCCGCGAAGATGACAGAATGGGAATCGGCGACGATGGAGGCGGAAGCCCTGGGCGCGCCGATTTAACAAGAGTAAGGAAAATTAGTACGATGTCCGAAATGTTCGACGATAAACGCTATGACGATTTTCCTCCCTTTCAGGGGGAGAAACCTGCCTCGGATGAGGCGGAGGAAGCCCTGCCTTTCGAGCGCACTCCTTATGCTCTCTGGGCCTATGAAGACGACGGTACCCTCCCAACCCGTGCCGAAGAAGCAACCTTTGTGCTTCACAAAGACCTGGAAACCGAGTATCTTCACGTCATGCTGTTCGAAACGCTCGATGACGCTTATAAAACGCTTTCCGAATTCAAGGCCGCGACCGGGCGGAACGCGGAGCCAAAGCGCACGGACATTCGCGCTATCGGCGAACACTTCTATATTCGGCTATTCCGGGCGGACGGCACCTGGCAGGATATGTCGCTCCAGGCCTACCTTCGCGGAACAGAGTGAGACCCGACTTTCTGCCGACAAAATAGGAAATGGCGGGCCGTGTACAATTGAGCGGCTTTTCTCGTAAAACAAGATGAGTTAACCGCTGCCTAAACCCGATAATCATAACAAGGTGAATCAAGGAAGCGACAGGGAAAGCCAATAAAAGCGATAACGTCCATGTCTAACCGCCGTTCTTTTCTTAATGCCCTGGTCCACACAGGGCTTTTTTTCATTATCACCAGCTTTTTCTTTCTCCCAGAGCAAGCTAGGGGTCAAGATCATCTTCTATTCTGCAATAATCCAGAGAAGATGCGGATGACGGGAGTCTATGCGGACTCGATGCTGGAGGGCGGTCAAACCTATACCGTCTTCTACCATTTCAAAAATGTCACCGGAAGTGCGGGGAATTTCGTGGTGTCGCTGAATGGTGCGGTGGCGAAGCCGCTCCGATTCGAGGCGCGTCAGGGTTTTGCCGATCCGCAGCGCGATCCTCCCCTGGCGGGGCGACAGGCGATGGCCCGGTTTCTTTCGGGTGTGGATAAATCGTTCGTGGGCAAGCAGGGTAGCGGACGCTTTATCTACCATATACAGAATCGGCACGTGGTTTCCGGTGTGCTGTCGGTGAAGTGCGACCAGGCGACGCGCCTCCGTATCTACTTCCGGCATGCCAAATGGACGGTTCCGGGCGCGAGGGTAATCGCCGTGGAAGCGCCCAGGCGGCAGGTAGCGATAGATCTGTCTGTCCTATCGGGTCGGCAGTCGTTTCGAATCGGGCAGCCGGAACTGGGGATGAACCGCTATTTGGACGGGACCTATGGGATGCTTTACTCGTTCAAGATCGCGGCTCCTGCCGGTCGGCGAGTGCGGGTTTCATTTTCGCCGCGTGGCGGCAAAGGGGGACTTGTCGGTTCCATCGACGGGGACCTGCGGCAAAGCGGTATCGTTCCGGCAGCACGGTGGAAAGTTTTCTTCGAAAAGAATGTCGGTAAGCGGGGCGTGAACCTGACGACATCCCCGTTCGGTGGGGTGTTTTATCCGGTCGAGCTGGTGTTTCAGCTTATATAGCAGCACATTGGTCGGCTGCCTAGAGGACAAGTGACGTGGATTTAGAAAAAATTAAGGCGTTTCTCCTGACCTACTATGGGCCGGAGAACCCGAACTATAAGTGGTATATAACGCTCACGGTCCTGCTTATCTTTATGCTTCCCCGAAGCACACGCCGACCCTCAGCAATCCTCTTTGCGGTCGT
>JAZKEA010000292.1:18834-21619 GCA_040387315.1 Armatimonadota bacterium | reverse complement strand
GGTATCGGTGTTTCCCCTGAAGGGATGGCCCGGCTGTTCAGCGCCTTCAGCCAGTACGCCCCCGACTGATCAGGGCTTTGGCGCGGGCGAGGGAACAGCGGCTTTATTGGCAGCCCGAAGCAGGTCTTCGGACGGCGCGTCCCCCGTCAGATAGACGCCATCCGGTCTGATCTGTGCGTCAAGTATTCGGACGGGTATCGGCAGAGACGACAGATCCACCGCCGGGTTCAGCGTCCGGGCAAGGTAATCGATGACCGGGCGGGGAATCGGCAGGACGGATACCCGCGCTCCCTCCGGTACAAAATCCAGCTTTGTGCCGTCACCGGTGGGAACCAGCTTTCCCTCAACAGCGACCGGCACCTTCAGGCCGGGCAATCCGTAACTTGCGAGCAGAGCGGGCCGCGCCTCGACGGAGGCGGAACCGTCGCCAAGCGTGATCACCAAACCGGCAAGCGTGGGCCGCTTCACGGTCACATACCGATTTAAGTTGACCGTTCCGATGCGAGCGGTAAACTGCGCGGAGCCAAGATGACTGAGCTTACGAGCCTGCGTATCAATGGATATTGCCTGGAACTCCATCCCGAGCTTGTCAATGGTCATTCCGTCATCGAGACGCACGTTCGTCCCCTCGACCTGAACGCTATCCAGCCTGCCGCGCATAACCGCCCCCACGCTTTTACCGCGAACTCGTGTGCGGTAGCTGTCCGCAGGGCCTAAGAAGGAAGGAAGGAGGTCGTTGACTGCCTGTTCCGCCTTTGATTCCGCCACACGGGCACAGCCGGGAGCGGTCAGAAAGATCAGCAGACTGCCGAAAATTATTCCAACAAGCACGAGAAGGGTTCGGAGGACTTTCATGGGGACCGCCTCTGGTTCAGATCGTCGCTCCGGGCGACAGTTCGTCAGGATGAGGGAGGGCGACAGGGGCTTCCGTATCATTGCCGCTCTCCGGCAAAGAGGAAGGAGGGGCAACCATCGCACTACCCATGATCAGGCTCAGCAAAAGGGCTCCGCCCATAACAACAGCGGAGGCACCGTACGGTGCGGCGGGGCCAACGTAATTAAAGAGCGAGCCGGCGGTGATAGGCCCAATAGTGCGGGCGAGCGAGTCAAAGCTCTGGGATGTTGACAGGGTCAGTCCTTGCCCCTGCGTTGTCTTTCGCGATGTGAGTGACGAGAGCGCGGGAGCCGTCAGAGACCGCCCCGCCGAAAGCAGCAGCATCGGCCCAAGTACAAGACCGACGAGAGTGTGCGGGATAGTGAAAACGGCGAACCCGAGCATCATCAGGGCGATCCCGGCACGGGCAACAGCCCCTTCCCCAAAGCGCTCTACCAGCCGACCGATGAGCCCTCCCTGAATAATTATTCCCACCAGACCGGCGATCCCCAGAATCGCTCCCGTGACCAGCGGCTGGCGCTCCTGCGAGACGCCAAATGATTTCTCCGCGACGAGGTAAAAGCTGAAGCTCTGCTCCAGCGCCGAGAAGCCCAGAGTAACCAGAAAGGTGAGAAGATACAAATACCAGATAGGACTGCGCAGCACCCAGAAGGCCGCGCCGGGCCGAAAGCGTATCGGATTTACTCGCGCCTGAGCCCGCGCCTCAATCGGCAGTGACTCCGGCAGGCGATAGATAGTGGAGAAGAAATTCAGAAAGGCGATCCCTGCCGCCACAAACGCGGGAAGGGCAAGGCTGTAGTATCCAAGCAGGCCGCCGAAAGCGGGGCCCAGTGTGAAGCCAAGGCCGAATGCCGCACCAAGGATACCGAGACCCGCAGCGCGTTTTTCCGGTGGTGTGACGTCCGCGACATACGCGAAAGCCACGCCAATAGACGCGGACGACAGGACTCCCGCCAGAAGACGTCCGGCAAAAAGCATCCATAGATTCTGCCCCGCGAGTCCGAAGAGCACATACGAAGCACCCAGACCAACCTGAGACAGCAGAATAATCGGGCGGCGTCCGACACGGTCCGAGTACGCCCCCCAGAGCGGAGCAAAGAGAAACTGCGTGAAGGAGTACGAGGCTGCGAGCAGTCCCCCCAAAAAGGCGGAGTCCTGGGCGTCTGATCCGGAGGCGACCTCGATATAACGAGGCAGGTTCGGGATAACGATTCCAAACCCCAACAGATCTACGAAGACGGTGACCGCTAGCAAAAGGAGAGGACGTAAAAGTGACGCATCCATCCGCCCTGCTGAACGGCTTTTCCCTCTCATTGACGAACCTTCCCCGCGATCCAACAAATAGGCGAAGGAGTCGCCTGGATCATATCGCTCCTATTGTACAAGCCTGTGCGAACTTTCACAAAGCTAGGGAATCCGGGACATACCCCACCCGACCGCCGCCCCGCCGAGCAGGAGCCACAGCGGCTGTATCGCCGTTCGCGCCGTGAGGAGCAAAGATAATATGGCAATCAGCGCCAGCGGCCAGGATGTAACGGCATGCTGGAATACACTCCATAGTGTCGCCCCGAGCAGACCGACGACAGCGGGAGCCGCACCGGCTCCGAACGCTTTTATCCAGCGATTTTGCGCCAGTCGGCTGACTCCCGCCGCCGCGGACGCCGCGAGTATGGTCGGCGCGAGGAACATTCCGAGTGTGGCGGCAAGCCCGCCAGGCAGACCTCCTGCCATGTAACCGATAAACGCTGCCATTGTGGTTACGGGACCAGGGATCAGATAACCGAATCCGACACCCGCGATAAATTCCGGTGTCGTGGACCAGTGACGCAGGGCCACGCTTTCACGCTCGATGAGCGGCAGTACGGCCTGTCCCCCGCCAAAGGCAAGGAG
>JAZKEA010000292.1:6949-18824 GCA_040387315.1 Armatimonadota bacterium | reverse complement strand
AGACTGATAACAGCGAACTGCCAGAAGAGTGTCCAGAGGAGAGCAAAGTCGGAGGCGCTGAATGGAAGCGAAGGGTTCATGAACGCGCTTCCCTACTTTCCGACGGGAGCGATGCGGATGGGTCCGCGTCTTTACCCCGATGAGACTTGAGGAACTCGCGAAGAACGCCCAGCAGGCCCGCGGCGACGACCAAGGCAGCGGGATTTATATGACGCCAGACAGAAGCCACACAGACAAAGATTGCGATCCCGATTCCGAGGGTATCGGTTATCGTCTTTTTACCCTGCTTCCAGGCGGCGACGGCGATAAGGCCGACCACAGCAGAAGTGAGCCCCTGGAGAGCGGCAGGCACCCCGGCGACTGTCGCAACGCTTTGATAGGCGGCGGCAAGAACGAGCATTACGACCACTGAGGGCAGAAGAAAACAGCCGGTAGCCACGAACGCGCCGGTCCATGACCGCAGTTTGAAACCGAGGTAGGCAACTACCTGAACGACAACGGCGCCGGGAAGAAGCTGGACATACGTGAAGGCCTCGGCAATATCCTCTTCCGTGATCCAGTGACGCCGCTCCACAAGGTCGCGGTTCAGCAGGGACAAAAGTCCCCCCTGCCCTCCGAACGCCAGAGTCCCGATAAGGAGAAAAGCGCGGGCGGTTTCCCCGAGACTCGGCCTGGATAGTGGGTTCAAGTAAGGGCTATGTTGAGGTGTCCGCAACGGTGGCTACTATGCAGGTTTCAGTGATGCCTGCATGGTACCTGACCACGGCAGAGGGGGCAACGCAGCGGCGTGAAAGTCGCTTACGGTGGCATCATCCTGTCACACGCAGTTTATTTTCGACGGCGCTTACGCCTGCGAGATGGGCCACCGTCTCCTCGGCAATCTTCCGGTCCGCCTCCGTGGGCACCTCGCCGGAGAGTTCAAGAACACCAAAAGCCGCCTCGATGCGAATTCCGGTCGCGGAATTCGGTGTCAGACGCGGTTCTTCCGACAGTGCCAGTTCGGCAGACTCGGCAAGACTTCCATCAGTGTTTTTGCCGTGTCCGAAAGGCATCGCAAGACCAAAGAGCGTGGCACCGCCGACGTACGTTCCGCTGCCGGGTAATCCTGCCCCCACGGCCCCTGCCGCGCCGACAGCGCCAGCCGCACCGAGAGTTTCCTGACGCAGCGTTGTGTCCTCGGGGCGGTTGATGGGCAGTGACTCCTCAGGCCGTGTTTCCTCAACTTCATTAAAGCTGTTATTTTCGGGCGTCATTGTTGTCTTTTCTTTCTATTATCGCTATACAAGAAAAACATCCTGCATTTTCGCCGATGCCGTTCTGATATAATAAACACGTTGCAAACAAGTTCGGATTGCTGCAACTATTTACCCAGAACTAACGTCTAGGAAAAAGAAGGCGAAAATTTACCTGTCCGCTGCGGCAGAGCGGTCGCAGCCCCATTTGTCAATCGTATGTATTACAGATGGCGGGTCAGGACGGACCCATAGAACAAACTGCTCACTACAACAAATTCACCTCTTAGACACGCTGCGCTTAAACCTGCCTTTATTCATCATTTTTCATTTTTTCCAGTAGGCGCGCCGGTTCGAGGTGAGGAGTGAATCAAGGAGAACCGTACTCGTGCCTAAATGGAATCAAGATTCGATAGCCGGCGAAATTCTTCGCCGGTACGAGGCAGGCTTGGACCTGTCTTACTCAGCGATGGCTCGTGAAGACCTTCCGCTGCTTCGGGCGGCTACCCGCTACATGGGCTCATGGCAGACAGCGGTTGAGTATGCCGGCTTGAACTACGACGACATCCGGCGCTACAAATCATGGACAAATGACCGGATCATAGCGCGTATTCAGGAACTGCATGCGGCAGGCAAGGATCTATCCTGGCGGCATGTGTCATTGACACTGGACCCCAGTCTTGCCGCCGCCGCGACCAAAAAGAACCATTTTGGCTCCTGGAAGGCCGCCCTTGAAGAGGCTGGCCTGAACTACGATGACATCCGCCGTTACCGCGACTGGAACGACGATGAGATTCTGCGCAAGGTCCGTGATTTGTATGCACAGGGTCAGGCGCTCAATGCCAAGAGCATGGAGCAGGAGAATATCACGCTGATTACCGCGGCGCGGCGGCGTTTCCCCTCCTGGGACCGCGCACTGGCAGCGGCGGGACTGGACTATCGATCCATTGTGATACGAGCGCCGTTCCGACGACGCCGTATGACCGACGGAGCCCCGGCGCGGAAAGCTCCGCGAAAGTCCATCATCTCCCGATCTAACTGATCACCGGGGAACAGTTTAGACGCAGGCCGCACCTGAGGGTGCGGCCTTTTCTTACCACGGCCTTAAATTTTTGCACTCTCCCGCTTCCCCGCCACGCCCCCGACTGCTGCCACCCGGTCGTCCCCACGGACTTGGCTGGGCGGTCGTCGTCATTGGTCTGATCGTCACTCTCCTTACGCCAAAATTCGGGGCGGGTTTGTGGAAAGACATCGGATCGGCGATCAGCGACAAGCCGTACAGCCCTTATAATCTCTTTCTCTCCATTGGCATCATCAGCCTGCTCTATCTCGCTTACGCGGAACGCTCCAAGGCTTCCTTTCTGCGAGTCACCCTGGTCATGGTCACCGAAACAGCGCTCTATGGGCTGATCAAATCCGTTACCTGGTTCGGGTTCCACCTCTTTCCCCGCCCCTCCGGAACTTCCGGCGGCTTTCCCTCCGGACATACCGCAGCGGTGTGCGCTCTCGCCTATCTGCTGACCGAGCGATGGCCTAAGCTTGCCTTCCTCTGGTACAGCGCGGCAGCGATTGTCGGTTGGGCTCGCTGGACCTCGGGCGCGCATTACCCGTATCAGGTGGTTGGTGGGGCGATCCTGGGACTTACGGTCGCGGTGGCTCTCGCACACCGCTTTCCGGAGAAACAAGAAGTCGGGGCGGAACCGGTGTAGACCGGTTTACTCCTTTGCGTCCCCCAGATGTTCAGCAAGCATATTGCAAAATAAAGCCCCCTGCTCTATGGCATCGTCCAGAGCGCAGTGCGTGTGCGGCAGTCTGTCAAACCAGCGGCGCGGCATGTTGCGTTTGGTCGCGTCTCGATAGCCTGTCTTCATCAGCGCCATGGCGAACGTTTTCATATCCAGCGCCGAGTGGGAAAACGGACTTTCTCCGGTAAAGCGGATCAGATACCAGTAAACAAAAAGGAAGTCAAACCCGGCCGGATAAGCGACAAAGACCGGTTTACCCGGCAGGCTTTTGACCCATTTTACGTAGTTTTGCAGCGCGGTTTCCGGCGTCTGGAGGTCTGACCGTGCCGCCTCCCAGGCAGCAGGCTGGGTTGCCCACCATGCCATTGTTTTGGCATCACCGGTGGCGCTGGGGAGGGTCTCCAGATTCGCGCTGAAAGTGCTGACAAGCGTTTTGTCGGCCAAGTAGGCGGCGGAGCCAAAGCTCAGCATCGAGTTTGGACCGGGAATCGGTCCATCGGTTTCGATATCCGTGCTGATATAGATTTCGTTCATTGGTTTATTCCTTCTGATTTCTTTATCGCTGTTGGTGCGGCAGAAGCGCAGGGTATAAAAACAGTAAGGAATTTACTTATGTCTGCTTCGCCCTCCGATCATGCGTCCGTCCCGCCACGTTTCACCAATCGACTTGCCCGCGAGAAGTCACCGTATCTTCTTCAGCATGCCCACAACCCGGTGAACTGGCAGCCGTGGGATACGGAGGCGCTGGAGCAGGCGCGAACGGAAAATAAGCCTATCTTCCTCTCCATAGGCTATTCGGCCTGCCACTGGTGCCATGTGATGGAGCGCGAAAGCTTCGAGAACGAGGCCACCGCCAGGCTCCTGAACGATCACTTTGTCTCGATCAAGGTAGACCGTGAAGAGCGGCCGGATGTCGATGAGATTTATATGACCGCGGTGCAGATGATGACCGGGCATGGCGGATGGCCGATGTCCGTCTTTCTGACACCCGATGGTCGCCCCTTCTATGGCGGCACCTATTTCCCCCCGACTCCCGGACGCGGCAGAATCGCCTTCCCGGACCTAGTGACTCAGCTTGCCGACGCCTACCACAACCGGAAGGAGGAGGTGGAGCAGATTGCCGACAGCATCCTCGAAGAGCTGCAGAAAGCCGCGCGACAGCGGCCCGTAGCGACTCATCAAGGCCATCTGGACCCGGAGCACCTGCTTCGCCGGGCCGTTGGTGATCTGACAAACCGTTTTGACGAAGATAACGGCGGCTTCAACGAGAGCGGGCCGAAATTCCCGCCCCATCATGCCCTCCGCCTTCTGTCAGCGGCTATCGAGCGTGGGGATACCGACGAAGCCGTCCCCCTCTGGCTGACGACTCTGGACAAAATGGCGATGGGCGGAATCTATGACCATGTCGGCGGCGGCTTCCATCGTTACTCCACAGACGCGAAATGGCTGCTTCCCCATTTCGAGAAGATGCTGTACGACAATGCCTTGCTCGCGCGTGTCTATGCTCAGGCGTTTCACATTACCAGGCGTCCTGCCTATGGCCGTATTACCCGAGAGACTATTGACTGGGTGCTGCGGGACCTGCAGGATGATGCTGGTGGGTTTCATGCCGCCCTCGATGCGGACAGCGAAGGCGACGAGGGAAAGTATTATGTCTGGACCCGGGACGAAGTGATTCAGCGGCTCGGCCCTGAGGACGGGGAGGCATTTTGCGAACGCTATAATCTGCTGCCGGGCGGCAACTGGCGCGAGGAGTCGACCGGTCACCTGACAGGAACCAATATTCCCCATCTTGCGGTCGGTCCCGCGGCAGTGACACGGCTTCCGCTTCTGGATAGCCTTGAGCCATCCCTGCAGAAATCCCTGTCCACTCTTCTGGAGACCCGAAACGGACGGGTGCCTCCCGCCAAAGACGATAAAGTCATCACCTCGTGGAACGGTCTGATGATCGGGGCTCTCGCCGTCGCCGGGGACGCACTCAAAGAGCAGCGCTATATTGATGCCGCTCGCCGCGCCGCCGACTTCTGCCTGACAACCCTGCGCCCGAGTGGTCAACTGCTGCGGCGCTACGCCCAGGGTGAGGCGGGTCTGGCAGGCTATCTGGACGACCACGCCTTTCTCGCGGATGGCCTGCTTGACCTTTACGACACAACCGGCGAGGAGCGGTGGCTCCGCGAGGCGCGCTCCCTGGCGGATGCTCTGCTGACGCATTTCTGGGATTCCGAAGACACCGGCTTCTTCTTCGCGGGGCGGGAGCATGAAGCGCTCGTCGCCGCCTCCAAGGATCTTTACGACGGCGCGCTGCCATCGGCGAACGGGGTCGCGGTTCGGGTCCTGGCACGGCTTGGTAAACAGCGGGACGGTGAGCGGTACGCGGAGAAGGCGAGAGAGATGCTTACCGCCTACCAGGGTCTGCTGGAACAGACGCCCCAGGTGATGCACACGCTGATTCTCGCCTCTCTCGATGCCTTCAGCTCTCCCGCCGCAGACGCCAGTGCAGGCGTGCTGGATCACGCGCCTGCAGACCACCCTCCCGTAGTTCTCAGCGCAGCGGGAGAGCACACCCTGCGGCTCAAGCCCGGAAAGACGGGTGAAGCAATTTTCCACCTTCGCATTGCCCCGAATTACCATGTCAACTCACAGCACTCCTCCAGTGAGTATTTGATCCCAACCACAGCAACATTCTCCTCAGATGTGCCCGCCGCCGCGGGTCCCATCGTGTATCCCATAGCGACCTCCTGGCACTCCCCCATGGGCGAAACGCTTTCTGTGTATCAAGGGGAGGTTCCGTTTGTCGTGCCGGTAGCGGTTCCGACCAATGCCGTTCCTGGCTCCTATCACCTGACCCTGACAGTTCGATGTCAGCCCTGCAGTGAAAGCGCCTGCCTCGCCCCGCAGGAGCAGACAGCAGCCGTCACCGTGGTCATCGAGTGACGGCAGCAGACCAACCAAGGCGTCATACGCATCTTGGCGCGTACGGTCTGGTTCTATGGCAGGATAAGGTGCTTCTGGTACTGAAATCGCGCGGTCCCTATATCGGTTCCTGGGATTTACCGGGGGGACGCATCGAGTTCGGCGAATCGCCGGAAATTACTCTGAAACGAGAGATGGCGGAAGAGACCGGGCTCCAGCTGATGGACACGCCGCAGCTGATTGCCTCGTGCTCCCATACCCGTTTCTGGACACCGGACGGCGAACCGGACAAGGAACTGCACCATCTGGGTTTTATCTATCGCGTTTCCCTCTCGGCCGATGGTGAGACGCAAAAGAGAATAGTCAGCCAAGCACAGGAAGATGTCCAGTGCGCGGAGTGGAAATTGCTGCGCGACACAGTCACACTGCCTCTGACACCATTCGCGGAGGAAATGCTGCAGCGGCTCCTGAATTCTGACCCGCAACGCAAATCATAACGAGGAACGATGATGTTGACCTTACCATTCTCCCTGGCAACGGCGCAGGATACGCCGCCACCGGATGATCCCAAACTGCCACGGGTTCTGCTGCTCGGCGATTCCATCAGCTTCGGCTACACCCCCGAAGTACGGCGGCGTCTCTCGGGACAGGCGAATGTCCACCGCATACCGGGCACAGTGGCGGGGACCACACAGGGAAGCCTTACCCTGGACACACGAAGCGCTCTGCTGCATCTGGACACCTGGCTGGGAACAGGGAAGTGGGAGGTGATTCACTTCAACTGGGGCCTGCACGATGTCAAGATAAGCCCCTCCGGCGAGCATCAGGTTCCCCTTGCGGAGTATGAAAAGAACCTCGACCTGCTGGTTCGCCGTCTGTGGAAGACCGGTGCGCGACTTATCTGGGCATCGACGACACCGATTCCGCAGGGAAAGCTGGCCCCGCCACGTGTTTCCGGCGATGAGGAAAAATACAATGCGGTCGCGCGGAAGATCATGGCACGCCACGCCGTGCCCATTGATGATCTCAACGCCTTAGGGAAGGAACTGCAGCGCAGCCGCCTGCAGAAGCCAGCAAATGTCCATTTTACGGACGAGGGGTCAGCCCGCCTGGGGGAACAGGTCGCCGGAATCATACGCCGGGAGCTCAAAAAGTAAAACGTTAGGTACCGCGCACCGTGCTAAAGTGGGTTTGCTTTAATCTCGGCGGTGCGGCGAGGATAACGGACACGGGTAGGAAAGTTTTTTCGGTAGACGAGCAGACGCCGGGAAGCGGCCTCAGCGGTCTCCCCCTCAGAGATGGCGGGAAGAGTCAGGCTCACGTCATTTTCCAGACGAAGACCCAGTTCGCCAACCGCTGTCTCCGAGGCGGCAAGCTCCTCACCGGCGCTCGACGCCTTCATCGCAACAAAGCGCCCCCGCACGGCGCAGAGCGGCGTACACCACTCCAGGAGGGTCGGCAGAGAGGCCACCGCGCGAGCCGTCACCAGGTCGTAGTGGTCCCGGTGCTGTAGGTCACGTCCCCCGTCTTCCGCACGCGCGTGTATGAATGCAATCTCCGTCAGCCCGAGCGCGCCCGCGACCTCCCGTAGAAAGGTAAGCCGCTTCCCCAGAGAGTCCAGCAGGGTCAGATGAAGGTCAGGCCGAACGATTTTCAGCACCAGGCCCGGAAAGCCCGCCCCGGTTCCGATATCCGCGACCGATGCCCCCGGCATCAGATCCGGCACCGCGCGAAAAACCGTCAGCGAATCCACAAAGTGCTTAATGGCGACTTCATCCGGCGCGGTTATACGGGTCAGGTTGGTGTGCTGATTTGTCTCCAGCAGCAGCGCGGTGTAGCGTACGCACTGATCCTGCTGCGCCTCCGTCAAAGGTACACCGATAGCCGCCGCGCCCCGTTCGAGCGTTTTGCGAAAAACCGTATCATCCACAGAATTCATACCGGGCATTGTATCAGCGCATTGGGCGGGAAGCGGTGAGCAGGTTTTCCCGCACGTCGCGCAGACACTCGATTCCGGCAGCAAGAAGTGCGCGGTTTTCGGTACTGTTCAGCCATGTAGACGCCCCAGAGGAATGCGGCAGAGGAATATAAAGACGGTCATCTTTGGCGAAAACTTTACCTACCAGCTGATTCAGCGGCTCGCGTGAGAGAAAATTCTGTATCGCCAGGCCGCCGAACAAAACGATCACCTGAGGCTGAAGCAGTGCAAGCTCCTCATCAAGCCAGGGACGACAGAGCGCCTGTTCGGCCTTTGACGGCAGTCTGTCCTTGGATGAGCCAGGCAGGCGTCCGGGGAAACATTTGGTGATGGCGGCGAGGTAGACCCGTGTCCCGAAATCCTCGTTGCTGAAGCCCGCCTGAACAAACCAGCTGCGAAGCTTTTCTCCGGCAGGCCCACGATAAAAGGTGTTGGTGACATGAGCCGTCCGCGACGGTGCCTGCCCGATCACCATAAAGCGGGCATCGGGATCGCCCGTAGTCAGGGGCCGGGCTTCGGGGATGTAGCCTGCATCCTGGCAGCGGGTGCAGGCGCGTATCTCATTCTGAAGGAGAGGAAGGGCTATCTTCCTCTCCCTATTTGTGGTGTCAGGCAGTAGCGGAAACGTCATCAGCCGTTTTTGCACTGCTGCCGCTGTTGTCACTTCCGCCGCGATCCAGCGTCCCGTTTTCCACGGCACGGCGGCGGTAGGCGACATAACCTCCGAGGGTGTAGAGAAGAGTTCCCAGCCAGACAAGCCAGACCAGTGGTTTCGTGCTGACATCCACCATCACCGCTTCGGTCGGGTCCGGTGCATTCAGGGTCTGCAGCTGAATCTTGTCGAACGCTTCGGGTGTGTTCATCTCTTCCGTGGTCGGCGGGACGAAGTTCAGCATGACCGGCTTCTTGTCCCAGCCACCGGGAATGGATACCGGAACAGAATACCGGCCTCCTGTCTTCTGGTCGAAGCGGAACTGAGGCTCGGCAATAGCAGTCTGGCCCCGATACGTGACGCCGACAATCGCCTTAAAGGTTATCTCCGGAAGCGCCGCCATCGCCTTGGGGTCGTGCTGCTCCGCCAGTACCTTCTTTGCCCGGTCATCAAGATCGAGTCCGACAAGCGAGAACGTGTACTCGCCCGCCTGAACCGTCTGCTCCGCCTTCAGTGTGAAGCCGTTGTTCGGGTTGACACCACCGTTGGTCGGATCAAGTCCCAGAGGGCCGCCACTGTAGGCAATATAGAAGTCGCCCCAGCTGAAACGTCCGATAGCCGGTGGGTTCGCAAACAGCGTATCCTTGTTGTCCCAGGGCGCGAAGTAGTACCGGGGGTTTGCCTCCCACATACGCCCATTCTTGACGACCTGGATGCGAAGCGCATTGTTCTCACGGTCAAACGGATGCGAGGTCTGTCCCGTATAGGTCAGCGTATAGCCGAGTGCCGACGTCGGAACGTCCTTCTTGAGCAGAACACGCTCCGCGGTCTGGGTAAAGGCGACAAGTGTCGCGACCCCCATCAGAACCATTCCCGCGCCGATATGCGCCACAAAGCCACCGACCGTCCGTCGTCCTTCCCGCTTTGGCAGACGCGGTACCAGCAGGATCAGGTTGGCGAACACGGCGAACACGGAGGTCGCGAACATCAGAAGCATCCAGGGCTTCCGAACGCCAAGCGACATCGCCGCCCCGGTCATACCCAGCGTCAGAACGATCGCACAGGCATAGGCGGGGAAGAGCCGCTTCAGCGAGGCGGACGAATTGCCCGCGCCACGCCACGCGAGATACGGTGTCGCCGCCATGCCCAGGGTCAGGATCAGCACCAGAGGGTAGTTCGCGGTGTTATAGAACTGTGCCTGAGCCGCAGCCCCCTTTTCGGTCCAGAGCTTTGTGATCAGCGGCGCGGACATACCTACCGCGACGATCAGACCGATCACGCCCAGAATCGAGGAGCCGATAAAGTAACCGAACTCACGCGATACTACCTTCTCGTACGCGGCGGGTTTCGGGATACTGCGAAGACGCCACAAAAGCAGCCCGATCGGTGTCAGAAAGGTTCCCAGTACACCCGCGAGCAGAATGTAGTAACCGTCTTTGCCCAGGGCCGAGAACGAGTGGACGGAGAAGTCGGAAAGGACACCGGAGCGAGTCAGGAACGTGCCGTAGAACATCGCCGCGAACGGCAGCGGCGCGATCAAAAGGTTTGTGACCTTGAAGCCGCCATTCGCCCGCTGAATCGGGATACCGTGCAGAAGCGCGGTCAGGAACAGCCACGGAACCAGAGACGAGTTCTCCACCGGGTCCCATGCCCAGAATCCGCCCCAGCCGAGTGTCTCATACGCCCAATACCCACCAAGCGAAAGTCCAAGACCAAGAGAGGCAAAGGAGAAAAGGGTCCAGGGGAACGCTCCCTTGTTCCAGCCGTCCCAGTCCCGGTAAATCAGGCCGTACATCGCCCACACCCAGGAGAACAGCGTGGAGGCAAAACCCAGGAAGAGGATCGGCGGATGGATGATCATCCAGTAGTTTTCAAGAAGCGGGTTCAGTCCCTTACCGTCCGCGGGAACCGGACCGGTTCCCAGGGCGAAAGGACATTTGACCAGGATCAAACCGAGCAGGAAGACCTGCACGATGCCGAAGATCGGCCAGACGCGCCCGGTCTTGTCACCCGACCGATAGGCCAGAACGGCTCCCAGGATCGCGGTCCAGAACGCCCACAGGAGCAGCGAGCCTTCCTGCCCACCCCAGAAGGCAGCCAGAAGGAACCAGGCAGAGGAGCGCTGTGCGGAGTATTCGGCAACATAGGTGACCTGAAACTGGTGCGTGGCGATCAGGTAGGCGAGATAGCCCGCCGCGCCGACGACTCCGCCCGCCGCGAGCACAGCCGCCTTGCGAGCCCAGCCGATCAGGTGATTCTGGTTGTCGCCCCGGCCCAGAGTAAAGAGCAGGTTCGCAGCCACGGTCGCCGCAAGGGCGAGTGAGAGAAGTAAATATCCGAGGATCATGGTGTTGACTTTGCTTCGGTCGGTTCCCACTCACAGGAGCGGGCAGCCAGGGCCGCTTACGCCTTACCCGTGCCGTATTCTTTGGTTTCGGTGCCCTGGTACTTCGTCGGGCACTTAACCAGCAAATTCTTTGCTTCCATCGTGTCGCCGTTGACCTTCCCGATAGCGGTCACCTGAATCGCCATGGCGAAGTTCGCCGGGGCGGCGGACGTGAACCGGACCGGCATCCGGTCACCATTATCGGCGACTATGGTGAAGGCAAGCTCTTTAGGCGTACTGCGAATACTGGTCTTATCCAGCTTCCCCATAACCTGTACTTCACTTTTCGCGCTTCGAGCCTGATCGAAGGTCACATACGGGGTCAGGTTAGAGACGAAGGCCTTCGCGCCGAACGCGAGAGCCCCGGCGATAATCAGAAATCCAAACCAGGCGGCGGGTTTCATCGGGTAGCCTGCCTTTCCCGAAGATGTCTCTGGACATCCTCGACGCGCTTTTCGAGCGCACTGACGCGGCGATCCACGAACATCGTGAAGGCGAAGACGCCGAACCAAATCAGAAGCGCCACGCTAAGCAGTGGCATCAGGGAAGCGTTCACGTTATAAATCTCCCTCTGCAGCCAGCTCTTCGAGAGCAAGCTGCGCCCGCTCCTGCCGAACCGCGAGATTAAACAGCCAGGAATAGAGACCGATCAGCCCCGCCGACATCGACCAGATTATCAGATGATAACGCCCGTCGAAGTGGGTATTTGTTGGGTGGAGCGATGGCAGATACTTGGGGACCATGTAGCCGAGAAGCGGCGTCATCACCGCGGCGAACAAAATATAGACCGAGGAAATAACCCCGCGTCGATCCGGGTCCTCAATACCAGCGCGCAGAACAAAATAGGCGGCGTAGATAAGCATTAAGACAAAGATGCAGATCTGTTTGGGGTCCCAGTTCCAGTAGCCGCCCCACTGCACTTTGGCAAATACGGACCCGGTCACCGTGGTCAGCAGGCAGAACAGCATC
>JAZKEA010000292.1:0-6939 GCA_040387315.1 Armatimonadota bacterium | reverse complement strand
TTGGAGCGGGCATCATCCAGCGGGCTTCGCCCCCGCGCCAGATACCGCCACCCATAGGCGCCCGCCATAACGGAGGCGATCATCACGACCATCGCATTCGGAAGATGCAGAGCGACAATTCGCGCAAGCTGCGGGTTGGGGAAGTTCGGCACATCGCCGAGCCACAAAAACGCACCCACGACGCAGGCAGCTATCCAGACACTTAGAAAATATTTGGCAAATATCGCCATATTGGTTCAGTCGTTCCAAACATAGTCAAATAGAAGGAGGGATGATGTCACCGAAATCACCAGGTAGGAAATCAGTACCTGCACATCACCGGAGCCCATACTAAACAATGCTTCCGGATTGCCCACGCCAAGACCCGCCTTGGTCCCGTGAACACCCGCCTGCAGTAATGGTATCAGAACAGGAAAAGACAGAGCCGCCAGCAGTCCCCCCTTGACCGATGCCTGCGCCACCAGTGCGCTTGTCATCGTGAATACCGCGGCAATTCCCAGACAGCCCAGACAAAGTACGCAAATAAGCAGCGCGAGGTTCATACTATTTACGGGAACTTCCAGTACCCCGATCATAATAGGCGTCGCCAGTCCGGTCAGCAGCAGCAGCAGCGTTGCATTGGCCGCAAACTTGCCGGTCCAGACCGCAGTTCCTCGCGCCATAAGACGAAGGGCCAGCGCCGTCCCTCGCTCCTCCTCGTTTACAAAGGCGCGTCCCAGCCCCGTTGCTGCCGTAAAGAACACCACCACCCACAGCAGCCCCGCCGCCACAACGGGCCTCGCTGTGGTATCCAGGACATTGCCCTCTTTGTCCCGAAGCGACAGCGCGATCAGCACAAGCGAGATCACTGCAAACAAGCCCACCGACGACAGCGCTACCCGGGTACGCCACTCCGCGCGCCACTCTCGAACAAATACCGCTAAAGCCTCACGTACCCAGCGCAACGACGCGGTCTCCCAGTGCAACTTCGCGTGGATCGTTCGTAGCGAGGAGCGTCGCCCCGCCTCTTTCCCGCTGACTCGCGATAATATCACCCACTAATGCCACGCCCTTCACATCCAGCGCCAGCGAAGGCTCATCCAGAAGCAGAAGCGGAACATTATGCCCTGTCGCGAAAGCGAGACGCATACGCTGCCGCATCCCGGACGAGTAGGTAGCCAGCAGATCATCGCCGCGCCCCCCCAGTCCCACTGCCTCCAGACGCTGCTCCCTCCGCTCATGACTTTCGGGAGTCCCAGTACGTACCTGGTAATAGAACGCCAGATTTTCGTGCGCCGTGAGCTCTGTATAAAGGTGCAAATCCGGCCCCGCATATCCGACCAGAAAACGACGACTTGCCGCGTCCTTCTCGCCCGTGATCGCCACCTCACCCTGGGTAGGACGCAGCAGACCGGCGACAATCTTCAGCAGCGTGCTCTTACCCGAACCATTTTCCCCGGCGATTACAACCACCTCACCGGGCATCACATCAAGAGAAATCTTATGCAAAACGCGCCGCAGACCGTAGCGTTTCCCCACGCCCTCCAGCCGCAACAGCGCTGCGTTTTCCTCGTGCATTGCCCTTGATTATATCACCGCAGCAATACGTACCAGACTTCCAGGCCGAACTTTGTGCGTTTTTTCACGAATAACCGTTATCGTATTTTTGCCGTAAACTGTGCAAAACAGAACAGTGCGCCGCTTATGAACATTTCTCTCCGGACTGCGTCTGATAAAAACAGATAACGACGCAAAACCAGTATTTGGCAGTGTTCGGAGACCGAGCGGATGTATTTGCAGCGGAGTTTGATTTTGTCGCGAGGAATGGGTCAGCAAAGCGATTCAGCGCTGGTGGCACGGTGTCAGAAGGCGGACATTACCGCATTCAACGAGATTGTGTCACGGTACAAGGGCAAGATCTATAATTACCTGTATCGGATGACCGGCAATGCCGAGGATGCGGAAGACCTGACACAGGAAGTGTTCGTCCGGATGTATACGAACATCGGGTCGTTTCGCGCCGAGGCCAGTCTTTCGACCTGGCTGTTTCGTATCGCGGGAAACCTGAGCGTGGATGCCTTCCGCCGTGGCAAGAAGGAGCGTGGTCTCTCCCACTCACTGGATGCTCCGGTCGCCGGAGGTGACGGTGAGGAAGGGCAGTCAGCAACACGCGACGTACCGGACTGGTCTCAGGAGCCTGAAACGCTGCTGGGCCGTAAAGAACTTGGGGCGCATATCCAGGCGGCGCTGCAGAAGCTGCCGCCCAAGCTGCGCTCCGCCGTAGTCCTCCACGATGTCGAGGGACTGGCCTACGAAGAGATCGCTCAGACAGAGCGCATACCACTCGGGACGGTGAAGTCCCGCATTTTCAATGCTCGTGTGGCATTGCGCGAACATCTGAGACCTTATCTTGAGGTTTGATTTTATCCGGTCTCTGACCGGAGAGGTTTATGGCAGAGGATAGAAGATGACATCTATGTTGGACTGCAAAAAAATACAGCCACGTCTTTCCGAGTACGTGGACGGGGCGCTGGACGGTGATACGGCCTGGAATTTCAAGCTGCATCTTTCTTCCTGCGGCGTCTGCTCCCGTATCGAGAGCGAGCTGCGCGCTACCACAAATCTGCTCCGGTCTTTGCCGGAAGCGGGACCGTCGCTGGACTTCGAGGCGAAACTGGCACAGCGGCTCGCGGATCAGGTACTCCAGCCGCGCAGTCCCTCGCTGCTCGACCGGATGCGTGACTGGTGGTACGATGCCCCCTATGCCAGGCCGGCGGTAACGTCCGGGCTTGCGGTTGCGGCTATCCTGCCCGCCGCCTTCATTGTCTTTGGCGGTCGAACGGCAGTCACGGCGACAAAAGCCTCCACTGCGCCTCCGGCGATTACGACAGCCAGTGCGACAAGCGGCGACTCCACGATGGAACAGGTTTGGGCCGAGCATGCGTCGTCGGACCCCCTGGGAGATGGCTCCGGCTTGCTGCTGACCCCAACATCGCTGCAGACAGACGGCGGTACGTCTTCTGTGCCGGCACCCGACAGCCTCCAAAGCTTTTAGAATATGCTCATGTTTAACGTCGTCGGTGAAGCAGTACAGCCAGACAGTAAAGAGATCACGATCCGTAGACCGGGAACCTTAGTCTTTGGCGCGGTGGTGACCGCCGCGCTTCTGATCGTCGTCCCTACGGTGCTGACCAGCGCCCAGGCGCAGACCAGTATCGCGAAACGCCAGGCAGTACAGCCCCCCGCTCCCCGCGAGAGCACAACCCCCAGTTCGGATCCGAAAGCGGTTCAGCTGCTGCGGAAAATGATCCAGGCAGAGCGCACACGCGCGTACTCCGCTCGCGAAGCCACCTTCGGGCCAGGCAGACAGACCGAAGAGGCCGTCAAACACGATCCGAAGCGTGGTATCCGCAGGGAATCGCTTCAGCCGCCGGGTGAGATTATCGTCGATAATTATTCTCGGTCCTGGCTTCTGTCCACGCGCAGTAAAACCCTTACCGAGGGCCCCTCTCTGGCAAAACGTAGGCAGGTCGGCGATGCCATCAAGCGACTGCTGAAACAGAAGCCTCCCGTGGAGCGAGTCGGCGAGGAGACGGTTGCAGGACGGACCGCAGATATCGTTAGCGTCACGGCTAATCCTGGTTCCCGTCGGGATCAGGTATCGCGACGCTTCTGGATTGATCGTGCGACAGGTCTGCGATTGCGCGACGAGGTTCGTGGCCCCGGCGGTCGCATGCTGGCAAGTACTTACTACCTCTCCGTTGATCTGAACCCGACCTTCGGGCCGGATGATTTCACCCGTCCGGTGCCTCCGGCGGACTTCAAATTAATCACACAAGACCGTCAGTCGTACCGCAGCTATGATGCAGCTATCAAATCGGGAGTTTCGGTGCGCCGCCCCGGTTACCTTCCCACGGGATTTCGACTTCGGAGCATTGATATCACCAGAAAAAGCGGGGGCAAAAGGTCTGAGCAGCGCATCTCGCAGCGTTTCGATAACGGCCTCTCCGTGCTCACCCTGGTACAGACCGACGGCTTTGCTATTTCGAGGCGCTCTATGACCACCGAGGATAAGAAGCGAGAGAGCGGCTTCTTTGCACTGCCGCGCGGTCAGCGCGTGTACCTATGGCGCGACAAAGAGACAAAACTGAACTTTGCGCTCCTCGGAAGCCTGCCCGATGATGAGCTGAAGCGAATCGCGGATTCGGTAAAGTAAAAGTGAAGTAGATAACAAAGCGCCCCGAAGGCTATAGAAGCTTTCGGGGCGTTTTTTTGTGTGGGTGATTCCGGGTGTAGCGTTTATCAAGAGTAATGAGCGAGGAGATAATGTGGGGACCGTCCCTAGTAAAACTGGCGGTTTGCAGCCAGCGATTCGTTAACTACTTAGAAACCTATTTGACTGCAACTTTTTTCCGGCTGGCGAATCTGATTTAAGGAAGTCACAAACACCAGCGAGAAGACGTACAGTTACAACAGAGTCCGAGAGCGTTCTCGAAATGCAATACTTCTGTTAAGAATAATCTCAATTAAGCCGTGTGACCCTGAACGATATGACACCTGAAATCAACTCCCATCGCCGCTTTCTTCTTTTCGGCATCCTCCCGGTTTCGCTGCTGATGATCGCAGCCCCCCTGTCGCCTCATCTCGCGCCACAGATAAATGAGGCTATGCGTGAGATGAATCATCGGCAGATAGCGACAGCGTCACCCACGACGATCACGGTTGATCCGGTCCTCCTTGACAAAAATGCGCCGAGAATTTCGCCGTCGATCGAGTCCGGTCTTCGCCAGGGCAGGCGAATGGTTGCCCTGGATGTTATCAGCCGACTGGAGAACGAAGCCCGTCAGCAAGGGGGAAAGACGCGTCTCAGCCCTCTGGATTTGAAGCGCCTGCGTAACGCTTTACGCGAGACAGGCACGACTTCCGTATCAGAGGTTCCATAAAAAAACTCTACGGTTGTGCTTACAGAAAACATGAAAAGCGCTCCGAAGACCGGAGCGCTTTTTGCTTTTGCGAGGTTTCAGGCGGGAAACAGGTTTACAGTTCGGTTATGCCGGTAACAGACGCAGCCGTCGGAAAAACCACGGACGAGGCCATATTTTCGGGGAAGAGGTGGGTATAGCCGCCATTCGCGCTGACGTGCGAACCGGCGCCCCCGGCGACAAGAGCGCCAACGAACGTCGATCCACCGGCAACCTTGATACTGCCGTTCACCGCGTAGACGATGCCTTGCTGGTTGCCGACCGAGCCTCCTGCCAGCTGTATCACATCAGACGTGGCACTGTAACCCGTGCCGTAGACCACCATAGTCGGGGTGGGAAGGGTTCCCGCCGTCATTGTGTAGACCGCCTGCCCCCCTTGCGTGACCGTTCCGCTGACCACGAGCGTGGCTCCGTTTGTCAGCCTGGCCTGGGCAGTCAGGTTGACGTTACCATTGACATAAATGACGCCGGGACCGGTCAGCACGACAGCCTCGGAGTTGTTCAGGGTAATATCACCGTTTATATACTTCGGGGCAGTGATAGTCGTGCTGGTTTTAACATTATTATTGATGGTACCGCCAGCCTGCGCGGCCGCAATCCACTCCGTGCGCCATTTGTTCGTTGTGGCAGCGCTCGGGTAGGGATACGGGGGAACGCCGCTCTCGGAGGGATAGTAGGCCGTCCCCACAACGGTACCAGCGGCTGCCAGATACCCATCGACAAAGCTTGATCCGCCCATCGCGACATTTCCGTTAGCGTAGACGTGGGATATATGAAGGTCGAGTGTCGGCGTGGAGTTGACATACATGGTGCCACTCACATCGATTGGTCCATTAGCCATGATTGCCGCGCTGCCCAGCGCTCGCGTATCAATCGTAATTATCGCGATGGCTTGACTTGATGTGCCGTTCGGATTGGTTCCGGTCGAGGTGATCTTACGCTTCAGGTCGTCGATGGTTGTTACAGTCGTCTGGTAGGTCCCGAAGACTTTCGTCTTGGTTCCAGGGTCTTCGTACAAGGTGCCCGAATTTCCGGTGAAGTCGGGGTTGGACGTGAACTGGGTTACGGCATCGTCAATACCCGCCTCTGCAAGGACCAGCCCCATCATGCGGTCCTGGCTGCGGGTTGACGCGCGGACTTGCGACTGCGATACACCCAGGAGAGTAATAGCGCCCACAAAAGCGAAGACGGCGATGAGCAGCACCGTCATGGTCACAAAACCGGAAGAGATACGCCGTCTTCGCGACCCCATTATCGGCTCCGAGGCTGTAATCAACGACCTGTCTCCTTTGTCATGGTTAAACTCTACTTCCGAAGATTGCGCAGCCGCGCCGCACCGTGCAGCGTCATATTCCGGGTAACCTGACGGTTGTCTTTCGCTTCCATCTGCAGGGTGACGCCGACTTCCCCTACCACGGGCATTGAGACAACGGCGTTTGTGACATTCGTCGGATCGATATCGTAGACAAACTGAAGGTCGTTACTTTTCTCGCTAAGCGAAACCGTCGCCGTGCGCGTACTGGAGCTAAAGCTAAAGTCTTTCAGCACCCCGTTTACATAGAGCAGCGGCGTTGATGCGGAAGAGGGATAACCGTTCAGCACGAACGTTGCGTTATTTTTTGAGCCGCTGGTAAAGTAATCTCGAACACGGTAGGAGAAGGCACAAGACTTCACGTTGCTGGCCAGCACGTATTTTGTCCGCTGTGGGCGTACCGATCCAGTTCCCGGCACCAGTGTCTGCAGCAATTTCCCGGACTCATGCCAGATAATTATATAATCCGTGACACCATCCAGATAAAACGTCGAGGAAGACGGGTTATATCCCGGCGCGGCAAGTACAATTTTGTTCGCCCCGCTCAAGGTGGAGGACAAATACGATGGGAGCACCTGCTTCGCCCCGCGAATTTGATACAGCGTCTCATCGAGAGCAAGGCGGCTGCTGCCGGTGAGCCCCGTCTCCGTATCGTTTTTACCTGCC
>JAZKEA010000291.1:2446-3971 GCA_040387315.1 Armatimonadota bacterium | reverse complement strand
CGCCCGCTCCTGATCGTCCTTCCCACCGTCGGGGCGCTCTGGTTCCTGCTCTGGGTTCTGCTGAGGCGCGACACCGCGCGCAGCGCCGTGCTAACGTCCGCGCTGACGTTCTCGTTCTTCTCGTTCGCGCACATGATGCTGCTGAAGCCCCTGATAGTGGGAATCGGGATTTTCTTTACGCCATACATGAGCACCATTCCCCAAATCCGGTATCTCTTTCCTCTCTGGGCAGTGCCCGTAGTGGCTCTCATCCTGTTTATCCTGCGGACCCGGCGCGATCTGCGTCCGGCGAACCGGGTTCTGAACCCCATGAGTGCGGCTCTGGTGGCGCTGGCTCTGCTGCCGCTGGCGACCGACGCCCTGCGTCCCCACGCCTCCGCCGCTCCCCCGCCCGTGACGGAGTCGGACGAACCGGGAATGGAGCACAGCGACACGGCGATTGCGGAACCGGCCCCACGTCCGAAGCTGATTCCCCGGCTGACGGGCGAAGCGCCGACCACCGCCGCCCCGGATATCTACTTCATCGTCCTCGACGGCTACGGGCGAAAGGACGTTCTGAAATCGTACTACGGTTTCGACAACGGCCCGTTTGTGCGTGGCCTGGAGGAACAGGGGTTCTTTGTCGCAAACAAAAGCCGCGCCAACTACAATCAGACGGTTCTGTGCCTCGCCGCCGCCCTGGGAATGCGCTACAGCGACGACCTGGGCAGGCAGCTGCCGCCAAACTCTCGGGACACCGCGCCCCTGACGGACCGGGTGGACCGGAGCCCCGCCTCCGCGTTTCTGAAGGCGCGGGGGTACCGCTATCTCGCGATTGCGACCGGTTTCGGGATGACCCGCGCCGCCAGCGCCGATATCCTCTACGAGAACGACACCAAACCCGCCTCCGATCTTTTGACCCCGTACGAGGGGCTTTTGATCAACAGCACACCGCTCAGCGTTCTGCCCCGTGTCAATCGGTCGCTGTACGACGATCACCGGGACGCGCTGAACGCGGCCTGGCGGCAGCTGGAATCGATTCCGACCACCCAGCCCGCTCGCAAATTCGTGTTTGTGCATCTGCTTGCGCCGCATCCGCCGTTCGTCTTCGGCAGCGACGGGACGCCGACGGCACCCGATCAGCGCCCCTACAGCCTGGCGGACGCCTCCGATTTTATGAGTGGCGATACGCCTGATCACTACCGAAAGGGGTATGTCGGTCAGATCCAGCACGTCAACCGCCGGACTCTGGAGGCGATCTCGGTCGTCCGCAAAAAGTCCAAGGTTCCGCCCATCATTGTAGTGATGGGCGACCACGGTCCGCGCATGTTTCTGGACTACCAGAGCCTGCCGAAATCGGATGTCCGGGAGTGCTTCGGTAACCTGTTCGCCGTGCACCTGCCCGACGGCGCGAAGAGTGCCCAAACGCTCTTCGGCGACGACATCAGCGCGGTTAACACGTTCCGTCTCCTGTTCGACCGGCAGTTCGGGGCGACCTTTCCCCGGCTTCCCGACAGGAGCTACTACTCGATGATGCGTACCCCGT
>JAZKEA010000291.1:725-2436 GCA_040387315.1 Armatimonadota bacterium | reverse complement strand
ACGGACGACGGAGCCCTTTAAGGAGGCGAGTTCGTCCTGGGCGACGTTCCCTGTCGCCCGCTCAGGACACTGCCGGCGATAACGGCCAGCGCCAGCGCCCCGACGCCAACCTCGACTGCCTTGAGTGCCATGCTCTTACTTACCGGGTAGGCGTGGACATGCTCGCGTGCCGTCATCGCCGGACTGAAGTGGGCGATGATCTCCTCGCAGAACGGCACCAGGTCGTGCGGGTCGCGGCTCGATAGCCAGTTGCCATCCTTGACCACCGACTGGTCCACGTAGACCCCGCCCGCGTTCGTGATGTCGTCCTTGATTCCTGACCACGATGCCAGCCGTCGGCCCCGCGCCAGCCCCGCCGACACCAGCACCCAGGGGCCGTGACAGAGGGTGGCAATCGGCTTGCCCATCCGGTCGAACTCACGCACGAAGTTCAGGATATGTTCGCTCTGCCGCAGGAAGTCCGGGTTGATGAAGCCGCCCGGTATCAGCAGCGCGTCGTAGTCCGCGGGGCTGGAATCGAAGATCAGCCGGTCCACCTTCTCCTTTTTGCCCGGCCAGAGCAGGTTGATACCCTGGATTTTGCCCGGTCGCAGCGAGATCACCTCGGTATGTGCCCCGGCACCGCGCAGCGCCTTCCGTGGCTGTGTCAGCTCGACCTGCTCGAATCCATCCATAGCCAGGATGGCAACCCGAAGGCCATCGAGAGATTGATTTGCCATGATTTTCTCCTCTCTGTCCTCTGCGCTAGGGACTGAAGACGGCGCGGACGCACCCATCCGTCTTTTCCCGGAACATCTTATACGCCCGTGGCGAGTCTTCGAGCGGGAACCGATGCGTTGCCAGGAAGGAGGGGTCCAGCTCGCCTTTCGCGGCGTGCTCCAGCAGACGCGGCAGATACTTCTGTCCATGCTGCTGGGCGGTACGGACCGTCAAGCCCTTGTTCATAATGACACCGATAGGAAACTTATCCATGAGTCCGTAAACACCCAGGATCGAAAGAACGCCCCCCTTGCGGCAGGCCATGATCGCCTGCCGGAGCGCCTCGCCGCGATCCGAGTGCATCCGCAGCTCCTGCTTCACCCGGTCATAGACATAATCCAGTCCGGTGCCGTGCGCCTCCATACCGACGGCGTCGATGCAGGCATCGGGACCGCGCCCGCCCGTCATCTCCTTCAGTACCTCAAGCACACTGTCAACCGCGGTGTAGTCGATGGTCTCGGACCCGACTTTCTCACGTGCCAGCGCCAGGCGTTCGGGGAAGCGATCAATCGCGATCACCCGCTCGGCTCCCATCAGAAAGGCGCTTTTCTGGGCCATGAGGCCGACACCGCCGCATCCCCAGACGGCAACCACATCACCGGGCTTGATCTCGCAGAAATCCGCTCCCATATACCCGGTCGGCGCGGCATCGGACAGAAACAGCGCCTGCTCGTCCGGCACCCCCTCCGGGACATGGAAGCAGTCGTTGTCGGCATGGGGAACGCGCACATACTGGGCATGCGATCCGGCATAACCGCCGAAGGCATGGGTGTAGCCGTAGATTCCCGCCGTGGGATAGCCGAGCATCGGCTCCTGAAGCTCGGATTTGGGATGTTTAGGGGCGCCATTTGCGGTTTCGAGAAGTGGCCCCCAGAGCCGTTCTATAAGCTCGCGGGTGCTGGGTAGGCCGTGATCAAGGTAAAGCGCGCCAATGACTGCCTCCATGACGTCA
>JAZKEA010000291.1:0-715 GCA_040387315.1 Armatimonadota bacterium | reverse complement strand
AATACAGCTGGTTATGGCAGTACCAGCACTCCCCGCAGACGATAAACGACGGAACGACGACCCGGTCGCCCTTTTTGACCTTCTTGACGTCTTTCCCGACATCCTCGACGACGCCCATAAACTCGTGACCGATCACATCGCCTTCCCGCATGGTGGGGATGTAGCCGTCGATGAAGTGCAGGTCCGAACCGCAGGTCGTGGACAGGGTCACGCGCAGAATGACGTCGTGCGGATTGATGATTTCGGGATCGGGGACGGTCTGCACGCGCAGATCATTGATTCCCTCCCAGCAAAGTGCTCGCATAACCTTTTCCTCCTTGGAATCTCTTTCAATCTTTGTCCGCACGGGCGGCGGGCTGCGGACGGGTCGTCGGGATTTCGCCGGTCTCGGCCAGGCTCTTGAAGCGCCGGAGCGCCTTGGCGGCGGCCACTTTGGGGACTGATCCGAGGACTTTTGCCACTCCATTCCCGACCGCGCCGCCGGGCAGGTCGAAGTGGAAGCGCAGTGTCGCCTCCGTCCCGCGGTCACCGGGAGCAGGCTTCAGGCTCAGGGCCCCCTCACCCGGCAGGGACGCACCATCGAGCATCTCCCAGCGCACCAGTTCGCCGGGCCGATCCTCCACGGTCTGTACCTCCCATTCCAGACTTTTTCCGACCGGCATTTGCACGCGCCAGTGCGCATGTTCGGCATCTCGAACCGTGATGTCGGCGAAAT
>JAZKEA010000290.1:0-6900 GCA_040387315.1 Armatimonadota bacterium | reverse complement strand
CGCGGCTGCTGGCAGCGCCGTAAGGAGAACGACGGCGGCCACCTCAAACAGTAAGGTTGTCTTCATTTCAGGGCAGTATCCTTTGCGTGTATTTTTTCGGCACGTTTTTATTCTTTCACCCCCGACCCGGAAGGCCGTCCGCGAATCGGCGGGTTGTGCGGTCTTCCGCCGATTTCTACCATAGCCCGGCAGTATCAGGGGCGGATGGCGACCTTGAGCACTCCGTCGCGGCGGCTGCCGAACAGATCGTAAGCCTCCTCGATCTGCGTCAGCGGAAAGGTGTGCGTCAGCAGCGGCGTCAGGTCCACACGCCCGCTCCGAACGACCTCGATGAGGCGGCGCATCCGCTCCTTGCCGCCGGGGCAGAGGGTCGTCACGATCCGGTGGTCCCCCAAACCCGCCGCGAACGCGTCATAGGGCATCTGGAGTTTGCCCGAGTAAACCCCCAGACTGGAAAGCGTGCCACCGGGACGGAGGCTGCGCAGACTGTTCTCGAACGTCTCCTGGGTCCCCAGCGCCTCGATAGCGACATCCACACCGCCGCCCGTCAGCTTCCGTATCTCGGCGACCACGTCCTGATTCCGATAGTCGAGCACCACATCCGCGCCCATTCGCTTCGCCGCCGCAAGTCGGCTGTCATCGCCGTCCACGCCGATCACGAGCGAAGCGCCCATCAGACGCGCCCCCGCCGTCGCGCACAGTCCGATGGGCCCCTGCGCAAAGACCGCAACGCTGTCTCCGATGCGGACCCCGCCGGACTCCGCCCCGGAGAAACCCGTCGAGGCGATATCGGCAAGCAGAACCACCTGTTCATCGGAAACACCGTCCGGGATTTTCGCCAGGTTCGCCTGGGCATGGGGAACCCGCAGATACTCCGCCTGCGCGCCATCGATAGTATTGCCGAAGCGCCAGCCGCCCATAGCCTCGGTGTCGTCCCCATGACCGCACTGCGATGCGTGGGCGGAAAGGCACGCCCGGCACTGTCCGCACGGGGTTATCGCCCCGACCAGCACCCGATCCCCGACGTTGTAACCGGTGACCCCGAGCCCCAGCTCCGTGATGACGCCGACCGGTTCGTGCCCGATTACCAGACCCGCCCGCACCGGATATTCACCGCGCAGGATATGTAGATCGGTCCCGCAGATCGTTGTCAGCGTTATTCGAATGACCGCCTCGCCAAAGCCCGCCGTGGGCCGGGGCACCTCTTCCATACCGATCTTGTTGACGCCGTGAAATACGGCCGCTCGCATCGTTTCCATTTCAGGTATCCCTTTCTTCGTCTCGGGTCGCCCGTGCCGATATCGTCCGGCAGCGTGTCGAGGGCCGCGCAGTCACGCGGCGGGTGCGAACCGCAGCACCAGGACAGAGTACGGCTCGCTTACCACCTGATGAAAGGCCGTCGATCCCAGCTTCAGCCGTTCGAGAAATCCGTGCCCCTGCGCCCCCAGTATCAGAAGATCCGCGCCGGTCTCCTTCATGATCCGCGGGAGGCCGCTGCCGGGGGCCTCCTCCAGTATCCGTGCATCCACGGTACATCCAAGCGGCGCCAGCGCCGACACCACCTTCTCGTTCCGCTGGGTCAGGTACGCGCCGATCCATTCCGCCGGATCGACCACGAACTCCGGAAGAAACGGGCGGATCGCGGGCAGAAAGTCTTTCGGGTAACAGGTCGCGACGGTCAGGTGGGAGATTCCCTTCGGAGCGAGCGCCAGGAGCTCCTGAAGACTGCGCTCCGCGTACGCGGAATGGTCCGTCGCGAAGACCGCTCGCAGAGGACCGGTCTCAGCGACCGCGCCTTTTCCGATGAGAATGCTCTGGTGCGCCCCGATGACGAGTGCGCGACCGACGCTTCCCAGGAACAGGGTGCGCAGCACACCCTTCCGGGTCGCCCCGACCGCGATCAGACGCGCCTCTGTCCTGTCGGCATACGCCATGATCTCAGCGGACGGATAGCCGCCCGTAACCGGGGGTACGCGGGCCGCGAGCCCGGCCCGACTCAGCCGTTCCGCTGCCGCTTCGCAGAGCTGATGCCCGCACTGCTGCTCCTCCTTCATCGCGTCGGCCATGAGCTCCATCGCACTCGGCACCGTCATATCACTGAAGAGCAGCGGAATCTCCGCGACATGAAGCACATCAACCGCAGCGCTCTCGGGGCGCAGGCGGGACAGCAGACGGAGCGCCGGTTCGTAATGCCCTTCCCGGTCCACCCCCAGTACAATTCGATTCATAATCGTCCCCTTCTTTGAACTCGATTTCCGTGATGCGCCCCCTCCAGTATTCGCAGGGGCCGTCCGGAAGCAGCCACTCCACACTGCCCGGCTGCGGAACGAACATTCCCCCGAGCGTTTTGTAATCGAGGAAGTGGCCCTGCCGCCACACCGCGCATCAGAGCGATTTTCCTCATCTGTCTCTTTCGTCTGCCGGAAGATTTAGCGGGGACGAACGCAGAGAACGGAGCAGTGGGCGTGGCGGAGGACACGGTCGGAGACGCTGCCAAGCAGAAATCGATCCAGCGCGGATATCCCCCGCGCACCGACCACGAGGAGATCCGCCTGAGCCTCGGCGGCGGCGTCGACGATCTCGGAGGCGGGATCTCCGGCGCGTATCCTGGTGGTAATCCGGCGAAAACCGTGTGCCTGCAGGAACTGTCTCGACCGGGCAAGGCAGGCCGCAAGGTCCACCCGCGCCTGCTGCGCCAGGGCACGGACCTCATCGGCAAGGTGCGGCACGAGCAGAGGATGCACGGCCTCCGCCGTGGCGACCGTGGGCATAGTCACCGAGACAAGGCTCATGTGGCAGTCCCGGTCGAGGGGAATCGATGCGAGGACGCACAGACCCTGATGGGCCGCCGGGGAGCCATCGACGCCGATGAGGACGGTCGCTATTTTCTTCGCGGGCAGAGGCCGCGCGATCAGGACGGAGCAGGGAGCATGCCGGGCCACCCGGCTCGAAACGCTCCCGAGAAGCAGACGGGCGAGATTTGACTGGCCCCGCGCCCCCACGACGATCAGGTCGGCCCCGGATTCCTCGGACTCCTTCAAAATCTCCTCCGCCGGGCTGCCCCAGCGGACCCGTGCGACTGCCTTTGCCCCGGTTTCGCTGGTGACTTCCCGGGCCACCTCCTCCGAATACCGAAGCTCCTCAGCCGCTCCTTCTTCCCGCGCGGCAACGCTGAGAACGGTAATACGGCTTTCCGGGCACAGTGGCAGGGAGGCAAGAAGGACATGTCCTTCCCGCGCGGACTCCGAGCCGTCGGTCGCATAAATAATGTGCATAATAGCGGTCCTTTTTTCATCTGCTTCCGGCAGGGGCACCAGCGCCCTCCGGGGGCCTACGCGCCACCAGGACCGAACACGGCGCGTGGCGCAGAACCGTTTCGGAGACACTGCCCAGCAGGAACCGCTGCATCCCGGTCATTTCCTGGGAACCCACGACGATCAGGCCAGCTTTACGTTCCCGTGCGATGCACATCAGCTCGTTTGCCGCATTTCCCGCCGCCACCTCCGTGCTGACCGGGCGTTCCATCGAGTCCGCGAGAGCCCCGGCGAGACCGTCCAGATAGGAGCCGGTCGTGATGATACCGTCGTGAATCGCATCCTCCAGAGCGCCCTCGGTCTCCAGTTCCGTCAGACCCGAACCGGACGGACCGCACTGCCAGACCGAGACAGGCGGCACGACGGATCGCACGAGATGGAGTGCGCAGCGATCCGGCAGGGGTAGTGACTTTGCAATCCACCAGGCCGCGGCTCGGGCGCTTTCTGACCCATCGACGCCCACAATGACCTCGCGAAGCGGGCGGTCCGAACGCCGCGCCAGAAGAACCGGGCGGTCGGCGTTCCGCGCCACGCCCAGAGCGACACTGCCCAGCAGGAGTCGGGCGATCCCGGAGTGACCATTCGCGCCCAGCACGATCAAATCGGCGTTGATATACGCCGTCGCGAAAAGGATCTCATCCACGATCTCGCCCGTAGAGTCCGCCCGTGCGGTCGCCGTGGTGATGTGACCGGGAAATCCGCCCAGGATGTTCCGGGCGGCGGCGAGGATCGCATCGCCTTTTTTGATCTCCCTCGCGGCATCAGTAAGCGAGCTCTTGTGCGCCAGCGCCGTCATGATGTGGACATGGATATCCCGCCGATGCGGGAGCCCGGCGAGGAAGCGCCCGGCGCACAGCGCCCCCTCCGAACCGTCCGTCGCGTAGAGGATTCTCATGGTTTTCCGCCCTGGTCCACGCCCGTGCCGTGCGGTGCGGCGGCATGGTGCAGGCACGCCAGCGTCAGCTGTTCCGAAACGCTGGCGGTTTCCAGAAAGGACAGCACACGAGCGGCATAGGTTACGGCGGAATCACCGCCCAGAAGCGCCGTGACGCCCACACATTCCACGATCTCTCCCGGAAGCACTCCCGCCGCCAGGGCGTCCGCCATACGCTCCTTGACGCTGTCGTCTGACTGCCGGATGACGGCGATAGCGAACGCGATCAAGTGCCGCTCACGGCTTCCGAGCGCCTTTCCCGGCCGCACCGCCGCCGCGACGGATGACTCCCAGAGGGAGACCACTTCCGGCAGGTGAAGGCGAAGGTCTCCTACGGAGCACTGCAGTGTGGCGATCGGGTTTTCACGGCGGCTGACCGCCTCGGGGTCGATCCTTGTGCTCATGCGATTCCCTTCGTCGGTTCTCCGCGCGGGGCGGCGTCAGCCTTCATACATATCGGGCAGAACAAGCACCGGCAGGTGAGTTCGGCGGCAAATCTGGTCGGCGAAGCTGCCTTTACACGGCGCATCGTAATCCTCGGGGAGCGTCTGATAGGTGCCCAGGACGATCAGATCGTAGAGCTCCGACTCATTGAGAGCCTCCCTCACGAGCGCGGCGGCATGGTCGTTTCCCTCGACGACACGGCTGTGGGACCAGATCCCCTCCTGAAGCAGAAGCTGTTTCAGGGATCGGAGCGCATCGTTGGCGTGGCGGGTCCGCTTGCCTCTCAGCTCACTGTCTTCGGTAGGCGTGATCGCGGCTGCCAGAGTCACCTTGCAGGGAATCAGAGGGGCGGCAAAGCGTGCCACGCGATGGGCGAGATGACGGGAGTTTTCGGTGCAGTCGACGGGGACGAGTAAATGGCGGTACATCAGGGATCCTTCTTTCAGTGCGCGGTTCCGAAGCAGGCCGCCTCGGTGTTGAATCTGCCCTCATTGTATTAGGGCATCGACGGTGAGCCATCCGCGAAATGGCGGATTCCACTCGATTTCGCAAGCGCACGGGCGCGGTTCGGACAGACCCGCCCGCATGTGACGCAGGACGATTTTCCCGCGGAAGCCGGGGCGTCGGGCGCGGCATTCACCGGCAGATTCTGTCGGGGTCGCCTGTTGGTGCGGCAGGCGGTATCTATGACTGCCGGTCCGGAGAGATGGCAGCGTATGTCCTGCTCACCGATAACACCGTCGTCTCTGCTGTTTTCGCTGCCGGTAAGCAGCAGTTGGGCGGTAAATTCGTGGCCCGTTTCGAGAAAAGCCAACGCTGGTGCGCCGATGTCCGCCGTGCGGTAGAACGCCGTCGCCACGGCGGCGCTGTCCGTCAACATGATGCCTGCCTCGTCGCCAGCCCGGAGGTACGGGACCACGAACAGGATCCGGCCCCGAAGAAGTCCCTGACAGTGACGGGCAATTTGGGTCATGGCCTCATCCACGGTGACGCACTTCCCTGCGCCTTTCGGTACCGTGGGAGGGCTCATATCCCGCAGATTCGTCAGTCGTAAGAGGTCCTGGGCGGAGCCATCGCACCAATGAATCCAATCGGGTTCGCACCAGTGCTCGCAAAACTGTACCCATTCCGCGACGCGAGACGTCTGCATAATTGTCTATCTTTCCTTCGCTCGAAGCGAATTACGGGGAGATGCTGTCTGCCGGTACAGTGGTTCCGGTCGCTCTATTCGGACATAAAGCGCGGGTGTGCCATCCTCCTGGCAGGAAAGGCAGCTATTTCGGTAAAGGGAAAACTCTGTTCCGGTGAAGAGGGCGCGGTTTCGGGGGACGGTCGTCGGCGGACGCGGTACGTATCATCGTGCGTCCCCGATCTCGGCGGGAAGAGTCTCCGCGCCGAGGCGGAGCCTGCCGTCCAGCGCCTGCGGCAGGTAGCGGGAAAGGCAGCGCGGGCAGAAGTGCATCGCATTGTTTGGCGAACCGGCGAAAAGCCAGCCCGCAATACTTGCCGGTTCCGCCGCCTGGGGCGAACCGGCAAGCAGGAGGCGAAGCGCGACGGGCAGCGGCGCGGTCGCACCGCACTGGTCACCATCGCAGCACACGACACGGCCCCCTGGCAGAACGCTCATTCGTGGTCCTCTTCCTTTCCGGCGCTCTCACCCCGACATTCAGGGAAGAAAGAGAGCCTTCTTTTCATCCATTCTAAAGGGAAGAAAGAGGCAGAACGTCCGCGAAACGGCGGATTGTAGGAGGGACGTGGGCGTTAGGGAAGCGGGCCGGGAACCACGATTCCCTGACGCGCGGCCCAAACAGCCGCCTGGACCCGGTCGGAGACGCCGAGCTTGCCGATAATATGCTCGACGTGCGTTTTGACCGTGCTTTCAGCGATAAACAGGATCGCTGCGATGCTGCGGTTATTCAGTCCGGTCGCGACAAGCCGCAGGACTTCCATCTCCCGGTCCGTGAGTGGTTCGATCAGGTCCGCCATTCCCGGAGCGCTCGGGCTGATTCCCCGCAGGGACCGGGTCAGATCGTCGGCGGTCAGGAGCATCTCTCCGCAGGCGACCTGACGCAGGGCGGCGAGCATCTCCTCCCGTTCCACCCCCTTCAGCAGATACCCGGCAGCGCCTCCCGCGACGGCGCGAGCCATATAGGTCGGGTTATCGTAGGTGGTCAGCATGACGACGGAAACAAGCGGGTGTTCCTGCTT
>JAZKEA010000289.1:0-14475 GCA_040387315.1 Armatimonadota bacterium | reverse complement strand
TTCGCCTGGGGGCGAGGAGCCGGTTATCATCTACGCTCCGAATACGCGCCCTTTTACGCGAGCAGGTCAACAGGCAAACCCTCGCCGAAGGATGAACCTGAACCGCAGCTCTGGGGGGTAAACCGCGAAGAAGGGCATCTGGGAGTTGGTACGGTTGCCGGTATCGTCTTCAAGTACACACATCCACAATTTTACTTCCGCCCCGCCGAACAGGAACTGCTGCTGTGGGCGCTGGCAAGCGCGACGGATGCCGAGCTCTCTTCAGTGCTCTGCCTCTCTCCCAATACCATCAAACGGCGGTGGAAGGCGATCTATGACCGTGTCGAGGCGATTGATCCCTCGCTCTTCGAGAATGTCCTTCGCCTGGGCGAAGGCAGTAACGGTGAACGCGGCAACGAACGACGTCGGCACCTCCTCAGCTATCTGAAGCACCATCCCGAAGAACTGCGTCCCCTCGCCCTGCCGAAGGGTAAGAAGGCGCAAGATTTGTTTGCGGAATAGGCTAGATAGGGAACGCGCGATACGTCGGTATCTGCAGATACAGACCGATCAGCGCCCAGAGGGATGAGATGATGTAGTCGCCCAGGATCAGGCCGAGGGCGAAGGGGATCATCTTTTTGTAGAGGCTCATACCGCCGTAGCGCAGTGTCAGCATCTTGAGCAGCCAGCCGATCAGTGTCGGGCACCAGAGCCAGACCATGGTGCTGGTTTCGGCAAGAACGTAGCCGATGGGATGGAGGGGCCAGGAGGTAAAGCGGGTTCTTGCCACCATCAGAAAACCCGTAACGCCCATTCCGGTGAACACGCCATATAGCCGGTTGATCTCGAAGACCGTCGGGTTTTTGATCCAGTCTGATAGCAGATTAAACCCTGTGGAACCCATGCTGGTGCGCCAGCTATTGACGTTCCCGGTCGCCGCGCCATACTGGTAGTAGATCGACAGCAGCGCCCACCAGGATGAGATTACCCCGATCAATGTGGCCCACAGGATCACCAGATAGATGTGGCGGTTATTAAGCCGGGCAGGGCTGTTAGCCGCACTGCCCATCTTCATCGCCTCAAGCTGATGCGGCATCGCCATCGCCCGATAATCCATATCGAACCACTGGAACAGGGTCAGCATCGTCAGCGACGGGAGATCGTACTGCGTCTTACCCGCCACCTCGGTCAGCAGGCCATGAGGGTTGATTCCCGGTCCATACCCCCAGGGCAGACCCGCTTCGGCACGGGCACGGGTGAAGGTGACGGCGAACAGGAAGTAGAGGGCGAAGAAGGCGGGCGGCAGCCACCATACCATGCCCCCCACCCAGCCGAAGGCGGAGAGCAGAAGGAACCCTATCACGAAACCCAGCACCGCCAGACGGTAGGGGATGGGCTCATTTTCGTCGGAGATATGCGCGAACTCTTTTTCGCCCAGCGCCTTTCCCAGTACCTGGGAGAGATACTTTCGGTAGCTCCAGAATCCGAAGAGGGCCAGAGCGAGGAAAGCGCCCGCGCCTTGCTCCCCGTGGTAGGGCATCCGGGCAAGCGCGGGAGGGGTTCCCGGCGCCTTCAGGCCCATCGCGACCACGGCGACATCCTCAAATTTGGTCAGCAGGAAAAACAGCCATGAGGACAGCGAAACCTCGACGGGCAGGAAGTAAACAAGCCCGATCACGAGCGGGTAGAACGCGAGTGGCAGGTAGCCGATGGCGTTGAGCGGGGGCTGGGTAAAGAAGGCTCCGATGTTCGGCAGGGTCGACGGCTTCAGCGGCAGAGCCGGAATGCCGGGATTCAGGTAGTTCAGCGATGCCATCGTCTCCAGCACGACCGGGATCGCGAATGCCCCCCAGAACAGCTTGTTGCGCCAGATAGGGCCAGTCTCCGGGTCGTTGCGCGTTAGCTCCAGCGGCAGGTAGACGATGGGAAAGGGAAGCTTTTCATTGTCCATCCACTGCCGCCGCAGGACGACGTTCAGGCAGAGCATGGACCCGAGCAGCACACAGATAAACCCGGACCACCAGAAGATCGGCGCGGCCCATGCCGATAGGTACTCCAGTCGAAGCGAATCGTTGCCCCGGTAAAATTTCAGCAGAGCATCCGGGTTGTCGGTGGTATTTGGTATAAGGTAGGGAGGGATCGCGCGGGAAAAGAGATCCTTCCAGCCGTTGGCCTCATTGGCGTAGTAGATCGAGTTTCCCAGGGTCGGGACCAGGAACTGCATCATGCCGATCCCGCTGATACCCAGGCTGACAGTCTGCATAATGTAGACGAACAGCATCTCCGCCTGCGAGAGCGCATGACGTGGGGCGAAACGGGCGACGACGGCGTTCACACAGAGCAGGACAAACAGGGCGAATATCGCGGCGATAATCAGGCTCATCGCGGCAAGGTCGGTGCCCTGAGCGACGATTTCCGTGTATTCGATCCAGTACACCAGGAGCGGGATCAAAAGCGTCCCTATGATAAAGGCGCGCGGCGTGATTCCGGCAACCTTCGTGCGGGACAGCTGACCGTCGTCATGCTCCCGTTCACCGTCGTCGAGAGTAGACGCCGTGGCAGGCGGGGGCGAAAGGCGCTTTTGCGGGTCGCGGCTGTGCGAGATTGCCAAAGAAATGCTCCTGCATCGGGGCGACATCGGCGGCATAGCTTCGCTGTCGATGTTTCGAATGGATGCCGCCATTATACCCTGTGCAGGAAATCCGCGTCGGCAGCAGATGAGAGGCGTTTTTATGCAGGAAATCATCGGTGTCGGACTGGTAAACAAGGACTGTGTCGCCCAGGTCCGTGCCTGGGAGCGGGATGAAAAGACGACTGCCGACGTGTATCTGGAGCAGGTGGGCGGCCCCGTTCCGGTCGCGCTGGCAACTCTGGCTCGTCTGGGAGAAAAGACAAAGCCGCTGCTCTTTTCCGTGATCGGAGGAGATCATGACGGCGCACAGATTGTCGGCTGGCTGGCAGAAGAGGGATTGGATACCTCATTGCTGCAGCGCGACGGAGCGGCTACTGCCACCAGCAAGTCGCTGGTTATCGTGGATTCCCGCGATGCTTCCCGGACCCTGGTCAATGTCGCCGCGCATCTGCCGCCTATTCAGATCACAGACAGTCATCGTGTACGCCTTGCCGGATCACGCCTTTTGCATCTGGATGGACGTGACCTGCCCGCCTGCCTCGTGGCGGCGCGGATTGTAAAAGAGGCCGGTGGGACCGTTTCTCTGGACCTCGGCACCATGCGTCCCGGCACCGAGGAGTTACTGCCGCTGTGCGACATCATTCTGGCCTCGAAGAAAGGGGCGGCTGGCGCCTTTCCGGCAGTGGCGGATTCACCCCTGCATCAGGTCCAAGAGTTTCTTCAGCTTGGCGCGACAATCGCAGGCGTCACTCTGGGCAGGAACGGCGTCGTCATCGGGTTTCGTGATGAAGCCGACACGAGAATACAGAAGTTGCCCGCTGTCCCGTGTCCCGACGCGATTGATTCCTGCGGAGCCGGGGATGTCTTTCACGGTGCGTTTCTCTGGTCGTATCTTCAGGGGAGTGATCCCCTGGCGTGTGCCCACTTCGCACAGGCCGCAGCCAGTCTGCGCCTGCGCCGTCTGGGGAACCGTATCGGTATTCCGGAGCATGCCGAGGTCGACGCACTGGTAAAGGCGCAGGGCAAACAGCCGGGCTTGGATTGACACTCTGCCCGCCGTTTCGCTATAATCGGGCAGAACTCTCTATTTTTCACCTGATGGTGAAGCGGTCTGTCGCCACCCCGAAATCCATCGTGCGACGACTGTGAAAGGACGTCCTGATCATGCCGCGCGCTCTTGTCACCGGCGGAGCCGGGTTCCTCGGCTCGCATCTCTGTGACCGCCTCCTCGCGGAAGGCTACGAAGTGGTCGTCTTCGATAATCTGCTGACCGGCTCGACCGATAATCTGGCGCACCTTCTGGACGAGCCCCGATTTCGCTTCATCAACTATGATGTGACCGAATATCTCTATCTGGATGGCCCGGTTGATCTGGTCTATCATATGGCCTCTCCCGCCTCGCCCATTGATTTTCCCACCAAGCCGATTCAGATCCTGAAGGTAAACGGTATCGGAACCCATCGTGCGCTCGGTCTGGCGCGGGCGAAAGGGGCAAAATTTCTCATCGCCTCGACGTCCGAGGTATACGGGGACCCGCTGATCCATCCGCAGACCGAAGAGTACTGGGGGAACGTCAACCCCATCGGGACACGCGGTGTCTACGATGAGGCCAAGCGCTACGGCGAAGCGATGACGATGGCCTACCGCCGCTTCCATGGCGTCGATACCAAGATCGTGCGCATCTTCAACACCTACGGCCCCCGCATGCGACTGAGTGATGGCCGCGTCGTGCCGAACTTTGTCGGTCAGGCCCTGAGAGGCGAACCGATCACGGTTTACGGTACGGGCACCCAGACTCGGTCGTTCTGCTATGTATCCGACCTGATCGACGGTATCTTCAAGCTGTCGGTGTCAGACAAGGCGATTTCCGGTCCTATCAATGTCGGTAACCCGACCGAGCGAACGATGCTGGAGTTCGCGCAGGAGATCAAGCGGCTGACCGGTTCTTCCTCCGAGATCGTCTACGAACCGCTGCCGACCGCGGACGATCCCAAGCAGCGCCGTCCGGATATTACCAAAGCCAAAGAGATCCTGGGCTGGGAGCCCAAGGTCAGCCTGGAAGATGGCCTGAAAGAGACCATCGCCTACTTCAAGGGCAAACTGTCCGAGGCCGCGAAAGCGGGCTAACGCACTCTCGAAGAATGAGCAGCCCCGGCGATAGTATTCGCCGGGGCTGTATTTGTTTTGCCTATCCGGCTCTGTTATTGTACGGGTGGGGCAGAGGGCGGCGGAGCATCTGCCGGTGGATCTGCCGGGGGTGCCGGCGCAGGGGCAGCGCCCGCACTGGGAACAAGCACCGCGTTGATGATATGGATGACGCCGTTATCAGCAAGTATGTCGATGGCGACAACCGCCGCCCCGTTGATCGTCGGTGTTCGACGGACAATCGGGCCTATGCGCAGCTTTGTTCCCGCAAGCGTCGTGAGTTCGTCACCCTGTTTCATTTTAGTAAGGTCGTCACGGGTCAATCGCCCGGAGACGATATGGCCCTTGAGCAGGCTTACCAATTCCGCTTTATTTTCCGGCTTCAAAAGGCTATTGTATTTGTCGTTCGGCAGGCGGGAAAAGGCGGAGTTGAGAGGGCCAAACAGAGTGTAGGGCCCCGAAGTTTTACCGCTCAATGTATCCGTCAGACCCGCTGCCTGAATCGCTTTTACCAGTGCAGACAAACGGCTGTCCCCAGAGGCAACCGCGATGATATCGTTCACCTTATCTGCGGGTGGGGGCGGAACCGATGGCGCATTCGGGTCTGCAGGTGGCGGCACGGGTGGTACCGGGGGCACGGGAGGAGGGGGAGGGACATTCTGCTGCACTAGCGCCGCAGCATGTGCCGCTCCCATAGGAGTGGCGGTGCCGCCCAGCAGCAGCAGCGCTGCTACGCTTGCGGCCATAAGAGGGATGCGGGAAGGCAGTCTCTGTTGTTTCGTCATGATTCTCGGTTTCCTTTCCTCGTTTCGTGACGCTGCCGACGCGGTGACCTATTTCATCGCGTCTCAATACTACCGAATGCGCTCTGTATACCCTCACAGGTAGTGGGCTTAACATGGGACTCTTTTCTTGCCGGAGTTCAGTATGCGATACATTGGAATCGATCTCGCCTGGGGGAGTAAAAATACCACAGCTGCGGCTGCTCTTGAGGGAAACCCGGCACAGGGGGCGACATTGATTGCCTCTGACGATGCTCTGCTTACTGACGAGCAGATACTATCGTTTGTGCGGGAGAACGATACTGGCGAGGGGTTGCTGGTCGCAATCGATGCGCCGACTATCGTCCCCAACGAGACCGGGCGTCGTCCCTGCGAGGCGCTTCTTTCCCGCTGTATGGCGAAAGCGCAGGCGGGTCCGCACCCCGCCAATCGTACCCTGCTCTCCGGCGCGGACGGCACCGTCCGTGGCGAACGGATCGCCGCGGCGCTCGCCGCCGAGGGACTGCCGCAGACACCGTACCTCGGTTCTCTGACTGTGGGCAGTGCGCTTCGCGCGGCTTTCGAGGTCTTTCCCCATCCTGCCCATGTCGCCCTCTTTGGCCTGGAGCGTACGCTGAAGTACAAGGCGAAGCCGAAGCGCACACCCGAGACACGGCACAGTGAGTACCGGCGGTACGCTGACTTTCTGATCGCGCTGCGGACGGCGGACCCGCCGCTCACGCTTCCCCCGGAAGCCTCCCTGCACGTTGGAATAGACACGGTTGCTCTCAAGCCTGCCGCTCTAAAACGCTACGAAGATGCTCTTGACGCGCTTACCTGCGCCTATATCGCTCTCTACTATCATCGCTGGGGCGGAGAGAAATGCGCTATTTTGGGTGATCTGGAAACAGGTTTCATCGTTACCCCCGTAAACGGAAGCATGAGAGACTGCTTTTCGCAAATTGGGTAAGACGCTTTCAGGGACACAGCCCTGAAGTTGACACGCTTAGAGATGGCGTCCTACAATGCCGTTACAAGAAGCTCTCTAAACCTAACCTTCGGAGATATCGCGTTGCCGCAAAAATTAACTCGTTTCGCCTTTCTCGGCGCTTCCGCCGCTGTTTTCACCTCGCTCAGTCTGATGCCGTCCTCGGCGTTTGCGCGTCCCACTCAGACCCCGGTCAAGCCACCCGCTAAACCCGCGCCAAAAGCGGTGTACCCTGTTGCCACCATAGAAACGGTGAAGGGTACGATAAAGGTCAGACTCTATCCCAATGAGGCGCCCAACACCGTTGCAAACTTCATCGGCCTGGCTCGCAAGGGGTTTTATAACGGACTGAACTTCCACCGTGTGGAACCGGGCTTTGTGATCCAGGGAGGCGACCCCAAGGGCAACGGCTCCGGTGGTCCCGGCTACGCGATCAAGAATGAAGCGAATAAGCTCAAGCATAACCGGGGAGCCCTCGCGATGGCGAACGCGGGCCGTGACACTGCGGGATCGCAGTTCTACATCGTGATCGAGAAACCCGCACCGCATCTCGACAGCGGCGATTACACGGTCTTTGGGCAGGTAATATCCGGTCAGGAGGCCGCGGAGAAGATACAGGTCGGCGACAAAATAACGAAGGTGACCATCTCTGGAGCGAAAACGCCTTACACTCCCGTTAAGACGATTTCCGAGCGCTAAGCAAGAAAGAGATGTCTATGCTTCTGACACGGCTTTCGTTTGCTTCGGTTCTCGCCGCAGGCGTTCTTATATCGGCTGTCGGCGGTACGCCCGTAATTGCTGCCAACGGGCCCGCGCCACAGGATACCGAGGTAAAGAAGGACGGCGGCAACAGCGACAAGCCAGCCGCCGAAACCTATCCTATTGTCACGATGGAAACTTCGCGCGGTACGATCCGGATTCGCCTGTACCCGGAAGAGGCCCCGAAAACAGTCGCGAACTTCATCAAGCTGGCGAACAAGGGGTATTACGATGGCCTGCGGTTCCACCGTGTGGAGCCGGGTTTTGTAATCCAGGGGGGCGATCCGAAGGGAGATGGTTCCGGTGGTCCGGGATACACCATACCGGATGAAAAGAACAAGAAACTGAAGCATGTGGTTGGGGCGGTCGCGATGGCGAAAACTCCTGCTCCCAACTCGGCAGGCTCGCAGTTCTATATCGTGATCGGAAAGCCCGCGCCCGCTTTGGACGGGAAGTACACGGTCTTCGGTCAGGTCATCGATGGGCAGAGCGCCGCCGCTCGGATGCGCCGCAACGATCAGATGTTCAAAGTAAGTGTCGTTGAGCCGGCGTCACCATCCACGGAAAGTAAGCCGACACCCGAGGAAACTCCCAAAAAAGGGTAAGGCACCAAAGTAACCGCAGCGGAAGCAGTATGATTTCGTTCGATCCTAATCAATAAATCAAACGAAGACAGGAGAAGCAAAGATGATTCGAGTGCATGCGATTGTACATGGGCAGGTCCAAGGGGTGGGATATCGGTATTTCGCACACCATGCGGCAGGGAGGCTGCATGTTCCCGGCGGGGTCGTGCGAAACTGCGTCGATGGAACCGTAGAGGTTGAGGCGGAAGCTGCAGACCGGATGACGCTCGAAGGCCTGCTGCGGGAACTGAACACCGGTCCCTCGTCGGCGAAAGTGGAAAAGGTAGAAACGAAGTGGGAAGAAAACGTCACGCCGCGCTACGCTAACTTCCGCGTAGCCTGACCTGACACCAGCACAAACAGACTGCGGCGGCGACGGCTGAACGGGAACGGAACAGTGGACCCAGCAGGACTCGAACCTGCAACCAACCAGTTATGCTTCCCCCTACGGCTTTCGCCGCCCGCATCACTAAAACACGGTTTGTGGGCTGGACTCTCTCTTCACCCTTTCTGAAAAATCAGAGATGGGGTGCCTGCCGTCGAGTCTCTACACCTTCGCCTTTAGAAAATCCTAAAGGCGCTTGGCTCGGGATTACCACGACCGTTTTTTCCAAAACGATCCAAGGCTTCCCCGAATTTGACAGGTTTCTTCCGCCGCCTTCCAGCCACGGATGCCCGGTGCAATTGCTGACGCCGTTTTTACCGTAAGCGATCAGCTGCCTTGAGCCGGCTGCTCTAACCATTGAGCTATGGGTCCGAAACTGGCGGAAGGTTTTCCCTGCCGCCGAACGCAATTATAGCACGGGCTCTTTGACCCGGCAAACACAAACAGTACATAATCAAAGGAAGTCTATGAACGCGGATGGATTGGGACGGCTTCTGCTCGTCCGGCATACGGAATCAGTCTGGAACTCGCTGAACGTCTTTACAGGATGGGTAGATGTTTCGCTCTCCGAGCGGGGCAAAGGCCACGCTTTCGAGGTGGGACAGTCCATTAAAGACAAGATAGAGATCGATAAGGCCTACACTTCGGGATTGGTTCGCGCAAAACAGACTCTGGAGCAGGTTCTTGCCGGTGCCGGTGTAACCGGCATTCCCATTGTCGAGGACTGGCACCTGAATGAGCGGTTCTACGGGAACTGGCAGGGGAAAAACAAGAAAGAGACATCGGACAAGTACGGCGATGACGCGGTCCATGCCGTTCGCCGTGGCTATGCGGCCCGTCCGCCGGGCGGCGAGTCACTGCAGGACACGACCGAGCGTGTGCTGCCTTACTTTGACGAGGTTATCGAGCCCGAATTGGCGCAGGGGCAGACGATCCTGATCGCTGCCCATGGTAACTCGCTGCGTGCCCTGGTGAAGAAGCTGGATATCCTTTCCGATGAGGTCGTTCCCGGTGTCGAGATCGCCAACGGTGAACTGATTATGTATCGACGTAACCCCGATGGTTCCTATGTTCGCGAACCATTTGCCTTCAACAATTAAGAGATTTTATGTCTGATTACGACGGTCTGATAGATACCGACTTTGATGCTTTCCAGCGCGCGCTGGAAAGCGACCCGGCTGCCTCCGGACTTTTTGCGGATGGCTTGCCTATTTTCGCGGCCCGTGCGCCGGGCCGCCTGGATGTGATGGGAGGAATCGCCGATTATTCCGGCAGCTTGGTCGCGGAGATGCCGGTTCAGCAGGCCGCCGTGGTTGGAGCGCAGCGGGACGATACCTCCGGCGGCGCGGTGACTCTGGTCTCCGCGAATGCCGCCGAGTCCGGTCTGACGTCGAAGGTGGAACTGCCCGCCGAGGTATTCACCAACCCTGTTTCGCTCCTGCGCTGGCTGCGTGAAGGCCCGAAAGAGCGTCACTGGGCAGGCTATGCCGCCGGGGCGCTCTCTATTCTCCGGGCCGAGGGCCTCGTGCCGCGCGGCGTTGGAGCGCGTCTTTTTGTCCGCTCCGATGTCCCGCTTGGGGCGGGTGTGTCGTCGTCCGCGGCCATTGAGGTGGCGTCCATGCGCGCCCTCTGTGCCGCTCTTAGTGTTCCGATGACCGATGGTCTGCTGCTCGCCCGCCTCTGCCAGCGTGTCGAGCACGAAGTGATGGATGCCCCCTGCGGCATCATGGATCAGGTGACCAGTGTGCTGGGAGAAGCAGGAGAACTGCTCCTTCTTCTCTGTCAGCCCTACCAGCTTCAGGGAACCGTGGCGCTGCCGGAAGGCTACTCCGTCTTCGGTATCGATTCCGGGGTGAAGCACAGTGTTGCCGGAAACGCTTATACGAAAGTCAGAGTCGCCGCCTTTATGGGCTACAAGATCCTGGCGGACAAGGCGGGAAACGGCTTTGGTGGCTACCTGTGCAACCTCACTCCGGATACCTACAAAGCCTTGCTTCCGGAACGACTGCCGGAAACCATGAACGGCGCTGCTTTCCTGGGGGCGCACGGCGGCATTTTCGATACGGTAACCAGTGTTGACCCCGCCGAATCCTATCCCGTTCGTGCTGCTGCCGAGCACGCCATCAATGAAATGGACCGGGTGACTCGCTTCGTCGACTGCCTGAAAGATGGCAGCGAGGGTGCCATGCAGGAGGCAGCGATTTACATGCTCGCCTCGCACGACTCCTATTCAAAATGCGGCCTGGGCTCTAAAGAGACCGATAGACTGGTCAGTGACGCCACCGCCCACGAAGCGGTTTTCGGCGCGAAAATCACGGGAGGCGGATCGGGGGGTACCGTCTGTATCCTGTGCCGCGCCGACGCCGAGGAGCGAATTGCTAAATCCATCGCGGATGAGTATCAGATTCGTACCGGCATCGAACCCCGCATCATCCGCGGTACCTCCCCCGGCGCCATGGCGACCGAGGTACGGCAGGTAGAGGCCGCAGTGTAAACAAACCCTCACCCTCGGTCGCTATGGCTCCTTTGTGCCCTCTGCCTGCTTGCGGGCAGAGGTGTGACCGTCCGTATCCGCGGAGATAACTATGAGTATCAATGACGATTTCTTTCTTCTGCCTTCGGAGTCGATAAAGACGCACTGGGCGAGTCCTGAGAACCCACGAGCGGAACCTGGCGCGGCGGCAACGGCGAACGCGGGGCGCAAAGGAAGGCCGAATCTGCCTCTGGCGGCGGGGGAGTCTATCACGCTAGCGGAGGAACCGGAAGGCGTCTCCGGTACAGTCCGCCGAATTTGGGTGACGATTTCCGACCGCTCCCCGGCGATGCTGCGGGGCCTGCGCCTCGATTTCTACTGGGAAGGAGCAGCCACTCCCGCTGTCTCTGCCCCGTTCGGCGATTTCTTCGGTATTGGTCTGGGGCGTAGCGCCGCCTTTGAGTCCGCGTTGTTCGCCAGTCCCGAAGGGCGCAGCTTTCTCTGTTTCGTTCCCATGCCTTTCCGGAGCGGGATGCGCCTGGTAATCACCAATGAGACCGGGACAGACCTGCCGATGCTGTTCTACGATGTCAACTACACGGTTGGGGACACACACGGCCCGGAGATGCTTTACTTCCATGCCTACTGGCATCGCGAAAGTCCGACGACGCTTCAGCAAGACTACGAGATTCTGCCTCAGATAACCGGGAGCGGACGTTTCCTTGGTGTGAACTTTGGGGTGCAGGCCGATACGGTTCGCTACGGACGTACCTGGTGGGGCGAGGGCGAGGTTAAGTTCTTTCTGGATGGAGACACGGATTCGCCCACGCTTTGCGGCACGGGCACGGAAGATTATATCGGGACCGGGTGGGCGCAGGGGCAGTATGCCCAGGCGTATCAGGGCTGCCCTGTGGCGGATGGCCCCGCTCTTGCGTACTGCTTCTACCGGTACCATATTCCCGATCCCATATGGTTCCACAGCTCTTTGCGCACCACTATTCAGCAAATAGGCCACTGCTTCGGTGAGGGACGGGAATGGCTGCGGAACCATGGTCAGCCGGTTTATAAGGCGGGTCCGGAACTGATCCCGATCGATTTCGAAACCGAAGGGCAAAATGGATTTCTCTTCGAAAGGCAGGATGATTGGTCCTCTTGCGCGTATCTCTACTTAGACAGTCCGGTAAATGATCTGCCGCCTTTACCTAGCGCCGCAGAACGCATCACCGGAATCTAAGGAGTATCTTGTGACTTTGCTGCCCAAACCTGCGGATTATTACGTCGAGAAGATGCGCGTTCTTCATGTGGAGATGCGCGATAAGATGCTGCACCATCTGCGCGCTCAGGAAGAAGAACTGGGCACAGAGGATCTCGCAGGCGTGGCGGATGTCCGAGGTGGGGATACCATCTACACCATTGATGCGCATGTCGACGAGGTTCTGCACGCTTTTTGTGAGACCTGGGCACAGGAAGACGGGCCCTTTGTTCTCATCTCCGAAGGCATCGAAGACGCCGGCTGGCGGGTTTTCCCCGACGGTGCAAAAGAGAGTGATGCTCAATTTCTGATGATCGTGGACCCCATCGATGGGACACGCAACATCATGTACAACAAGCGAGCCGCCTGGATACTATCGGGGATCGCGCCGAACAAGGGACTGGAAACGACGCTCGCCGATATCGAGGCAGCGGTCATGACGGAAGCGCCGACCACAAGGGCTCTGTACGCGGATCAGCTCTGGGCGACGGTCGGCGGCGGGGCAAATCGGGAATCAACGAACCTCTTCAGTGGGGAGCGGAAGACGCTGCCGCTGCGCCCGTCACAGTCTGATAACCTTTCCCATGGTTTCGCCAGCATCGCCAAGTTTTTCCCGCCCGCCAAGGGCGCTACCGCGGCGTTCGAGGAAAAACTGCTGGCGCTGGTCGCTCCCGATGAGGGCGAGAACCCCCTGGTTTTCGATGACCAGTACATCTCCACGGGCGGACAGCTCTACGAAATTCTTGTCGGGCATGACCGTTTTCTGGCGGATCTCCGGCCGATCTTTTTTGATGTCCTGGGGCTTCCCAAAAAGCTGGTCTGCCATCCGTACGATATCTGCACGGAACTGATCGCCCGCGAAGCCGGGGTGGTTGTCACGGACGAGAAGGGGCAGCCGCTTTCCGCACCTCTAGATATCCGGGCGAATGTCACCTGGGCAGGGTATGCAAACACAAAACTACAAAATCTTATACAGCCGCATCTGACGGCGCTGCTGGAAGAGTTGACAGAAAAAGGAACCAGATAAAAAATGGGCACGGTTCGTAAAGCGGTTATCACGGCAGCGGGGCGGGGAACGCGGCAGTTTCCGGCGACACGCAGTATTCAGAAAGAGCTTTTGCCGCTTGTCGATGTGGATGGTGTTACCAAGCCAACAATTCAGATAATCATTGAAGAGTGTCTGGCGTCGGGGGTTGAGGATATCTGCGTGGTTGTGAGCCCCGGCGGCGCGGAGCCGTTCAAGCGGCATTTCTCCCGGCTGCGGGATGACGAGCGCAAGATTTTCAAGAACAAGGAGTGGGCGCTCGCCCAGGCCGATGCGCTGCGCCGCATGGAGGAGCGCATCACCTATGTGGAGCAGCCGACGCCCGAAGGGTATGGTCATGCCGTTTACCAGGCCAGGGAGTTTGTCGGCGATGAGCCGTTTCTCCTCCTGCTCGGGGATCACGTCTACATCTCCGGCGAAAAGAAGCGGTGTGCTCAGCAGGTCATCGAAACCTATAATATAGCCCAGTGTGCTGTGTCCGGCGTTCAGCAGACCCCCGATGACAAACTGCATCTCTTTGGAACGGTTGCCGGATCGCCACTTGGGTCCGACCCCGCCACCTATGATGTAACGCAGATCAAAGAGAAGCCATCCATCGAGTATGCCGCCGAACATCTGCAGACCAAGGGCGTCAAGCGTGGCTACTATCTCTGCTTCTTTGGCATGCATGTCTTCCCACCATCGCTGTTCGACTGTCTGAAGCACCACATTGACAACGATATCCGCGAAAAAGGGGAGATTCAGCTAACGAGCTCGCAGGAGATGCTGCGCTCGCAGGAGAGATATGTCGCCGTCGAAACTCATGGAGAACGGTACGACATGGGGGTTCCTTTCGGCTATGTCGAGACGCAGGCCGCTCTCGCCCTGAACGGGGTTGACCGAACTGAGATGCTTGCCACTCTGCTGCGTATCGTCGCCAAATCCGCCGGTTCGGAGCCGTTTGGGCAGGTGTAACAAGGGCCTTTAAAGTACCCGGAACCAGAGAATAATCAATAGCTACCAGTTATGAAAACAGTTCCTGTTGTTTTGAGATGGTTGGAGAAGTTTGCCCTTGCGGTGCGCAGCCGCGACTACGCTGCCGGTCAGGAACTGTTCGCGGACAATGTCTTCAGCTTTGGTACCTTCAGCACGCAGCTAGACGATTTGGACACCTTGGTGAAAAACCAGTGGAAGCCTACCTGGAGCGTAACCAGGGATTTTCACTTTCATACGGACGCGATGCGGTGTGAAATTGTGGAGGATATTGCGTGGGTGGCCGTTCCCTGGCAGTCGCAAGGCCAGGGCCCAGAAGGGAAATGGTACGACCGCCAGGGACGCGCCACCTTGATCCTGCGATGGTACGGGGAAGGTTGTAAGGCAGTCCATTCTCACTTTTCGCTGCAGCCCGAACCCTCTGTGTACTTGGTCGAACCCGTGACAGGTGTCGCGGAGTG
>JAZKEA010000288.1:0-2329 GCA_040387315.1 Armatimonadota bacterium | reverse complement strand
TGGCAGAGCGGCTATGTTCGCAACTATGCCCTCTCCATGCTGGTCGGTGTTTTTCTGGTCGTGGTCGCCTCGCTGATTGGCCTAGGCGTTTCGCTGCGCTAAGCCTTCGGCCAATTATAGAAACATGCAAAATATACCGCTGTTATCCCTGCTGATCGCGCTGCCGTTCGTTACGGCGGTCTTGATCGGCATCGCCCCGGCAAAGTCGGCACGAACCATCGCTCTTCTCGGATCGTTGGTGACGTTCCTGCTCTCGCTGCCGCTGCTCGGCGTGGCGAGTGTTGCTCCCGCCGCCGGATTTGCCTTTGAGCAGAACGCCGTCTGGCTGCCGAATGTTCACGTCAACTACCATGTGGGTGTCGATGGCGCTTCCGCCTTGCTGGTGCTCCTATCGACGTTCCTCCAGGTGTTCGCGGCTGCCTACTCTCAGGAGAACATCAAGAACCGCGTCAAAGAGTATTACGTCTTTCTGATGGCACTCGAAGGTGCGCTCATCGGTGCGTTCTGTTCGCTGGACCTGATCCTGTTTTATGTCTTCTTCGAGATATCGCTGGTTCCGGTCTACTTCCTGATCGGGATCTGGGGCGGCAAGAATCGAGTTGCGGCCGGGACCAAGTTCTTTGTCTACACTGTCGTCGGCTCCCTGCTGATGTTGGCATCGATCATCGCCCTGTATCTGCGGGCCGGGAGCTTTGACCTGCTGGCAGTCAAACAGGTGCTGGTCGATCTACCGCCGACGTCGACGACCGCTCTCCTGCTCTTTACCGGCTTTGCGCTCGCCTTCGCGGTGAAGACGCCTTTGTTCCCCTTCCATACCTGGCTGCCGGACGCTTACGCCGAGTCACCGATTGCCTGTACCGTGCTGCTTTCCGGCGCGATGGCGAAACTAGGCACCTACGGTTTTTATCGCTTCTGCCTTTTCCTCTTCCCGGAGGCTTCGTACCAGGCGGCTCCGGTGATCGTGACGCTGGCGGTTGTCGGTATCATCTATGGTGCACTTGTTGCCGCGGTTCAGCGGGATATAAAGCGCGTGATCGCATACTCCTCGGTTTCGCACCTCGGATTTGTCGTCTTGGGGCTCTTCTCCTTTGCGGGAAGCGGGCAGATCGTTCCGCAGGCGCTGACCGGGGCGCTTCTTCAAAGCATTAACCACGGTATCACCGCCGGGGCGCTCTTTCTTATCGTCGGGATCATCGAGACCCGCCGCGGAACCCGTCGGATCAATGAACTGGGCGGACTGTGGGAGCAGATGCCCGTCTTCGGGCGGCTGTTCCTGATTGTTACGCTCTCCTCCATAGCGCTGCCGCTCACAAACGGTTTCGTCGGCGAGTTCCTGATTCTGCTCGGATCTTTCCAGGCATTCCCGCTTGCCGCGGCGATTGCTACGACCGGTGTCATCTGGTCCGCGGTCTATATGCTGTGGATGTTCCAGAGGGTGATGTACGGTCCCGTCGATAACTCGGCGACCCGCCGTCTTCGTGACCTGAACGGGGGAGAAATCGCCCTTCTGGTACCGTTCGTGATCTTGATCTTCGTCTTTGGCCTCTTCCCGACTCTCTTTTCGAAGGGCCTGAATCTTACCCCGACCGGGACACCTCCAGGCGTCGCGACCGCTGCTATAGCAGCCGGATCGCCGGAGACTTCCGCCGTGACACAGGAACAACCGTGAATCAGAGCGTACTTCAAGATATCCAGGGGCTGATCTGCCCGATCTTTGTGATCGTGCTGGGAATGATTGTGCTCCTCCTCGACCTCGGGAGCGGTAATGCCCCCGCCCGACGCCGCCTGATCTATCTAGTCAGCATTGGCGGGGTCGTCGCCGCCGCTCTGCTGGCCGTCGTCAATACGGCGGTGCCTAACATGCCTGCCGGTGTGTTTCCCGTTACACACTTCGGCGGCGGGATGATCGCGGACCAGATGGGGGCGCTGTTCTGTATCGTGCTCTGCATCATCGCGGGCCTCGCGATCACGATGTCGGACCGGTATCTGGAAGAGAAGGGTTTGAACAGTGGCGAGTACTATGCCCTGATCCTCTTTTCGACATCGGGCGCGATGCTGATGGCGCTCGCCTATGACCTGGTGAATGTATTTGTCGGACTGGAGATACTCTCGGTCGCTCTGTACATCCTTTGCGGCTTTACCCGTCGCGACCGACGCTCCGAGGAGAGTGCGGTCAAGTACTTCCTTCTGGGCTCCTTCGCCTCCGGTTTCCTGCTTTACGGTATGGCGCTGATCTACGGGACGGTCGGTATCGCCCTCAAGGCGAATAATATCACCCAGTCTCCCGGCGCTTCTTTTACTAACCTCAGCATCATCAGCAGCACCCTGC
>JAZKEA010000287.1:0-1696 GCA_040387315.1 Armatimonadota bacterium | reverse complement strand
ATCGGGGAGCGGGCTTTCGGTAATAATCCCACGCGCGTGGGACAAATCATCGCCTCCGTGGCAGCGGGCTTTCAGGCTGGCGGCGTTCTGCCGTGTCTGAAACATTTTCCCGGTCAGGGCGCGACAGATGTCGATTCTCATGTCAGCCTGCCCTCACTGACCGTCAGCGCCGCCAAACTTTGGGAACGCGAGATGGTCCCCTTTCGAAAAGTAATGGACACCCATCCCCGACCCTTGACCGTCATGGCGGCCCATATTTTGACGCCGGCCCTTGACCGAACCGGCCTTCCCGCGAGCCTGAATCCCACCGTCCTTACCGGTATCCTGCGACGGCGCATGGGGTTCGACGGCGTCGTGATCACCGACGATCTGGAGATGGACCCCATCGTGAAACGGTGGGGCGTGGGGCCAGCCGCGGTTCGGGCGATCTCCGGGGGCGCGGATATGGTGCTGATCTGCCACACCTTCGCCGCACAGACCGCGGCGCGAAACGCCCTGCTGCGGGCCGCCCGGTCGGGAGCGCTTCCCGCCGCCCGTATCGACGAGGCGCTGCGCCGAATACAGGCCGTGAAAGCCTGGGCTGCCTCGCGGCCCGCCATCCCCCTCTCGGTCCTCGGGAGCAAAGAGCATCAGGCCGTCGTTCGGTCAATTCGGCAGGGCTAAGCGTTATGGATCTGCTTTAGTCTGTCAATGGAAGGTAAACAGGCGGTTCTGGAAGTTGACGGTCGCCGTGGCCCCGACGGGGAGCGTCAGGCGGCGCGGTATGTGACCGTAGGCGATTCCCGAAACCACAGCGGCAGTTGGCGGCACCATCTCCAGGCAGAGCCGCGGCACTTCGCGGCGCAGTGACTCCAGCTGATCCGGGACGCCCGTAAATGTGCCGACCATGATCCCGGCGACCTGGTCGAACAGCCCCGCCAGCCGCATCTGGGTCAGGTACCGGTCGATGGCATACAGCTCCTCGTAAACATCCTCGATAACGAGGATAGCCCCGCGAAGGTCCGGCAAAAAGGGTGTTCCGATTAAGGACGTAAGAAGGGATAGGCAGACCGGCACCAGAGGACCGGAAAGAACGGGTCGCGCCCCCATACGATGCACCTGCCACGGCTCCTCCTCCGGGGGGCTGACCAGGGTTCGCGGCAGCGGTCCGTCACCGACCGCGGCGAAGAACGATTGGGCGCTGAACGGATCGAGGCTGTCCTCACCGAATCCGCTTCCCGCGGTCGCCATGATCCCGGAGAACGAAATAACGCCCGCCCGCGCCAGAAGCGCGAGTGAAAGCGCCGTCACATCCGAATAACCGACCAGGGGTTTCGGGTCACGCCGAGCTGCCTCGTAATCGATCTGATCCAGAATCCGCATCGCCCCGTAGCCGCCGCGGGCGCAGAGAACAAGGTCGATGTCCGGATCGGCAAGGAAACCGTTGAGATCCGCGGCCCGCTCAGAGTCGCTGCCCGCGAGGTAGGGTTTACCCAGCGCACTCGCTTCGGCGGCGGCATTCGCCCCAACAACGACCCGGTAACCACGCTCGGACAGATAAGCCACCGTCCGTGCCAGGGCCACGCCCGCGTTAGCCGTCGGCCCGGAGGGGGAACAGATCCCGATAACGCCCCCTGTTTTGACCGGTCGCGGCCAGAGATAGGTAGATTGCATGATAAATCTACGTTGCCTGCCAGGCCCGTGATTTCCTGCCTTT
>JAZKEA010000286.1:1803-8918 GCA_040387315.1 Armatimonadota bacterium | reverse complement strand
ACTGACGGTTGCGACAGATGGGTTGGACGATACCCAGCGAAAGGCCGATGCGGTCAGGACGATCTCGTCTCTGGCATTTCGAGCCGTGACCGCAAGGTCGCCTGTCAGGCCAACTGTGATCGAGGCTGTCTCTGGTGTCACCCCGAGGCTGTAGATCGTCGAGAACATGGTGATCGCCAGGGCAGCGGTGCTGCCGCCCACGATCCGGATATATTGCAGGGCGCTTGCCTGCGCGACTCCTTCCCCCGCGGCTGTGGGAAAGGCTTCGGCCCTCAGAAACAGTTCGCCTGCCGGAAGAGTGGCGAAGTTAACGGTGGTCGAGGAGCCCGTTGTGGGCCGGGTCACGGTCTGTGTCGCGACAACCGAGGTGCCGTTCAAAAACGAGATCGTGATGCTGTTTGCCGCGACGGGAACCAGTCGGGAGTCTGCAGGGTCACGCTCCGGCCAGGCGATGGTCAGAGTAGCCCGCCCGGAACCGCCGGAACCGGCAGCGTCTTTTGTACCATTATTACCGCCACCGCACCCGTCCAGTACGAGCGACGCTGCACCGCCGACCGATAAGGCAAGAGCGAGCGACAGGATTTGGCGTCGTGGCAGGCGCGGCGTCTCCGGCGAAGTGTCGCGGGCGCTGCGGTGGGGGGGAAGGATCTCTCTCATTATATGCACGTCCTCGTGTGGTTTGTATTGCATCGTTTGTATTGCGCGGTTCGAATGATCTACTGCCTGCTGGGTACCTGAGCCTGCGGTTCAGCGGGCGGAAAAGTCAACGCTCCCGCCTCAGTTAACCGTGACATCAGCGCCGCCGAACGGGTCTGCCGGTGTGGGCGTCGGGGTCGGTATAGGTGACGCTCCTGTCGTGGGAGTCGGTGTTGGCACTGGTGTCGGCGTGGGGCTAGGCGTTGGTGTCGGAGTGGGCGTTGGTGTGGGGGTAGGCATAGAATTGGACGACTTGCCGCCGCTGCCACATCCGAACAGGGTGAACGCCGACAGAACAACTGCCGCAACGGCGAAAAGTGACGAAACAAGAGGGCGATTGGTACGGGTTGTACCGAATGCGTCTCTGGGACAATTGATTGCCACGGGTTGTGTGGTGCCTCCTGGGAAACATCAGTTGATCTCAATCATTGAGACGGAATACAAGGCGTTAAATCGATTGTATTCCTGTTTACCGTTGGACTTCGGGACCGGACCCGATGTTCCCGGCTCTCGTCACGCCGATAAGCAGGAACTTGCTGGCAGAACCCGCTGGAGCGAACGGACGCCGTATCCCAAAACCTATAAAGTCAGTAAGGCGTCGAGTTTCGCCTGCAGCTGTGCCGCAGGATACACACCCACAATGTTTTCGCGCCACTGACCCTGGGTGAAACACAGCAGGACGGGCGGGCTCACCACGTCATAACAGCGCAAAATGCCCCACAGAGCTTCGTCATCGTAATTGAGCGAGAAGAAGGCGATGCGTCCCTCGAAGTGAGGGCGGAGTTCCTGCAGACGGGTATCCATGGTCCGGTCATGTCCGTCCCAAATGGCCCAGACGTGAAAGACGACCGCGGGATGAAGAGCGATCACATCCTCAAAAGCAGCAGCACTGACGGCGGGAGTCGTCGGTAGCCAGGAGTTAGAAAGCGTGGGCATGGATATCGTGGCCTTCCAGGTGGTTCCTCAAGCCGAGTCTGCCAACTACTCTTTAAGGGTTCATTGGCGCTGCTGTTATTGTTGCTGCTCTTGCGGAATCAACGGGCGTCGTATACTCGACAATGGCATCAGGACCCTCCATCTTCAGCAGGGTTGTGGACACATTTCCGCGGAGCGTCTTGATGACAATGTCTCCCTCCAGACGCCAACGCTTCGGGCTGCCTTGATTCGCTGCTACCTCTATCATTCTATTCGCGCCGACCTCCAACTGCTGCCCCTTTGGGAATTCGACCCGCACCTGTGCAATGGTTTTACCTGCCCTGTCCAGGAGACGCAACTCGATGGGCTGAGACGCCGCATTCGGTCGGTCCTGGCTGCGCAAAACGGACACTACCTCTCCTTTGTTTTCCGGTAATGTTCTCGGTTTAAGCTGCCGTGGCTCAGGTGCCTGAATTGACTGAGTTTTCGGAACTGACTGAGTTGGCTGGGCTGCGACAATCTGCCCTGTCGCAATGACGAGACCAACCGCGAACGAGAGAGCAATTCTGTGTTCTGGCATACCGGCGTTCCTCCGTCTATTCTGGGGCGTCCTGCCCACTTGACCTTGCGTGGGTATGTGTAGCCTACCTCAAAACCAACTATTTCCCACAGTTCTGCCATGTTGATAAAGAAAAAGGATGCGCCAAAGCTCATGGTCCCAGAGATGGACGAACGTCGCGACCGACATTCAAAAGTTCCCCCGCTTACTCTTATAAGGGTTAGAACTAAAGGTAAAATTAGACGAGGTGGTGAAGCCCCTGGCTCGGTTGGGCTCGTTGGAAGCGGCGCGGGCCGCATGCTGCCTGGGGACAGTCTTTGGAGCGGGAAGAGTGCGCAGAACGAGTCGTGAGGAGGGGTCGCTCTATAAACGTGATGCCTTTGTCTGTGATGATCCTGTCTACCCTCAAGGGCTTCGCCTGGATGATAGGGTGGGTGATTAGCCTGATAGGCTGGTTGTTTTTTGCCTTAGTTCTGTATGGGGTCGCCGAAGGCATGCCGGGAGATCCAGGGCGCGGGCTTCTTTTTTGTGCCTACTGGATTGTCCCCGGCTGGCTGCTGCTGCGCTTCGCCGCGGGCTTATTTCCCTTTGGAAGAAGAATGTGCCGATGACCTTTTGATTAGGATGGGGTGGCACATCCGCTAGGCCATGAGCGGGTCCAAGGGACAGGACGAATAACAATGCTCCGAGAGGTCAGACAGTTCCGCGACTGCCGAACTGTTGCAGTCTCCGATGGGTCAAGCCACGCGGGCTTGTCTGCTCAGGCTGTTTGAATGGCCGGATGGAATGTGGAGGGTCTTTATGATGGCTTTGGCCGAGGAAAGGACTTTGTCTTGAAACAATCCAGTGAGTTCAGAAAAAAAACACCTCTTCGCCTCCTGACATTGCTGCTGGCATCCACGTTCATCGTCTGCGGCTTTCTGCTATATCGTGCGCAAAGCATCGGCGCGGCAACGGCATCCGCGAGCACGGATACCCTAAAGGGTCTTAAGCTTTCTGAGGATGTGCGTGTTAGGATGCCGGACATTTACACACTGGATTCTACTGATACCTCTCTTTCTAAGAAAAGGAGTCATTTATCTGACGCCCCTCGCCCCGGGAAAAGCAGTCAGCCAGGGTTACGCGAGGATACGTCGCACTTGAAGAAAAAGACTGCTATCGTGCGATCCGTCGCCAGGCAACTTCGGCAGGGCGCTGTGCCGTTTGTCCCGCTTCCAAGACTCGCCGAAGATGGCTACGGTTTCGAGCCGGCGTCCGAGGAGCAGAAGAAAGCCGGCAGGGTATGGCTTGGGATCAAACTCTTTTGTCTCGACGGCAAGTATGTCGGTCGTGTACGTTTGGAGATTGAGCAGCCGCTTTCCGATCGCGAGTTTGTGACGCTCTGGTCAACCGAGTCTCACCGGGAATTTGTAACAACCTCAGAGAAGGACGCAAGTACCAAAACCGACGAAGCAATCCGTGAGGTTGTGGATGCCTTTATTTACGAGTACCTGCAATCAAACAATCTGCCTGAGCATCCAGCGCCAGCAGGGCCACATTGGGCGGATAGTTCACGCTTTCGGTACATTCACATTCTTGGCCTTCCCGGTGGCTCATCAGCTAGGTTCTGAGGGGTTAGCGCGTGTCATCCAGGGCTAAGGAGCCGAATAAACGCGTTGTTTGTGACCGTAAAGGCACGACAGAGACCACTAACGGTAATACTCGATAATGCTGCGAACAGTTTGCCGTCACCTTGATGGATCTGGCGGAGTGGCTTGGTGTGTCGATCCCTCGCCATCAGCGGTGGGTGAAGTGTCCTGACTTGGAGCCGCATGTCCGCGACGGAGAGTGGCAGACCGCAACAGGAATGCGAACGTTGACACGCAAAATCGTGCGAGTCGGAATCCTCCGGCTGTTTTGTAAACCATGAGATGTTCTCCACCCCTTTCTTCAGCGAACGTTCTTCAGCAGAGCCTGGTCAGAGGGTTCCTGAATGAAGTTCAGGAACCCTCGCTAATCGTACCATCAGTCCGGGATGCGGATTCTTTTCAGCCCTTTTTCCGCCGGGGGATACTGGGGGTTCATCGCTTCTAGGGTGTCGGCGATGGTTCGGGCGATGACCAGGTTTCGATACCATTTCTTGTTGGCGGGGACGACATACCACGGCGCGTACGACGTCGAGCATCGGGTGATTGCCTCTTCGAAGGCGACTTGATATTTATCCCAGAGAAGCCGCTCTTTGATGTCGTTTGACGAGAACTTCCACTGCTTCTTCGGGTCGTGCAGGCGTGACTCCAGACGCCGCTTCTGCTCGTCCTTCGAGATATGAAGATAAAATTTGAGGATCGTGGTGTTCGCCAGACAGAGCGAGTGCTCCCACTCGTTGATGATCCGGAACCGCTCTTTCCAGACCTCTTCGGGAACAAGCTCTTTCACGCGCACGACCAGCACATCCTCGTAGTGGGATCGGTTGAAGATAGAGATCATGCCCTGGGGCGGCGTCTGTCGATGGTATCGCCAGAGAAAGTCCTGGTGGGCCTCCTCATCGCCTGGCTGCTTGAAGGCATGGACCCGGCACCCCTGCGGGTTTACCCCCTTGAAAACGCCTTTGATCGTGCCGTCCTTGCCGCCGGTATCCGTCGCCTGCAGAACGATCAGCAGGCTCCGCTTCTGCTCGCCGTAGAGCCGGGCCTGCAGGTCTGCTATTCGGTCCCGCTGCGCCTTCAACTCCTCCTTGACTTCCTCTTTTGAGGTAAAGTGCTCGGAGGCGTCCGGGTCGCGCGCACTCAAATCGAGCCGGTCGCCCGTCTCCACGCGATAATGCGGATAATCCGGAGTTGGTACGAAGTCCTTGATCAGCTCTTCCGGATGGGTCAGGGCAACCGCCTGTTTATCCGCCGATTCGCTGGAGGCTTTGTCTGCCTTCTTCTCTTTCTTTGTCATTGTCATAATGCGTTACAGCCCCGTCGCTCCATTCTCCCCTCGCGCACGAACCGGACCGAAAGGCCGCCTGCTCGCCTGGAGGATACTGCCTAGATATTCCCCGGAGAGCCCGCCCGCTAACCACAACGCACCGGGAGATACAGCACAAGCTAGAACTCGCCGGTTTCGGGCAGTGTGACCACACAAATCTGGTTGTGGCGCGGCCCGTTCACTCGATCCTGCTCCGGCAGGCGGCGACCATAGGCGATCCGGCGACCGTCCGGCGAAAACACGCAGGCGAGGGAAAGGGGGGCGTCGGCGTCCGTGCTCCGCGCCGTGAGCCGCACGGATTGGCCCGTTTGCACCGTGACCACAAAGACACTGTTATCCGCGATATAGGCGATCTGCGTCCCGTCCGGACTCCAGGAGAAGGCCGAAGCGATTCCCCAGGAATCGCGCGCAATCTGGTTGGGTTCGCCACCATTAGGCGAGACCGTCCATAGCTGCGGGGTTCCGGACGTGTCGCGCATCAGAAACGCGATCTGGGAACCGTCGGGTGCGCTTCGAACCCAGTGACGCGGCCCCTGAACGCCGGGAAAGGCGTGGTCAGCGGTAAATGTCAGGCGTCGCTGCCGGGTTCCGTGCGGGGGGGCGGGACGTCGGGTCTCGGTCCCCTCCAGCGGCCCCCATTCGCCACGAGCCGTGACATCGTCGGGCAGGTCCGCCACAAAAACCTCGATGAGCGGATTACCCTCCGGGGATATTACCTCGCCGAGGAAGGCAAGGGCGCGTTTCTGCCGCGTCCCGTCCGGACGACAATACCCGTTCGTGCCGACCCAGCCCTCCTCGAACGCACGCTGTATCTCATCGGAACCGGGAGCGGGGTTTGCCACTGTGCGTGTCACCAGAACGGAAAACGCGGTTCCCCCATGACTGCGGGAAAGCGAGTCCAGGCGGCGTGGTTCCGGGACCGGCAGGCGAGCCTCGAAAACGCTGACTCCGACGTTTCGCTGATCGATGTCTTGTTCGGGACTGCCACTTTGAACCTCCGAAAGAACGGCGTCATTGTAGGTGAAGCTGACCCATTGCCCGTCCGGACTGAACACATGGACATGGGAACCGCCGCGCAGCGCACCGGGGGTAAATGGCGGGGTGAGATCGCGGGCGTCCAGGTTAATCGCCGCTTCGGGACGGGCCAGATCGACCATCACCCCCTGACGGTGCGCGGGTCCATACGACCAGTCCGCGGTCGGGAACTCCGGCCCGAGGATAAACACAACACGGTCGTCGGTCGGATGGAAGGTCGCCACGCCGCAGAACGCGCCGTTTTTCGCCATATAAACGGTTTCGACCGCGCCGGTTGCAACCTCGACCACCTCGATCCGCTCACCATCGAAGCGTGTTCCGTCGGCATCGGAACGCGTATCGTACACGATCCGACGGCTGTCCGGCGACCAGACACCTATATTCGTCAGAATACGCCCGCCCGGTCCTCGTGTGATTTGCGTTTCGACGGGATAGGCGGACGGACGTGGAGACGAATTCCCATGTTCTACGGCATTGGTCCCCGCTGCTTGATTGTCAGAAGCCATTGTTTGAGGTTTAAGACAAGCTGCAGGTCGGGGTTCCGGCTGAGTGCGTCCGATACATAGGCCGGAATGGTGCCGTATAAAGCGGGTTCGTTGTCCTCGGTTTTCGCCTCAACGACATAAACCGTGTCCTGTCCAAGGACCGGAAACAATGAGTAGGAGTCTGCATTCCGAAAACGATTATCGTGTGTCTCGATAAAGTGTGACAGTGCGGCAGCTTCATGGATGTTCACGTGCGCCCAACCCTATCTATTTGACTAAGACGATCCTTTCCCTGTATGTACCGTCGCCGCCTGCCCCGCAAAACCGGTAATAATACCTGAAAATCAACTACCGGGTTTGCACGGGGATGTTTCATCCTCCGGTGGAAGCCTTCGGCTTGGGTTTCCTTCGGAAACAAGAGGGGTTAGCAAAAACCCAAAGTCTCAGAGCAGCACGGGAGCCGTTCCCGACAG
>JAZKEA010000286.1:0-1793 GCA_040387315.1 Armatimonadota bacterium | reverse complement strand
CTTCCAGGGTCACAAAGCCGTCGTGATTCGTATCCAGGCGCTCGAAGAGGGCGCGGCGCGGCAGCTCGGTTCGCGTGACCTTACCGTCGCCGTCCTTGTCCACCTGTTTGAAAAGTATCTCCACGCCGGAGATCCCGCCCAAGCTGGTCAGGACGCTGTTGACCATCTGACCGTCGCTTGGGCCGTCAAGGTAGTACTCGACATAGCCGAGAAGCATCTCATCGGTCGTCTGCGGACCCCAGCGAACGTTCTTTTTCGGATCGGGGTTCGCCGGGTTGGCGGTGCTGTTGTCGAACCAGCCAGTGAACTCGATCCGGCTGCCTTTCGTGACATTGACCGGGTCGGCATAACGGTAGTAGTGCTGCCAGTTGAAGTCATACCGGGGAACATCGAGCAGGGTCTGCCGAACGCCGGAGGGCGATACCATATCGTACCGGCAGGCGGTAGCGCGAACGTGCATGTGCGGCATGAACGCGAGTATCTTCGCATCGACGGGAACCGGTAAAACCCCCTTCTCCGGGTGGCGCTGGGAACCGGCTGGGATGTTCAGCAGAACGTTCGCGATACCCGCCACCCGAACCTCATGATCGGGAGCTTTGGAGGCGAATGTCAGGCCGAGCTTTGTCTGATCGGTGGTCGCCGTTCCGTTCGGCGTGTAGTGAATCTGGAAGCGCAGGGTCGATCCCGCAGGTATCTTTTTCGCAAACCCGTCGGGGTAGATAAACGAGCCGGTCCCCGGCACATACCCGGCCAGGAAGCCGTTCAGCCCCTCGGCCTCTTCGTTGTGTGTGGCTTTCCCGGATGCGTCCCGCTCCACCGCGAAGACGAGCACATGATGGACCACGCCGCGATCCGTCGGCTGAATCTCCAGACCGTTCACCCATTTGTCTTCGGTAAAGCCGGTCGGCACATCAATGTTGACATAGGGCATCACGCCGTCCGCCTTGACTGGAACCGGGCGTGGCAGCTGAAACAGAGCCTGGGGAGTTCCGATTTTCCAGCCTGTCGCGTAAGAGCGGGGGATGGGGGCATCCGCGACATTCCCCGCCGGTTTCGCGCCGCCTATCCAGGCCAGAAGGTCCTCGCGATCCTGTTTCGGCAGACTGCGGTCATTGACCCATTCGGTCGAGTGGCCCGCGGGAGGCGGGGCCGCCGACCACGGCGGCATACTGCGGGCGGCGACCGCCTGCGCAATCGCACCGGCATGGGCGCGAACCGATTCCAGGGTATCGAGTGTGAACGGGGCTGTTCCGCCGCTGTGATGACATTCGACGCAGTGCGTCTGCATCAGACGCGAGACCCGCGAATAATAGGTAACCGGGGCCGACACGGTTTTGGCGGTGGGGGCCACGAGGGCGCAGCCCGGAGCCTCGGTCGCCGCGACCGTGGGGGTACTCCCGGCGAGGACCGCGTCCAGGGCGTCCTTCAGGTAGTGACGGTGGGCATCATCGCGGGCGTAGCCCAGTCCATACTGGTCGCTGACAGCCCCGCGATAGGCAAGGGTCCGCGCCCCATCGATGACAAAGGCCTCGGTCGTGACACGCGCCCCGAGTGCACGGGTGACCGCTCCCGCGGTGTCGCGAACCACCGGCCCACGCCATTTCTGTGCTGCCGCGAGGGCCTTCAGGTCTTTCGGGGTATCGCTCGCAATCGGGTCCACAAAGATAAACCGGACACCCTTCGCCTGGTACTCCGCCTCCAGCCGCGCCAGGGACGAGGCGAATTTCTTGCTCACCGGGCACGATGAGCTTGTAAACGCGACAACCGTCGCGCGTGCTGCCTTCGCTCCGACG
>JAZKEA010000285.1:0-3772 GCA_040387315.1 Armatimonadota bacterium | reverse complement strand
TTCTTCGCGGTTTACCCCCCAGAGCTGCGGTTCAGGTTCATCCTTCGGCGAGGGCTTGCCTGCTGACCTGCTCGCGTGAAAGGGCGCATAGTCGGAACGCAGATGATAACCGGCTCCTCGCCCCCAGGCAAAGGAGAAGTCATCATAGAGCTCCAGCAGCACCTCGCGCAGGTTATATCCCGCGACGAAGTAGCAGTTGAAATCGATCACCTTATCGGCGATCAGCCTCATTTTTCCGGGGTCCTGAAGCAAAGGCAGTGAGAAACCGGAATTCAACACCACCATAGTCACCCCCTCTCCCTGAGGCAAGTTCGCCTGGCGCAGCTGATCCGCCGTCATGAGTGGCAGCGGCAGTCCCTGCTGATGACGTTCCACCAAGTTTCTTGCCAGCAGCGGCGGCGCCTCCTGCTTGAAGTAGTCACCCTGCTCTTTGGTGGCGAACACCTTAAAGCAGAACCATTGGATTCGGCTGCCCAGCGACGCCGAGATATCCTCGATAACAGCGGCATTGCCCTGACCACTTTGCATCAGCTCACGCCAGAGCGAGATAAGCCGCGGCCGTGTCTGCTCATTAAAGGCAAAGCTGTCACGCAGACAGAACTGGCATTCGTTTAGATCGCGCAGCGTGGCGGGGCGATAACGAAGAAACATCATCGGGCTCTCCGGTATAAATATGAGAAATAGACCCTTAAAGGGTATATTTCCTAATATAACATAGTGTTATTGTATATATCGGTGGAGAGGTTGGTGGGCGGTGAATTTCACTGCCAGGTATCGTAGAATCTCCACTTAGCATTTGATGACCCCTGCGCCTGTTTTCAGGCGCGGGGGTCATTTTTGTCTTCGCAGCCAGCGCCAAGAGTAATTGCTCGTTTTCGCTGAGATTTCGCCAGCAGGAAACCGAGCCGCCTGCTTGAGCGTATAGTCCCGGTAGGGTACCCTGAGACTGCGGCAAAGCTGTTTGCCACCATGCCTGTATATCCGTCACCTATTTGCTCCTGTTGTCGTTTAACCTCCGGGAAGGCTAAAACTGTTTTATGTGGGACTTGTTTCGTAATGCGGGCTGGGCGGCTTATCCGCTCGGACTCTGCTCCGTTATCGCGGTAGCCATTGTTCTGGAGCGTTTGTACACCCTGAGCCGACTGCGCCGACTGGAAGCCGAAGCCTATGCCAGCCTGCTGAGCCGCTTTGAGCAGGGCAGCTACCGGGAGTTCGGTGGAGCATCCAAGGCCGTTTCCGATGCTCCTTCGGTTCAGGTCCTTCAGGCGGTCGCTCCGGTTCAGGGGGCGAGTCAGGAAGCGCGATCACAGGCGGCCGATATAGCGCTCTCGCAGCAGCGACTGCGCCTGCGGCGTTTCCTGCCGGGTCTGGCGACCATAGGCTCGACCGCGCCTTTTATAGGGCTGTTTGGGACGGTCCTCGGTGTCATGACCGCATTCCGCGGCATGGCAACGACCGGTCTCTCCGGCGAGACGATGGCGTCCGGTATCTCAGAGGCGCTCTCCGCGACCGCTCTCGGTCTGCTGGTCGCGATTCCTGCTGTCTTCGCATATAACTACTTCACCGGCATGGTCAGCGGCTTTCTCCTCGAGGTCCAGCATCATGTTGTCCGCCTTGGGGCGATGATGGAGCAGGGCAGGGAGGCGAAGTAACAGCCGTATGCACTCCACTGGTTCCCGCGAGGATGACGATCCGGTCGTAGAGCTCAATATGATCCCGCTGATCGATATCGCTCTGACGCTTCTGATCATTTTGATGATTACCAGCGCCTTTATCAAAAAGCCCGGTGTCGCGCTGAAGCTTCCGTCGACCCAGACCCGTGAGGGAGTCCCGGAATCCAACAAAGACCTGGTGGTCGTGGTGACGAAAGAAGGGCGCTACTACATCGACAGCGCCCCGCAGACAGAGGCGGCGCTGCAGGCACGCATGACACAGCTCGCCGCCCGCAACAAAGAAGCCCGCGTTCTGCTGAAGGGGGATCGCTCGGTCCCTTACGGGCGCGTGATGCGCGCGATGGACCTGGCAAGGCAGGCAGGCCTGACCCGTGTCGTGCTTCCGACAGACCCGATACCCGCCACAAAATAGAGTCATGAGAGAGAAAAGCACACGGTTTGAACAGGGATGGCGGATGCTGGCGGCGTTTTTCGCGGCCTCGCTGATACTGCACGGGCTCGCCTTTTACAGCAGCCGCGGCTGGTCGCTTCTCGGGCAGGAGGTCGCGGCAGCAAAGCCTGGTGAGATCGAGGTCTCGCTCGCGCCACTTCCTGTGGTGGTGAAGACACCGAAAAAGGAGACGCCTGCCCCTCCCAAGCCCCTTCCTAAAGCACCCGTTCTTCCCAAACCCGTAGTGCCCGTGGTACCGGAGCGGACGAATGATGTACCGGTCCCGTTTGCCCCCAAGCCCGTAGTCCGTATACGAGGCGTCGCCCCAAAAGACGCCGAGAAACCTGTCTCCAAAACGGAAACAGAGACGGCATCCGTAACGATTAACCAGCCGCTTCCCGCTCCGACGATGCGCCCTCGAGAGATCGCGGGCGGTAAGCTCCCTGACCGAAATCTGACACCGCTGCCGCTTGGGATCGAATCCGGAGATCGCCTGACGACGATAGTCCCGCAGCCTCGTGTCCTTCGCGACACCCCGCAAAACACCAAACCTCTCGGACCACAGGACATAAAAAGTGGGTCAGGTGCCGCCCCCGGCCCCAAGCCGGTAGAGGTCGCGAAAGTTCCGGATACGGAGCCGCTTCCCGCAGGAAACAACGGGGCGTCCAGTGGCTCCGGAAATCCGAAGGGGTCCAGCAGCGGCAACAGCGGTGATGAAGGCGGCAGTGGCGCCGGTTTGCGGCGCGGGATTCCGTTTGGCGACCCCGGCGGCGTTTTGCAGGGGGGTGACCCGAACGGCGGCGGCGGTGTGGGCGGCGGGCCCGGCGGGCCAGGAACGGGCGGCAGCTACGGCACCCAGCGCGGCGGCGGAGCGGGAGCGCCTGTCAACATAGTCTACATCCTGGATATCTCTGACAGTATGAACCGGGATAACAAGATTGACAAGGCGAAAGAGGCGCTGAAACAGGCTCTGGAAGAGCTGACCCCGCAGGACACCTTTAACATCGTCTATTTCTTCGACGAAGCCTACCGGTTTTCAAAGACTATGGTGGCGGTGGACCCCCAGGCGATTGTAACCGGTAAAAAGTTCGTCAACAGCCTTAAGGCGCGGGGCGCTACCAACTACTCCGGGGCCTTGACACTGGCGCTATCGCTGCCCGGAGTAACCCATGTCGTGATGATGTCCGATGGTCTTCCCACGATAGGCGTCGGTGTCGATGACTATACAATGGAAGTCAAGGGCGGCGAGCTGCTGAAGTGGATACGCTACCAGAACATTAGCCGTGCACGTATCCTTACAATAGGAATCGGCGCCGGTCAGAAGTGGGACGGAATTGATCTTCTGCGAGACATCGCCACGGAGAACAAGGGAACGTTCCGCTACATCGATATGAGAAAGCGTTAACAAGAGCCCGTAGAATAATAAAACTCCCTGAGACGGGTCCGTCTCAGGGAGTTTTTGTTTCCGACATATGCCGTTAAGGGGTGACGGTGGTAGGAGGGGTGATCTTACCCGCGATGATGTCCGCCTTCAAAGCATCGATCTTCGTCATCACTTCCGCCGGGACATCTTTTTTGGTGTACTTCATCTCGGAAAGGCTGACGCCCCCCTCTTTGAGTCCAAGAGTGACCGTGCCGGGCTTGAAACTGCTGTCCACGACCGACTTGC
>JAZKEA010000284.1:5817-15608 GCA_040387315.1 Armatimonadota bacterium | reverse complement strand
CTCCGGATGTCATTAAACTGCTTAACAAGTAAAATGCTGCCTGTCGGCGCTGCGCTGCTTCTGGTAGGCGGCGCCGCAGGCTGTGGAAAAAAAAGCGGCCCCGCGCAGACCGTCGGTTCGAAAGAAGTCGAGCCCGTCTCGCAGGCGGCTAAAGAACGCGCCTTCGTTAATGTCTCGCTCCTGGAAGGCCGGCATCCGCTTCAGGAAGATGTTCAAAGACTTCGCAACGCGGAGCGCAGATTAGCGGGTTTAGCGCCCGGTATACGGACGGGACCGGGACTTCAAGACCCCTATCAGCTGCCGCCGATAGGGACGCAGATTGATCGAAGTTCCGCGCTGAAGGTAGCCAATGCGCTGGAGGCACGGCGGCTGAGAGAGCGCGGACTGCTTGCGAAACGGACCGCCGCACAGCTAGGGGCATTTCTTGGAGGTATTAGCTACCGTCAGGAGAGGCTTCTGGATCAGCGCCGATCGGAGCTGCAGGCTATCGGTCAGGCGGAGCAGGATCGACTGGCGCGCTCGATTCGAGACAGTGCGGCAGAAAGTGTTCGAAACGAAGTTTTAATACGCAGCGGAGAAAAGCTTAACCGGCAGCTTCCGGTGAGTGTTCTGAGGAAACAACTGAATCCGGATCCGGAATTCACCAGTGACGTGACGGTACCGGGTCCGCTTGTGGATGAAGAGCGGGTGCGTGAAGGCATAAACAAGCTGGAAGCCGACCCATCGGCAAAATACATACCCGAGCGCGCTCGATTCGTTGTAAAGCTGCGGAAAGCGCGCACGGCTCTGGAGGCCCTGCAGGCCGAACTGGATCAGATTGTTGCGGCTGGGAACACGTCCGCGAGTGAGAGGATCACGGCGGCGCAAAATGCGCGTCTCGCCGAGATCGAGCTTGAACTGGAGGCCCTTCGCGACGATGCGGACACGCTGTTTTTATTTCGCGGTCAGCGTGCTGCGCTGGCAGGCGCCCTCGCGGCGGAGGCAGAAGTCGCCGCACGAACGGCTTCGTTTCAGGGGCTGACGCAGCAGAGTCAGGATGGGGCGGGCGCGATTCGATTTGCCTCGCTCTTTGGAACCGATCCGGCATCCCCGGCAAGTGTGGTTCGCGCACTGGATATTCGCCGTGCATTACAGCGTGTGGTGACGCAGCGGGAACGACTTCAGCGGTTTATTCGTGTGGATGTGAAAGATGCGCTGCAGGATGCCGCGGAAACACATCGAGTTGATCTTGCTTTCGTGCCCGGTGCGGGGCGGCGCGATATGACGACAGAGTTTGCGAACTGGCTCCGCGGTGATTCGACTGGCGATGCAATCAACAGCAAGGGCCGCATTCCAGGACGAGGGGTTTCAGGAGAATAAGGCGCGTGAGAGAAAGCAAAAATCGAACTGTTGGTGAACTTGCCGAAGTGGTGAAGGGACGCGTTTTGGGCGATCCTGCAACTGTCATTCGTGGCATCGCCTCCATCGAGGAGGCGCGGATCGGAGATATCACATTCGCCGAGAACCGTCGGTTTTTAATCAACGCTGAACTATCGTCCGCCTCGGCTATTATCGCCCCGTTGCTTGCGGCGGATCAGATAGCGGCCCAAAAATTTGTCAAGACGATGATCGCGGTCGATAACCCGCGCCTTGCCTTTGCGCAGATTCTCGACCTGTTTGCACCGGAACAGTATCTGGCACGGGGCGTGGATAGCACCGTGGTTCTTGGCTCGGACTTTCGCTGCGGTGTCAATGTCTCCATCGGCGCACAGACCGTCCTGGGTGAAAATGTACGGCTCGGTGACAACGTAACGATCCATGCACTGGCGTATCTTGGCGATGACGTCGAGATTGGTGATGACACGGTCATTGGACCGCACGTGACGCTGCTGCGGGGGACCGTGATCGGCAAAAACTGCTATATTCATCCCGGCTCCGTGCTGGGGGCGGACGGCTTCGGCTATTTGAGCGTCGGTGGGAAACATCGTAAAATCGCGCAGATCGGTCATGTGCTGGTTGGCGACAATGTTGAGATCGGTGCCAATGTGACCATCGACCGGGCACGAACAGGCGCGACGACAATCGGCAGCGGTACCAAGATAGACAATCTGGTTCATATCGGCCATAACTGTGAGATCGGCGAAGACTGTATCATTATCGCTCAGGTCGGGCTGGCAGGCGGCGTTCAGATCGATCACCACGCGATCATCGGTGGCCAGACAGGCGTCAAGGAGCAGGTCAAGATCGGGGCGGGTGCTGTTATCGGCGCTCAGACCGGTGTCATGGGGGATGTAGCGCCAGGCGCGTTTGTGTCCGGGTACGGCGCTCGTCCCCATAAAGAGGTTCTTCGCACGGCGGCGGCGGTTAATCAGCTCCCGGACCTGCTGAAAAAGATGCGCGAGATGGAGAACCGGCTTGCGGCTCTGGAGCAGGAGAAGCAATCTTCCTCGGCAGACACCGAAACGGCGAAGGACCTTTAGTTCTTGCCGCAGGCGTCGAATTTTAATCTGGATGGCTTGCAGAGACCGGCGCGGACACTGTCCGCGCCGGTTTCACTGCGTGGTGTCGGAATCCATTCCGGCGTAGAAAGCGCAGTAACTGTCTTTCCTGGCGCTCCGGGTGACGGCGTTATTTTCGTTCCGATTGGTGGAACACCCATTGCGGCAGCTGCGGCAAATGTCGTCGATACCTCGCGCTGTACGGTGCTTGGCGCAAACGGGCAAACTGTCTCGACCGTTGAGCATCTGCTTTCCGCCTTCGCGGGTCTGGGTATCACAGACGCCCGAATAGAGATCGATGGTCCCGAGGTGCCAATTCTGGATGGCAGCGCTCTGCCCTGGGTAGAGGCGATATTGTCTGTGGGAATCCTCGAAGGAGAGACACCGGCGGCAACGTCGACAACGATTCGTCAACCCCTTCTGATTTCGGGGAAGAACGGATCGTTCATCCACGTTCATCCGGCATCCTGTTTCTCATTGACGGTAGCCGCTGTATTTGACCACCCACTCATCGGAACTCAGGTCGCTCGGTTCGTGCCCTCTGAGGAAAACGATTATGCGGCGGATGTCGCCCCGGCACGCACCTTTGGCTTCATCGAGGAGGTCGAAGCGCTGAGAAGCGCCGGCCTTGCGCTTGGCGGAAGCCTGGATAATGCCGTGGTGGTCTACCCGGACCGTTACTCGGCCCCCTTGCGCTTTCCTGCCGAACTGGCGTACCATAAACTCTTGGATATGATGGGCGATTTATTCCTCGCGTTTGGTGAGCCGCTTTCCCTGAGGCTCGCGATTGTGGCGGTAAAGCCATCCCACCGGTTGAATGTTGAACTCGCCTCTCGCCTGCGTGACGCGGCTGCTGAGGCCCTTCCTGAGGTAAATTTTGGAACTTGAAGCAAAAGACATCCTGAAGATTTTGCCGCACCGGTATCCGTTTCTGCTCGTGGATCGTATCCTTGAGCTTGAACCGGGTAAGCGGGTTGTCAGTCTGAAGAATGTGTCGATGAACGAGGAGTTTTTCGTTGGTCACTTCCCTGGAGAACCGATCATGCCAGGGGTTTTGATCGTCGAGATGATGGCACAGGCAGGGGGCGTCATGCTTCTCACAATCAAGGAGAACGAGGACAAGCTCGCTTATCTCGCCGGAGTAGAAAAGGCACGTTTTCGTAAACCGGTCCTTCCCGGACATACTCTGGTTACCGAGGTCACTATGCTGCGTTCACGGGCGAACCTGGGCTGGGTAAAGGCGACGGCCAGAGTCGAGGGGAAAATCGTCTGCGAGGCGGAGCTCGCCTTCGCGGTGATTGAACGTGAAGGCATCAACGAAAAACCAAAGTTTTCGACACCAGTACATGAAGTGAGTAAAGCAGGAATCTAGCGCGTGAAAATTCACCCAACCGCCATCATCGACCCCACGGCAGAAATTGGGGAAGATGTCGAGATCGGAGCCTATACGGTTATCGGTCCACAGTGCAGCATCGGCGAGGGGACTATCCTGGGGCCGCATGTGGTGCTCGAAGAGTACACACACCTCGGGAAACAGTGCCAGGTTCGCGCGGGGGCCGTTCTTGGCGGTCCTCCCCAGGACCACAAATTCAAAGGCGAAGAGTCGTTCGTTCGCATCGGTGACCGCAACCTGATTCGTGAGTATGTCACCATCCATCGGTCAACCGGTGCGCAGCAGGCCACCACTATCGGCAGCGATAACCTGGTAATGGCGTATGTCCATGTCGGCCACAATTGTGTGATCGGTTCGAACACGATGATCGCCTCCTACGTCGGCCTTTCCGGGCATATAACGGTTGAAGATGGGGTGGTGCTCGGCGGAATGGTCGGCGTCCATCAATTCGTCCGCATTGGAAAACTGGCAATGCTTGGCGGATACTCCAAAGTAGTTCAGGATGTGCCGCCGTTTATGCTGTCGGATGGCCGGCCCGCTGGGATCCTTGAATTGAATGTCCGCGGACTTCGCCGGGCGGGAGTCGGGCCGACGACAAGGGCCAGCCTTCGTCATGCTTTCAAGCTTCTTTACAAGTCCAACTTAAACCGGTCGCAGGCACTTGAAGCCATCGAGGAAGAGATCCAGCCAAATCCGGAACTGGAATACCTTGTGGAGTTTATCAAGCGTATCCACGACGGTTCATCGGGGCGGCAGGATGACAACCCGCGGCGGTAACTAGCCATTGCGGGCATCCCAGGGTAAAAGGATCATCGAGCGTGCAGATCGCCATTATTACCGGCGAGGCATCCGGAGACCGGGTCGGCGGGCAGCTCGCCACGGAAATCAAGCGGCTTCGACCGGATGCTGAAATCTGGGGTACGGGAGGGCACTACCTCCGTAGTGCCGGCGTTGATGTGGTGGTGGACTCCAGCCGGTACGGCGTTATCGGTATCGCGGCGGCGGTACGCCTTCTGCCGCGGGTGCTTCGCGCCCGACAAATACTTCACCGGGAGATGCGTCGCCGCAGGCCCGATCTGCTGATCGCTGTCGATGCGGGCGCGTTCAATCTCGGTTTCGGGCCGGTCATTGGGCTCTGCCCATGGACCCGGAAACATCTTCCCAAGACCAGGATACTCTACTATTTTCCTCCCGGGTCGTGGCGTCGCAACCTTAAATCGACCACCCTGGACACGGTAACAGACGCTGTCGCGACCCCTTTTCCCTGGAGTGAAACCGAGCTTCAACGTCTTGGAGCTAAAGCCGTCTTCGTTGGGCATCCACTTCTGGATCTCGTGCATCCCTCCGTGACCCCTTCGGTATTCGCCGAACAATACGGGCTGGATAAGGATCAGCCGGTGGTCGGTCTTTTGCCGGGAAGCCGCGCTCAGGAGATCGCGGAGATCCTGCCGGTGCAGCTTGAGGCAGCGGCGATCATCCACAAGCGGGTGCCGAGCGTTCAGTTTGTCATTGCCCTTGCGGCTACCGTCGACAGAGCGGATGTCGTGCGGACCGTCGAGCGCCTTCGTGAACGCGGCGGGCCGCATCTTACAGACCTGCTCCACCGTCTTGAGGAGCGACTGAGAGGGGACGGGACCGCGAAGGGTTTGCACCCACAGCGCGTTTCCTCCCTTGCGGTGACTCCTCAGGGAACTATGCTTCCAGCACCCGTAAAACAGGATGAATTTGCCAGCCGAACCCGCGCGCAGCTGGTTCAGTCCGCACGACAGCGCGGAGACGGCAAAGATTTTGCGCTCGCCATCGTGGAGAATGCGACTTACGATACCATGGCAGCGTCCGATGTCCTGCTCACGGCCTCTGGAACGGCGACGTTAGAAGCCGCAATTCTCGGTAAGCCGATGGTCATCGTATACCGTCTCAGCAAGGACAACTGGCTCGAATATCAAGTGGTAAAGAACCGCCTTCCCGTTCACATTGGCCTTCCCAACCTGCTGGCGGGGAAGCGAATTTGCCCCGAGCTGGTTCAGGTTGCCGCGACGCCAGACGCTCTTGCTGCAGAGGTTATCGGGCTTCTGCTGGAACCGGAGCGACTGCTTCGTATGAAAGAAGACCTTCGCGCAGCGGTATCGCAGCTAGGGCAGCGCGGGGGAGCTACTCGCACGGCGCAAATGGCCATTGAACTTGTTGAGACAGGAGCAGTCCGTGGTGCGCGTGGAGATGGGGAACCACAAAAGAGCGACGAAAGTATCTAACTCTGTTATGAGCGTCCCGACAACCTCCGTCGACAACCAGAACCCGAACCAACATTCGAAAGACACGCTTTTGCCTTCCTCGAAAATGAAAGTCCCTGATCCGCCGGTCACCAGGCGAACGCACAGAGAGATTGCCCTACGCCTTCTGGCGTATCTGGCACCTTATAAGCTGAAGCTGGCCGGAGGGCTTCTTTGCGCCATTGTCGCGGGGCTGGTGCCCGCGGGCGTCGCCTCGATGCTGGCGAAATTCATCAAGGTGACGGTTTCGGCGTCTCAGGGGTCGGGCCAGGTGCCACCCGCACTGGCATGGGTCTGTGGTGGTGTCGTTCTGCTTTACGCTCTGCTCTGGCTGATGTCCTACGGGCAAAATGTCCTGCTGGCGGAGGTGGCGCAGCGCGTTGGCATGAAGATCCGAAGCGATGTGTATCGTCACCTGCAGCAGATGCCCCTTGCGTACTTCCACACACGGCGGACCGGGGCGCTGATGAGCACCCTGACCAGCGATGTTACACGTCTTCAGAATGCCGCGATGATGATCAAGGACATTGTGGCTAACCCGATTACGGTCGTGGTGTACCTGGTCCTTCTTCTTTTGACATCATGGAAATTGACGCTGTTCGCGCTTCTGGCCGTACCGTTTATGGCAGGGGCGATCCAGCTGCTTTCTCGCCGCATCCGCTCGCTTTCCTCCGATACGCAGGGAAGAATGGCGGATGTCGCCTCTGTGATGGAGGAAACGATCTCTAATGTTCGTGTCGTCAAGGCTTTTACGGCCGAAGATTACGAGATACGGCGCTTCGAGAAGGTAAACGAGCAGGCTCTTGAGGTCTCCATGCGCGGTGTCCGCCGGTCCGCGCGACTCAAGCCGACTATCGACTTTATCGGGGCGATGGGTATCGCGCTGGCCCTCTGGATCGGGGGAAGCGCCGTCGCACGGGGAGAGATGGAGTTCGGAGACCTTATCGCCTTCATTTTGCTGGTCGTACAGCTGGCGAATTCGGTAGGCGCGGTAGGTAATCTTCGGGTCGCCTGGGAAGAGATGATGGGGGCGGCGGATCGTATCTTCGGTGATGTTCTGGATGTCGTGCCGGAGATTCGAAACGCCCCGGATGCAAAGATACTTCCCCCGGTCAGCGGTCGGGTCGAGTTCAGGAGTGTGTCCTTCAATTATGACAGGGGTGTCCCTGCCCTGACAGACGTCAACCTGACCCTTGAGCCGGGCAGTGTGGTCGCGCTTGTTGGACCGACAGGGGCGGGTAAATCAACCCTCGCCGATATGGTGCCGCGGTTCTTCGATCCTCAATCCGGGACGGTGCTTGTGGACGGAAACGATATCCGAACCGTCACGTTAGAATCGCTGCGGTCACAGATCGGGATTGTTCCCCAGGAGACGGTTCTCTTCTCCGGTACGCTCCGCGACAACATCGCCTACGGCAGACGGGATGCTTCCGACGAGGAGATCTTCGCGGCGGCGAGGGCCGCGAATGCCGACAGCTTCATTCAGACGTTCCCTATGAAGTACGAAACTGTTATCGGGGAGCGCGGCGCGATGCTTTCCGGTGGGGAAAAGCAGCGCATCGCAATCGCCCGCGCTCTTCTGGCGAATCCGCGTATCTTGATTCTGGATGAGGCAACGTCGGCGCTGGATGCAGCAACGGAGGCTCTGGTACAGGAAGCGCTTGATACCCTGATGAAAGGCCGAACGACACTGATTATCGCCCATCGGCTTTCCACGATTGTGAACGCAGACATGATTGTCGTTCTTCGCAAAGGAGGACGGATCGCGGAACAGGGGACCCATACCCAGCTCCTTTCCCAGGGCGGTATCTATGCAGCCCTCTATGAAACGCAGCAGCGGACCGCGGAACTCACCGCAACGACAGAGTCTTGAAGCAGCTCGAAAAACAGCGGCATATCCCGCTTAAAAAGCGGATATTAGTCCGAATTCTCTTCATAGCGGTTCGAACGCTGTGTGCCACCGTACGGCTTAAAGTAGATCGTGAACGGGAGACGAATCAACTGGTCGAGGAGAGCGGCGGCCTTCTCGTCTCCTGGCATGGGCGGGCTCTGCTGCCCATCAATAGATCTCTCGGGCGAAAAAACTTCCATGGATTGATATCGATGAGCAAGGACGGCGATCTCCAGGCTGAACTTTTTCGATGCTATGGGATGGGGGTGATACGCGGATCTACCGGCCGTCGTGGGGTCCTGGCGACCCGCGAAGTGCTGGCAACCCTGGCAAAAGGCGAGGTCATCATCTGTACCCCCGATGGACCCCGTGGACCGGCACAGCAGGCGCAGCCTGGAACTCTTTACTTCGCACAGCGAACCGGGCTTCCCATAGTCCCGGCGGGAATCGCGGCATCTCCCTGCTGGAAACTGAATTCATGGGACAGCTACATGATACCCAAGCCTTTTTCCCGGGCGCGCTGGATCTATGGGGAGCCGTTTTATGTGGGACCGGACGAAGAAATAGAGGCTGCGCAGCAGCGCCTCACGGACGCGATCAACCGTCTTCAGTCGGAGGCGGAGCGCAGCCTACACTCCTAGATTCGGTTTGGTTCTGCGGCGTGGTGGGCACTGTTCTGACGACGAACGTGCTAAAATGCTCTGATATCTCCCATCGGAAAAACCTGCCATGATCCCATTACGAGACGAAAATCCGACCCGAATCACCCCGTACTTTACCTGGCTGCTTATTGCGGCTAATGTGGCGTTCTATTTCCTCCAGATCGCAAGTGGCATGCACGAGGGGAGAACGGGTCTTGTCGGGGGTATCTCCGGCTTGACGATGGTTCCTGTGGAGGTGACTCAGGGCATTGACGTATCCACAAACGGACAGACGCTTCTTCATCCCTTCTGGCTGACGATCCTGTCGTCCATGTTCATGCATGGGGGACTGATGCACCTCGGCGGCAATATGCTCTTTCTCCTAATCTTTGGCAACAATATCGAGGATGCGCTGGGACATGTAAAGTATCTCGTCTTTTATCTGCTTTGCGGTGTACTTGCGGCTGTGGCTCAGATCGCCTGGAACCCCGATTCTATTATCCCGACGCTGGGGGCTTCGGGGGCGATTGCAGGCGTCCTGGGGGCGTACCTCGTGCTCTTTCCGCACGCCCGTGTGGATACACTGGTGTTCCTCGGATTTTTCCTGACACGGATTCGTGTCCCCGCGTATTTGCTTCTGGGATTCTGGATTGTGTCGCAGTTCTTTTCGCAGTTTACCGGCGCTCTGGCTCAGCGCGGAGGTGGTGAAACAGGCGGAGTCGCGTACCTGGCGCATATCGGCGGATTCATCGCCGGTATGATTCTGATCAAGCTTTTCGGCGCGAAGCCAACGCTGCCCCCGACCGGTCCCGGCGGCAATGGATACGGATACAATTACGGGGCCAATTCTGGTCCTGTGTACCGCGCTTACCCTTTCCAATCCCGGTCTGGTCGAAATCGTTGACGTTCCGCGCTCTCACCGTCGTCGCGCTCCTGCTGTTTGCTGTCTCAGGAAACAGCGCTCGTGCCGATGGATTGGAAACATCCGGTGAGAAGGCGCTGGGGCGGATTGCCTCTCGGGCCCTGATGGATGCTTCGGGGGTGGATACGGACCCTCTGCTGGAAGACTGGGTGAAGCGCGTGGGCGCTCGCGTCGCGGCGAACTCGCCTCGAAAAGAT
>JAZKEA010000284.1:0-5807 GCA_040387315.1 Armatimonadota bacterium | reverse complement strand
CGAAAAGATATACGGCCCGTCTTCACGATTCTCGGGACGGACGTCGCAAATGCCTATACGCTTCCCGGAGGGGGTGTCTTCGTCACTCGCGGCCTTCTCGACACTATCGACAGCGACGACGAACTTGCGGGCGTGCTTGCCCATGAGACCGGTCATGTCGCCAAAAAACATGCGATCCAGCAGGTCGAGGGTAATCTCGTTTTCGCGGCATTGGGACTGACCTTACGCCGAACCGGAAACGAAGGTGCGGCGACGATCACGTCTGTCTACAACCTTTTTCGGACGTTAAATAAATCTCGGCAGATGGAGGATCAAGCTGATAAAGAGGGTATAACATTCGCTTACGAGGCTGGTTATGATCCTAACGGGCTGATCGAGTTTTTTAACGGGATTGCGGGCGGGCAGCGGACGATTCTGGATACCTATCTGGCAACGCATCCTGCACCGGAAAAACGGATCGAAGCCGCGCGGGAAAATCCTCTGGTCGCGGAAACGGAAACGGGTATCCGCGAAACGGTCGCGCGAGCTTATGCCGCTCGTGGGTTTCCCGGTCTCGCGGCGACTGTCCGGCGCGGGGGGAATCCCTTCCTTATGCCCCCACCATCCTATCCGTCGCTGGACCCGTCCCTGCGGCCACAGCGGGATTTGGTTATCCGGCAGACGACGGATGGTCGAAAAGATTTAACCAAAACCTTCCGCGCACGGCGGGTAGGAATCACGTTGCAGCAGATTCTTTTGATAAATAGTAATGTCGGCGACCTTCGCTGGGCGTATCTGGCGGCGCGAGCCTATGCGGTTCAGAGCCGGGTCGATGACTGCTACGCCCGCACCCTGCGTGTCCTTTGCTCGGCCCCAGGAAGTTATGATGGCCTCGCCGCCTATGCCGCACGAGGCATGGACGATGCGACCAGTCGGGACACCGCTCAGGGACGCCTCGAACTGGAGAAAGCGGTTCAGCGCGTTCGGGGCGCTGTGAAACCTCTTGAGCGGGCATCGACCGCGGTGGCGGCAGTTCTGATCGACCTCAACAATCATTATGTCCGCCCGCGCGGAAACAGCGAACCTTGGCTGCGCTACGCGGCCCTCGAAGGCTCGCTCCGATATGCGGAGACCGAGCTCGCCCGAGCGGATAAAGCCTCCGGGCAGGCATGGCGTCTCCTTTCTCTTGCCCAGGTGCGACGGTATCAAGCGCGTCTGACGGAGATCGTGCCGGTAGGGGATCCGGTCCGCCGCGCTTTGTGGCGGCGTTTGCTCTCGGACCGCTTTGGAATTACACGCGAACTGACGGATAATGAGTCAGAGACGGCCGAGACGGGAATGGTAACGGTCGAAGCGGCGCTTGGCAAACAGACGGGCAGAACAAACGCCGAAATGGAGCAGGGGCGCGCCGATTCCTCCTGGGCGGACTGGATACAGTTCCAGAAGGGCATTCCCGAAAACATCGCGACGGCGATGCGTCTGCTGACGCTGGACCTGGAGCGCGAGATCGCGGCAGAAGCGCAGGCGGCAGCGACAAACGCGACAATGACAACGACTGTCGTGGCGACGGAAGAATCAGAGAAATGAAGTTGGAATCCAAACGAGTATGAGCGAAAGTCGCAATCGATTTATCCGGCTGACACTGTGGCTGCTGGTTCTGGTCGGTTTTGCCGCGGCATTCAAGGCGGGAATCAACCGGGCAAATGTGGAAGCGGCGAATCGCCGCGTTGAGATAACGCTGGATTTCAACGAACTGCGGAACCTGGCGGCGACCGAGGGACTGCCGCTTTCGGAGGTCCTGACGGCATTTAAGAATGCGGCGGGACAGGCCGGTGGAGCAACGTCGATTGCGCTTCAGGAGGAGACTATCTCCAGCCTGGAAGAGGCTCAGCTCCTCCAGGAGGTTGCTTCCGGAAGTCGTGGCGCAACTGTTCTTTATGGCACCCCTGAGGTGATGCAGGGTGTGGAAGAAGCGATCCAGGTAAAGACGCGCTATCGGGTCGGAGCTATCCCTTCGGCTACCCCACTTCCTTTTGGTGTTCCGCCGAACATGACTCGTGGCCTGAGGATCGAACAGCCGAATGGACTTGTCCGGGGAATCGGACTCGGGCTTTCGCCGGAAAGCGTCCAGGTGATTCGGGATTCCGGCCTCCGAATTGTGGGGCGCATGGGTAACTGGGACGGGGCGGCTCCGCAGGGTATCGTCTGGGCGCTGAACCGACTGAAACGCGATGGCGCCTCGACAATTATATTCTCCGGCGACTCTGTTTTAGGTTACAAGGGTTATGTTATCGATGATCCGGAGGAACCCGACCGGGCGTCTACGAAGTCTGCCTTGCGGGATGCGGAATTGTTCTATGGGACTGTCGAATTCGGGAAACAAAAAGGGGACGCGGCACTGAGCCGGGCCTCCGAGGACCGTCTGGTACGAGTTCATACGATCACGGGCGCGGAAATGCAGTCTGCCAACCCGGCGGAAAATGTCCAGCGGTTTCTGCTTGCCGCGCGGGAACGCAATATCCGCTGCCTTTATGTTCGGCTTTTCCCTGATGAGCCCAAACCCCTGAAAGAGAATGTTAAGTATATAAAACGAATCGTCGATGGGCTGGCAGGTCGCGGATTAACCCCCGTAATGGTTCCCGGTCTGGCGCACGGTTACCCCGAACTGCACACGTCGTCGCTGGTTCGCGGCCTTATCGCACTCGGACTTGCCTCCGGGTGGCTGCTTCTGGTGGATGCCGTGACAGGGCTATTCAGTGGCGGAAGGCCCGGCACACTCGTTTCCACCGTCGCGGGCGCGGGCGCACTTCTTCTGATGGCTCTGCCCCTGGCACCGACTTCGATGGGGGTAAAGCTCGCCGCGCTGGCGGCGGCCTGTATCTTCCCTACACTGGCTCTGCTGCGGAAGGATGCGCTTCGGTCTGGACCGCCCGATCAATCGCCGCTTGTGGTCGCGCTTTTGCGATTTTTTACCACCTGCGCGGTCACTCTGGTCGGAGCCGCCTACATTATTGGTCTTCTCGCCAACCGTGTATACCTTCTTAAGATCGATGCCTTCATCGGCAGCAAGCCCGCCAAAATAGTTCCGGTTCTGCTGGTTGCCTTGATCTACTCTCTGGCGTTGCGGGCGAATTCGCGCCGTCCCTGGAAACAGGCGCTGGTCGAGGCACGGGACAAAATCATAAATCTCAGTAAGCAGCCGATTCTTATCTGGCAGATAGCCGCGGCATTGGCAGCGGTGATCGTTCTGGCAATGGTGGTAATGCGGGCCGGAAACGATCCGGGAATCGGGGTCTCCGGGGTTGAAATGAATATCCGGAGGCTTCTGGACCAGGTTCTTCCTGCCCGCCCGCGATTTCAGGAGTTCCTGATCGGTCATCCCGCACTTATTCTGGCGTTCGTGCTTGCCGTGCGCGGAAGGCGAGCATGGGCGTTCCCCCTGTTTTTGATAGGAGCCATTGGTCAGGTATCGCTTCTGAACACCTTCTGTCATCTTCATACGCCGCTGATTGCCAGCCTGTGGCGTGCGGGAATCGGCATCGCTATTGGCGTAACCATCGGACTCGTCCTCTATTTTTTCCTGGATCGCATTTTGCTTCGCCGCCTGCTTCCCGTCCCTGCGAGCCTGAATGACTAATACGACTAGGATCGCCGCTCTCGGGTACTACGGCTTCCAGAATCTCGGGGATGAAGCGGTTCTCGCCGGGATTCGTCAGGGGCTGGGTGAAAAAGTGCGCGACTCGGAGCTTCTTGTACTGTCCAATAACCCGGAAGAGACAGTTCGCCTTCATCCCGGCGTCACCACTGTTAACCGCTGGCAATGGCGCGAAGTCGCCGATAGACTTCGGCGAACCGACCTTTTTATTTTTGGCGGCGGCAGTCTGCTCCAGGATGCCACAAGCGTTAAGTCCGTCGTCTGGTATTGCTTGATGGCGCTTCTCGCCCGCCGGAAGTCCCGGCGTGTGCTCTGGTGGGCGCAGGGAATCGGTCCGCTGCAAAGCCCGGTATCCCGGAGAATGGTGCGGTTTGTTGCGAATCAGGCGGACGCCCTGACCGTGCGTGACCGGGGTTCGGAGCAGCTGCTGCGGGAAATAGGGGTGCGGAAGACGGCAGAGGTAGTCGCTGATCCCGCCTTTGCTCTCAAACCGGGTACGGTAAAACCCAATCAATCTGACAGGGCCTGTATCTTTGCGCCGCGGCACTGGAAAGACGATGTGCTTGGGACAATAATACGAGGCGACAGGGAATTCTGGAAGAAATTTGAAGCCAAGAGTCAGTCTCCGACTCTAATTCTGCCGATGCACCTGCCGGGGGATCGCGAGTACGTCCGTGAACTCGGCTCCTCGAGCGTACCGGAGATGATAGATTGGAACGTGGCTGGCCTCTCCGTCGTCCAAACGTTGGAACGGGTAGCACGGGCCGAGGCAATGGTAGCCATGCGGCTTCATGCGCTTATTTTTGCCGCGCGCTGTGGTGTTCCCTTTGTCGCCCTATCGTATGATCCAAAAGTTGACGCGCTGATTAAGGCCTCGGGGCAGGAAGATGTAGGGGTACCCGTCGAATCCTTAACTCAGGAGACACTTCTTTCCGCAGTCGAGCGTATGCGGCAGACCGCGCCGATACGTCGCGCACAGCTTCAAGAGTTTGCAGCTACACAAGCCGCACTCGCATTGCGTCCCGCGGATATCGCGGCAGATCTTCTCTATTGATTGTCTTTACCCAGAATTTGCCGTTGTCAGGCAGAAACTGTTCACTTTGTTTGGAGAGAGTCCACCGGTGAAAAAGCAAGTTAACCACCGACGTTTATCTCATCCCTCCGCGCGTCCTGCCAAGGCGGCAGATGCGACGGCTCTGGCGGCCCTGCTGGCGGTTCTGGGGTTATGGGGTGCCTATCCTGCGACGACGGAGGCTTACCCCGGCGTCGGCGCCCCTCCCGCGCCAACACCGGCTCCAAACCCGTCGTCTACGCCGACCCCCTGGGCAATTCCTATGGCTTTACCGCCCGAATCGAATCCTGCTCCTGCGCCAACACCGACGCCGACGCCGACGCCATGGGCGATTCCTATGGCCTTGCCGTCCCAGGGAACGCCTGTACCAGCAGCGGTTGCCCCCAACCCCGGCGTCGCGAAAACGGAGACGAAACCGGCAGAAACGAAATCCGAAAAAGACGCGGAGGCTGCGGCAGATAAAATAAAGCCTCCGCTTTCAAACGGCGAAAAGATTCTCGGCAAAATCGGTAAGGACCTCAATATCTCCGGCGGTATGTCGCTTAGCTCTCAGCAGAGCGCCATTTCGGGCGGTGACCTTGCCCAGGAGACCTACAATCAGCAGAATGGTCAGACTTTCGATACCCGTCGCTTAGGACCGTTTAATCAGGCGATGGACCTGACGATCCAGGGCAAGATATTCAATGCTTTCAGCGTCAACGCCCGCCTGACCAACTCTCGCTACGGTAATTTCCTGAACCAGCGATTTGGCTTCAACTACAAGAGCGGCGGAACGGCTGTCAATGTCGGCGACGTCAACGCCTCCCTTGGCGGCAACGAGCTGGTATCTTTTGCCCGGTCGCTGCAGGGCCTTCAGTTCTCTCGTGATTTCGGCGGGGGAAAAGTGAAGATGTCCGGGATCGCCTCGCTGACACGCGCATTGACCCGAAGAGGTACGTTTACGGGTAACGGCACCACGGGACCCTACTATCTGAACGGCTCCAATATTCTGGAGGGGACGGAAAAGCTACGGCTGAACGGAACCGAACTGGTCGCCGGAACCGATTATCGTATCGATTACATTCTGGGTCAGGTAACGTTTTCCGCGGGACGTATCGTCAA
>JAZKEA010000283.1:841-5788 GCA_040387315.1 Armatimonadota bacterium | reverse complement strand
GGCGCTGGTACGGTTTCTGGGACTTTGGCGATGTCATGCACTCCTACGATCCGAACCGGCACACGTGGCGGTATGATATCGGCGGCTTCGCCTGGGCGAACACCGAGCTGATGCCGGATCTGTGGCTCTGGTACAGCTTTCTCCGAACGGGGCGGGCGGATATATTCCGAATGGCTGAGGCGATGACGCGGCATACCCAGGAGGTGGACTCGTACCACATCGGACGGTTCGCAGGGCTGGGATCACGGCACAATGTCCGCCACTGGGGCTGCAGCGCGAAAGAGGTTCGTATCAGTCAGGCGCTTCTTAAACGGTTCTATTACTATCTCACTACGGACGAGCGAACCGGCGACATGATGGACGAGGTCGTCGATGCGGATTATAAGCTCGTCGATGTGGACCCGCTGCGAAAGATCGAGCCAAAGAGTCCGTACCCGACGCATGCGCGGGTCGGACCCGACTGGTTCGCCGTCTGCAGTAACTGGATGGCTGCCTGGGAGCGAACCGGTGACAGTCGTTACCGTGACAAGATCCGGACCGGGATGCAGTGCATGGCTCGGATGCCGCATAAGCTGTTCTCCGGATTCTCCTATGGCTACGACCCCGCGACAGGGGAACTCCATCAGCTCCACGACACTTTCGAGATCCCGCATCTCGCTGCCCTGATGGGCGGCCCGGAACTCTGTCTGGAACTGACGCCGCTAATCGACCTGCCCGAGTGGAGCGAGGCCTGGCTGCACTACTGCCGTTATCTGCAGGCGCCCGCCGATGAGCAGGAACAGGTTTTGGGCAGTGCCGTCAATAACGGACGCGGCCCACACTTCGCCCGCATGACGGCATATGCCGCCCGTGTAACCGATGACCCCGAACTGGCGAAACGTGCGTGGCAGGAGTTCCTGCGCTCCGGCTCCAAAGCGTCGCGCCGCCATCTGTTCGTTCCCTTCCGCCTCACGATATCCGGTGTGCCGGTTGCCGTTGATGAGGCGGCGCATGTTTCCACAAACGATACGGCACAGTGGTGCCTGAATGCTATCCAGCTTCTGGCACTGGTCGGAGATCAGATCCCCGAAAGCGCCCCGCAATGGGACGAGACCAATGGAGAATATTAATGAGTGATCTATCAACGACCGCTTCGGTCACCTCGGCAGCGACCAAAACAGACCAGGCTGGCAATAGTGCGTTTCCAGTGACCATCACGGTCGATTTGGCGCAGTCGCTCGGTGAACTGCGCCCTTTCTGGCGCTTCTTCGGCGCGGATGAGCCAAACTATGCGACGATGAAGGACGGCAAAAAGCTGCTCGGCGAACTGGGAAAACTGGGCAGCGCCCAGCCCACCTTCTTCCGCGCCCATAATCTGCTCACAACCGGAGACGGTAAACCGGCGCTGAAGTGGGGCAGCACCAACGTCTACACCGAGGACGCCCAGGGTAATCCGGTTTACGACTGGACGATTGTTGATGAGATCTTTGACACCTATCTGGCCCGTGGTATCAAACCCTATGTGCAGATCGGCTTCATGCCGGAAGCGCTCTCAACTACGCCGCAGCCTTATCAGCATCATTGGACCCCCAAGGCAAAGTACGACGAAATCTACACCGGCTGGGCCTATCCGCCGAAGGACTATGAGAAATGGGGCGAGCTGGTCTATCAATGGGTCAGTCACTGCATCGAGAAGTACGGACGTGCGGAGGTAGACACGTGGTACTGGCAGGTATGGAATGAGCCTAACATCGGCTACTGGCGCGGCACGCCCGAGGAATTTTATAAGCTTCACGATTATGCGATTGATGCGGTGCGTCGCGCTCTGCCGACGGCAAAAGTGGGCGGGCCGGACGCGGCGGGCGGCGGTACCAAATGGTTTGCCGATTTTCTGACGCACTGCATGCAGGGCACTAATGCCGTCACCGGCAAAATCGGGACCCCCACGGATTTCACGGCTTTTCATGCAAAGGGAAACCCGACTTTTGTGGATGGTCATGTGCGGATGGGAATAGCGAACCAGCTCCGCAATATCGACTCGGCCTTCGGCATCATCGCGGGCTTTCCCGAGCTGAAAGATAAGCCCATTGTTATCGGTGAGTCCGACCCGGACGGCTGCGCCGCCTGTCAGGGGCCTCAGCTCGGCTATCGCAACGGCACGATGTACTCCAGCTACACGGCAGCAGCCTTCGCCCGCAAGTACGATCTGGCCGCGAAGCATGGCGTCAATCTGGAGGGAGCCGTCACCTGGGCCTTCGAGTTTGAGGATCAGCCCCTTTTCGCCGGGTTTCGCGTACTGGCATCAGGCGGGATCGATCTGCCCGTACTCAATGTCTTCCGCATGTTTGGGAAGATGGGGAAGGAGCGGGTCGCCGCGAAAAGCTCCGGGGACCCCGGTCTGGAGGCAATGCTAAAGGATGGCGTCCGCGCGGCCCCCGACGTCTCCGCCCTCGCCGCGCGTGATACGAACCGGCTCACTGTTTTAGTCTGGCACTACCACGATGATGACCTGTCCGGCCCGAACGCCGCCGTCTCCATCCAGGCTGCCGGGGTACCTGCTGGCGTCACGTCGGCGAATCTTACCCACTACCGAATTGATGAGACTCACAGCAATGCCTTCACTGCCTGGAAGAACATGGATTCGCCGCCCGTACCAACCGACGATCAGTATCGTCAGCTGGAAGAAGCGGGTCAGCTAACGCACCTGGAGTCGCGGGATTCTGTGGTCGTAAAAGACGGAAAGGTGACTCTCGATTTCAGTCTGCCGCGACAGGGGGTCTCACTGCTGGTTTTGGAATGGAAACCGAACGGATAGACGGCCGCGTCAGGCAGACACATACTCGTCGGCCATCTGCCTGATCCAGTCGGGTCTGCCGCAGGCTATCTCGTCCACACCCATATCCGCCATGCGACGGAAGGCGGCAAAGGTTTCGTCGTAGGTCATATCGTCCCGGAAGCCGCAGCGGACATGGAGTCCGCTGCGCTTCGCGGCGGCAATATACTCCGGCGTGGCGGCGCGGGGGAAAACGACGAGCAGGCTGACCCCAAGACGGGCGATCACCTCTTCAGGATCGAACGGCTTTGGTTCTGTGAGAAAGTAAGCGGTGGGAATGCGCGGGCTGCATTTCTTGACCTGCTGCAGCTCCTCCTCCAGAAATGAGGCGATGGTACAGCTGTCCGTCATACCTGTCTCGGCGATCTGTGCCACCACGTCGTCGGCAATACCCGCATCTTTAATCTCGACAAGGAGCAGAGCCCTTCCTCGCGCGCAGAGGAGGGTCTCACGCAATGTCGGCACCGACACATCGGTCCCGCCGACCCCCAGGGCCTTTAAATCTTCCAGCGTCAGGTCCGCGACCCGGCCCTGACCATTGGTCGTGCGGTCCACGGTCGCGTCGTGCATCACAACAAGATGTCCGTCCCGGCTCCGGCGGACATCGAACTCGATGCGGTAAGCACCCATCTCGATCGCCTTCTCGAAGGCGGCGAGCGTGTTCTCAGGCGCATGGCACATGGCACCTCGGTGCGCCCCCACCAGAATCTTTCTGCTCATGATTGTCTCCTGTATCACTGAATGCTACCGCACGAGCCGCTTTTCCTGCCTTTCCGTCTTCGCTTTACGGGATGTACAGGGACAGTTATAATCGATCTGAGGCCCACTGGGGGTCGCCTGGGAAAATAAAGAATAGACTATGTCTGTCAATCCTGCCCTCCGAATCGCCGATGTTACGCCGATACTGCCGCCCGCGCCGGATGGTGCGATTCTCTTCGCCAATGACTTCGATAGGCCGCTGGATCGCGCCCGCTATTTTGAGCATGGTGATGCAAAGGGCAGTTTTGTGTGGGACCCCTCTGAAGGAATGGGCGCGTCGGGAGCGATGCGCTGCACTTTTCAGAAGGGGCAGGTAGCGGCGGGTGATCTGAAGATACTATTTGGCAGGAACCCCTTCCGGCGGGGTGTGCGGCAGAGCGAGACATTTGGCGAAATTTACTGGCGGGTCTATGTCAAACATGAGGTGGGCTGGCAGGGAAACCCGGCGAAACTGTCTCGGGCGACCACGATGGCTGGCAGCGACTGGAGTCAGGGTCTCATGGCCCATGTTTGGGGCGGCAGCGGTGAGGTGCTGTGTATTGATCCAGCTAGCGGCATCACGGATGGTGTGAAGAAAAGCGTCCGGTATAACGACTTCGAACACCTGCGCTGGCTGGGCGTCCGGCAGGGGCGTACACCGATCTTCTCGCCTGTGGAATCAGGGCGATGGGTGTGCATCGAGTCACGCGTCCGTATCAACACTCCCGGAAAAAAAGACGGCATCTTCACGCTCTGGGTAGATGGCAGGGAAGAAGCTCACCGCGCCGACCTGGACTGGCACGGTTCCTGGAATGAGTGGGGAATCAACGCCGTGTTTCTGGAGAACTACTGGAACCGTGGCTCGGTCAGGCGGCAGTCGCGCTGGTTCGATAACTTTATGGTGAGCACAAAGCAGATCGGGCCAATCTTGACGTCGAGCGCTCCGACATTAACCCGGACCAGCACCTCGGTCGGTCCCTGGGATCTGCAGCTGGCGTCGGATTTCCAGGGGCGGGATATCGTTTGGACCAGCGGTACATCCGCCGCGAACGTTAGCTTGCGGCGTGTCGAAAGAATAGAGGGGAAGTTCATGGGAAGCCACCAGGGATACAGAGCGCTTCTTCAGGGGGGCGTCTATTGGGGACGTGTGCGGGAGCGAAGCGCACCGACATGGTCTGACTGGCATAGCCCCTTTCGTGTAAAGTGAGGGAATAAAAGAACAGGACTCCAGGAATCAATGATGACATCCTATACACAGTGGAAACGCGGTCCCTCCTCGGACCCCGGCTATTTTCCGATTGCCGTCTGGCTGCAGAATCCGAGTAATGCTAAGCGCTATCAGGCGGCGGGAATCAACCTGTATGTCGCGCTATGGCAGGGACCGACAGAGGCGCAGT
>JAZKEA010000283.1:0-831 GCA_040387315.1 Armatimonadota bacterium | reverse complement strand
TAAAGACGCTTCGAGACGCGCGAATGCCGGTCATCTGTGACCAGAACGCGGTCGGGATTGCGCACAAAGACGATCCGATCATTGTCGGCTGGATGCATGGCGACGAACCCGATAATGCGCAGCCGGTAAAAGACCCCGCGACCGGCAAAAGCTCTTATGGACCGCCGGTTCCGCCGCCGAAGATCGTCGCGGACTATCAGAAGTTGCGCGTCATCGACCCCACAAGGCCGATCCTCCTGAACCTGGGGCAGGGAGTTGCCAATGACGAATGGGTCGGACGGGGACCGGGCGCGAAGCTCAGCGATTACGAGACGTATGTTAAAGGCTCGGATATCGTTTCCTTCGATGTGTATCCCGTCGCCGGTCTCACCAAGCCGGACAGCGAGAACTATCTCTGGTATGTCGCGAAAGGCGTCGAGCGCCTGGTGAAGTGGACAGGCGGGTCAAAACCCGTCTGGAACTGCATCGAGTGCACTCGTATCGACGCCGGTAAGTCAAAGGCGACACCCCAGCAAGTACGAGCCGAAGTCTGGATGGCGCTCATCCATGGCTCGCGCGGTTTGATCTATTTCGTCCACGAGTTCAAGCCGAGATTCAACGAGCACGCTCTGCTGGATGATAGGGAGATGCTGGCAGCCGTGACCGCCATCAATCGTCAGGTACACAGCCTCGCACCGATTCTTAACAGCCCCGCCGTGCCGTCTGCCGCTGCCGCTGCGGTGGTCTCTTCAGATACAAAAGTGCCCATCGCTGTAACGACGAAATACCACGGTGGTAAAACCTACGTTTTCGCGGTCGGCATGCGCAATGCAGCGACAAGAGGGACATTCA
>JAZKEA010000282.1:0-16013 GCA_040387315.1 Armatimonadota bacterium | reverse complement strand
TTTTGTACCGGGGCGATCAAAGTGGGCTAACAGCATGAAGCTAGGAAGTACACAGGTCATCATCCAGACAAGGCTGGACACCATGGCAAGCCCGTCCCGCCACGTCAGCGCGTCGGTTACTTCCCGAACAGCAGGAATGTCATCTTGTGGGTCTTCCGTGTGATTCATCATCGTTCACATGATTGAGACCGCTGACTGCCATAACGGTTGCGGTTCCGCAGCATCGGCGATTTTCAGGGCGTCAGCATCGCCCGGGTGGTGTCTGTCACGGGTGCAGGATCCGCGGCAGGACAGCATTTACCCTGCTCTATGGGCTGTCACTTTGGCATGATGGGCTTGAGCAGAAACGCATGTCGTTCTTTGCCGACAAAGCCATCGGCTAGAATGACGCCCGTTCTGCTGATCTGTACAGTACGGCGGATATCTGCTTTGTTGATCACAAGGTCGTTGAGACTGTAGAACGTGCCATCCTGGATCAGAAAAGGCGTCTCCCGGTATTTCTTGATGTCTTCAAACCCGTCTTCCCGTATCAAAAAAGGGGGATAACCGTAGCTTCTGAGCGAGGCATTCCCGATGATGCCGCCCCGGTCATTGATTCCGACGGCTTCACCTACAAGGGGGCGGGGGAGGCGCATAAGGGCAGGTATACGGTTTTTCCAGAGGACAGGGACCGTGGTAGACGAATCCGGAAAATAGGTTCCTACCACATCGCCCGTCTCGTTCATGCTTCGGGGCAGGCAGCGCTTTCCTTTCTGTGGTGACGGCAGATCCTGAGCCGACTTTCCGTTCCAGAGCAGAGATCTCTGGTAGCCGTCTATGTTATCCGTCTGGTAAAGTGCCAGCTGCCCCTTTTGATTGCTGGCGTGATAAAGGATGTTGCTCTTCGGGTCCGCTGCATCGAGATAATCGAGATAATCGAGATACCTGATCGAACCATCGTTGCGGCAAGTATAAGCACGCCAAGCATTCTCTCCCGCCGGCTGACGCGTCACCCGAACCCCGAAGACGTTCCCCGCATTGTCGACACCCTGCGCGCGGCTGCTGGCATCATCCGGGAACAAGCGCCTTTCTTTGCCGTCGCTCCAAATAACCGCGCACGAGGTAACCGAATCTGAGAGAGTTTCTCCCACAGCTTTACCAGAGTCGTTAACCGACCAGGCAACCGAGTCCTGGGAAGACAGGTACTGGAAAACGCCGTTCTTCCAAAGAAATTCCCGCATCACGGTCTGCGTGCTGACATAACCGACGATGTAGCGGAAGTCGGGGGAAGCGGCCTTTGCTTCTATCTCCAGCGCTCCTTTTGGCATTCCAAGATCAATCGCTGTGTAGCGAAGTTTGCGGCGGTGGGGGTTAGGGCTAGGGCTAGGGCTAGGGTACCTGGTATGGACGCTTCGAGCAGTCTCAGGCACAGCTACGAAATCTTGGTGAGCGTCCCTCATGCGTGCAGGATTCGAGGCGCTTTGTCCGCTTCCCTTTTTTTGTCGGCAAATTGGCGGATCTGCTCGTTTTTCAGGTCACCAAATTGGTTCACACCCCATGACGCGCGCACGTGCGAAGGGGACCATGATTAACTATGATTAACCTTGATTGTGCTGGTAAATCATCTACATGACTGAGCTAATGAGCTATGGAGCGATATCTCTGCAGCCGTAGTGTGCTAAGTCGCCGAACCTACCTGAAGTTCGAACGACAGCGTAAATAGCCTGATCCGTCACTTGATCCCACTGTGCTACCATTCCTGTGCCCCGATGGTCGTCAAAAAGTTCCTGTTTCTCGCGGCGGTAAGTGGTTACGTACCGGTTCATATCTTCCCAGGCAGGCCAAGAGTTCGTTCGATGCACCCGATATACCTTTGCCTCCGGGTGTTGCTGGATCTCCTGGGACAGCCGCTCCAGCGAGTTGCTCTGACACGATTGCCAGTGACCGGCACACACCCCGATGGAGACATCAATTTCTTCAGGATTATTCCCCCGCTTCTGCGCAGCAGCAAAAACGCACACTCCGATGAGGGCAGACAAGAGCAGGATTTTCCTAGTCATCTTCATGAAACACACCACTTTTACCGGTTGATCTGACTATCGACTGAATTGTTTGGCTTCATTCGTCACCTCATCGATGGTGACTCGGGTAATGGTCCAATCCTTACGAATCTCATCCCAGCGTTGCTTGGTCTCCCACGTCACCAGCAATGGTCGAGTCGTCGGTTGATCTTGGTCGGTTTGGTAGATGATAGTCCCCTTCACCGTCCATATCTCCTCACCGGTTCGCCACGCCGTTAGTTCTGGGGCGATTACGTAGGTACTCACGAAGGTAGGATTGACCCAGCGGTAGCGTGAGGGTAGGATTTGATCTGCCCCATGACACGACGCTGCGCCGCACGCAGAGCCCGTTGATCACGACCATCCGCGGGACTCATCATTGCTGCATATGCGGTAGAGGATGCCGACTCCGCCTGCTGGCCCCTCCGGATCTGCTCCCTCCTGAGATGCTCCACGTGCAGGCTGTACTGGATGGCGAGACCGATCAGCGGCAGGATGGCGATGATTATGGTGGTACGGCGGTTCAAAAAGGTGTCTCCATGTTCTTATTCTTATTCTTATTCTTGGCGTCACGAGTGAAGGTATCGAAGCCAAATCGCTCGGCGCAGGCTCTCCACTGGATATTCTCCAGCTGGATGCCCTTCCACCTCAGGCGGTAGTAGGTGTCCCAGTGCATCCCCTTTGGTTTGTCGGGGAACGGCACGGCGATACCGCCCTCGTACTGCCCCAGCCGCTCCCGCAGGTTGAACGCCTTGGTCAGCATTCGATCCTCATACTTCTCGTTCTGCGTCTGGTAGGGGACGCCGCAGCAGATCCGGCAGAAGAACCGCGCAGGGCTTGAGTACAGGACCTAGCAGCGCCGATCGCACTTAGGGCAGCGGAGCCAGGGCCGGCCTCCGCCATAGTTGCAGGCGGTCCACTCAATCGGCACGTCCTGGCGTATCTCCTGCCACTCGCCGCCGTTTGATCGACTGCGGAACTGGAGTACAAGCGCATCCGCTCGTCCCGTCTCGTGGTCGCCGAACACGACGTAGCGGATGTCCCCGGTGGGTATCTTCTCGCCAAGGCGTCTCTGGAACCAGGACAGTTTGCCGTGGACTCCAGGCTTCAGCCAGTCGTTTTTGCGGATGTGCCGGATGTCTACCCGCAGCCGGTTCTCGGCGGTTCGCCCATCACCATGCCGTCCGCTTCTGAAGCCGCCCATACGCTTTTCTGTCTCCTTAGGGATTTATCGAAATCACTAGCAAAGTTTCCCGTTTCCCTCTCAAAGTTTCAAAAGGGGTACAAGTCTTTTCAATCCTCGCCTGAGAAACTGATCCTGTCATCTGTCATCTGTCATCTGTCAGCCGCTACAGCCGCTGCCCTTATTATCGCCGGATCCACTCTTTGCGGATGTCCGCGGTGACAGCATTGCTCCAGAAGACATCCTCCTGGCCCGCGTAGCCGTTGTGACTAAGATGAGATGGACGGAAGTAGTTCGTTTTGTCGGGCAGGTCGAAACGGGGGTTTCGTTCCCTCTCTTTGCGGATGTAATCCGCCCTCAGGCGTATCTGCTCCAGGTAGACGCGCTCAATCTCCGCGCTGGTGTAATTGGTTCGCCGGCGAACCAGACCAAACCGGAAGGTGGTCCTGCCAGGCTTGATCTGACGCAGGAGCAGCCAATTGGGTTCATGAGAGAAGGACTCACCGGGCGGCAGGATGATGGTCTGCAGGGTGTTCTTGATACAGGCATGCGGTGCCAAGTCAATCCCGCTTTTGTCACAGCGCCAGTTGTCTTCCCAACTGCAGTACATCTGGTCGAACAATTCGTACTGTTTGGAGTTGTTGTGGATGGTTAGCTGAACCAGCAGCACGTGGGTTTTGGGAACCAGTTTAAGAATCGTCTGAAGCGGCATGAATGAGCACCTCTTGTTTTATTTTGGCTCTGCGCCGGTTCGATTCCGCGATCCGCGCCCGTCCCTCCGCTGTCGTTGGACCGGTCGAGCATCCGCCGTGAAGCCGGCAGCGGCTCTTGCCCCACACGCAGGCGGATTGACACGGCGTTCCCTTGCGTGTCTGAGCGCCGCACTTGACCCGCTCGCCCTTCGGTGGCCGCTGGAACACGGTCCGGTGGGCTGTGGGATGCTTCACCGCTTTGAAGTGGGGGCTCCTCGCCATGGCTTCCTTAAGGATCGGCCCGATCAACAGCCGCGCGAACAGATGCGAAGAACCAGACCGGAGACCAAGCCTAGCCATCTCGTGGATGTGCTGTGTCTCCTGCCATGTCTGGTACCAGTCGTCCGGGCTGAGAGATTCCTGTACGACCTCACCGAACCGCTGACGCTTCTCGATCTTCTTTGGGCTTGGCATATTGAGCTATTCTTACGTTTCCTGCATCATTTCTACTTCGCTTTTTGTTCTCGTGCAGCGAACTTGACCGATAAAGCTTTGACTTCGCTTTTTGGGCAAAAAGGCGAAGTCGGCCTTCTGATCCGCATTGCCAGAATGAAAGAACGGTGGTGCCTTATTCGATGAGAATACGAGTCAACTCTGCGGGTGACTTCCAGTCGATGCCGCAACGTTCTTTCAGAAGACGTCGCTTGAAATGCCAATAGCTGTAGCGGGTCGGGCCAAGTCGAATTCCCGTGTTCCCTTCGGTTTCCCATTCCCGCACCATCGCTTCGACCTGCTCCGCTACCTCTTTATCCACCACCTCCATGATGGATGCGAATTCAGGGTCGGTTTCGATGGGATCGTGAAACAATTGTTGATGATTGGTCTCATGCCAAAGGATGTAACGTTCCCGATGCTCAGGCGGCACGCGCTCCAGTGCCTCCTTGCACATCAGGACACCCAGCCCTGTGCGTCGTCGCACACGCCTGACCAACTGAGCTAACGAAGCTCGTTCGCTGTTAGTAGAATTTTCCTCTTTCATCTTAACCCTCTTGAACAACCAGAGAAAGTTGCCGTGATTTCACCTAGTAGTTCGCTCTTTTGGTCAAAAGACGAAGTTTACTGTGTACCCGCAGAACCGGACTGCCACAGCGGCACCGGCCAGCCGCCCGCAAAGAAGTCGTCAGGTTGCAAACCTGCCCATTCCTCGGCGCTGAAGACCAGAATCTCGTTACCGCTTCCAAGCGACAGCGTTGTACCGGTCATGCCGAAGATGACGAAGATGCGAGCCGAAGAAAAGGTAAACTCAACGGCCTGAGGAATGGAGCGATCCTCTTTTCGGATGAACCGTTGCAGGAAGCCGTGCACGGTCACTGACCGCAGTGCCTCGCCAATGACCGTCTTCCATGGCAACACCTCCGTGGCATCCACAGGGGTACGCCCGTGAAGGATCTCCGACGCCTGTCCCTCCAATAGATGCCGAACCATCAGGTGGTAGGCGATGTCTCCCTCCGGGTCACGAAGATCTGGCACGTTCGCCCAGTCCACTTCCACCTCGCCGCCGTCGAATGTCAGATGAACGCCCTGGCAGCCACCGGATTCCGTGAGGTGGTTGGCGTCAAAGTCCGGCACGCAATCGAGAGCATAATACTCCACGGAGTGCAGGGGCGTGCCGACCAGCCTGACCAGCGGCCCTGTCACGAACTCTTCAAACGCTGCTTGATTTGCGCGATTACTCATGGGAAACATTGATGTCCTGACTTCGCTCTTTTGGTCAAAAGACGAACTGGCGAACTACTGTCGATCTTTCCGAACTGCGAACCGGAGCGAAAAGGAACGGATTTCCGTCCACACCCCACGATGCGCGCGCACACGCGTTTTTGTGCGTATTAACGCGTACTTTACCGCGCAGTTTTGGCAGACGGAGCAGACTGCATGGGGTTACGGGCACTTCATAGGGTTACGTTTTGTTGGGGCTGTTTTGGGGCTGTTTTGGTGTCGTTTCCTGGCGTCCTTTTGGCGCACGGGAAACAGGCATTTATTCAGCAAATGACCGTCGTTTTCACCAAATAAAAAGCAGGATCGGGTTATCGAACAGAGTTAAAGAAGGGGTAAGAAATCTTCGTGATGATGTCCTCGGGTCTTTCCAGAGACGAAGGACGCCCCTTGCTGTCGCGATCGTCGGGTACAGGCTGGAAGTGGACGTCGACTTTGATGAGGTCACAGTTACGGTAGATATACGTGCGATGCAGTCGCATGGTGGAAAAATAGAAGCCGCCTTCTTCCCGGAAGAGTCGGCGCAGATCCTCTCGTGTCATACCTGGCTTTATCGCCCCGATCTCAACCGCCATTTTGCAGATCCAATCGATATGTTGCTGTTTGACCGCGAGGGACTCTATCTCAGACGGCAGTGTCGGTGCGGTTACCGGCATTACTGGCGTTACCGCTTGCGCTGAAGCGGGGTGTGCGTCTTTGCTCTCTGCTGCGATCCACCCCATAAGCCCGACCGTGAAAGCATTGACAAAATTCCGGCGCTGCATGATTGACTACCTTTCTTCAAAACAACACGATGCGGTGAAGGAACTTCCCACCACTGCCCTCGATGCTACGCACTAACTACTCAGAAGCTGGTCGAGTACACGCTTGCGTGTATGGGGCAGTGGTCTTATCAGCCCCAACCACGGCAATTTACGTTCTGCGACGGAGGAAGACCCGAATCCCAAACAGTACCCTGCTGTACATGACACAGGGCTCTAACCGTCAGCCAAAAAGTCCTTAAGCCAGTTCAGACGATCCCCCATTCCGAAAACGAAAACGAACCAACCAGAACAATACATCACCGTAGTAGACCAAAAATACGCTCTGCTGAGGCGACGATAGTAGGTTAGGGCTATCGTCAGAGGGGGCCAGAGTAAGAGGGAAAGTAAATGGGCCAGCAACAGCCATTGAATCACTGTGGTGTACGGAATGTACTGATTCATCATGATTGCAGCAGGGGTAGCAGGCGAGTACATGAGGAGCAAGGCAGTCACAGACAAGCATGGCAGAGGCGTCAACAAGCCATGGAGAGTAAGAACGGCAACATTAGCCAAAGTTGTGAAGCGTCGAAACAAAGTAAACCCTCTACTTTCACGGCACAGAGGCTTAAGATTCATCACGCGGCACCCCCAGCATAAGCCCCCATCACATAGCCTGTAAGCATCGGTGGAGCCCATATCGCCACTTCTACTATCCGCCCCGATCTACGCTCTGCGACTGGGGAATCCCCAGACCCCCAGTGACCTCAAGCATCAAACCAATTGTCCGAAACCCATCCACCAGTGCTCCACCGCTGCTTCCTGTACCACTTAGGATCAAGCAAAACTTGACGGCGATGACAACGACGGCAAATGCGTCCCTTGAAAGACTCCTCCGTCGGATCATCAGAGGGTGTTTCTTCTGTCACCCAGTCGTGCCGCCATCCCCACGGTTTCAAACAAAGACGTCGTGAGCGGGCATGCTCAAGCGCCCCAAATCTGAAACTATCAGGAAACTGTATACGCCTGTAAATATAAAGATAGGGTGACTTAGCGGCAAAGTGAAAAATGACCCCCCACACGGCGTTGCGCAATCGACGATAACGATTCTCCCGATAGTTGTAACGGGTCACGGTGCGCAAAAACCAGTTCCCAAATTGCTCATCGCCGCGAATATCGTTGATGCCGTAAACCAGGAGCCAGCAGACGAAACTGATCACGATGAACCCTGCCAAGAGCCACAACCCTACCTGAGCTAAGAACAAGAACACATTCATTAGCCACCTCCGGCAAAAGCCCCCATCGGTGGAGCCCCACACCGCCACATCACACACAACGGAGCTGTGGTAGACATCCCATCCGGCCATTCAAAGAGCCTGCACAGACACGCAAGCGTGCCTTGGACCAATACATGCGCACCTGTGCGCATCCGAGGCTTCAACGGACCGGTAACCGCGGAACTGCCTGAACTCGCTCCGAGGGTCCATCTATTTTGCGTTCTCCTGTACTTTTTTGGCTTGTGGCAGCTGATCCTTTGCGATTGTCAGAAGCGGAACAAAGTACAGTCCACTTTCCTCGCGATATACCGCGCCGGAGAGGTCGGGGAGCACGCCGACGGGATAGCCGTCTCGTGTCAGCCGCAGAGCGTTCTTCTCGTTCTCCCCGGCCTGGAGCCATACTTCGCCGTGGCCGCCTTTCTCCATCTGCCGGATAACCAGCTTCAGCGGAAGGTTCTCCCCACCCTCTTCATCGCTTCCGTAATCCGTTTCTCCGTCCTTGTTCTTCGGTGGCGGGGAAATCCGGGTTGCCGTCATCGCCGTGGGATCGACCGCGTACCAGTCGGGTTCGTTACCCTCTTTGAAACCCTTCGGAAGATGCAGACCGCGCAGGATCTTTCCATCCTCCGACCACCGTGTGAAATAGACACGCCCGGGAAGTGCTATGGGGACTGAGATGGTGCCGTCAGCGCGAAGGAACTGGATATGATTCTCTGTCGCAGCATCAGCTCCCACAAGCGCGGCTAGAGGCAACGTCGGCGACAGTTTTGGAAACCCATAGGTCTTTGGAGGAACGACCGATTCGCGGACGACTCCTGATGCTGTGTCGAGGAACAGATGAACGAAAGTGTTTGTCGGTTTGTCGGTTCCGTTCGGGGTCCGGAGCGTCATCGTGGCGAGCGCCCTTCCCTGTGCCTGCGCCCCCATCCATCCGTTCATCCGGAACCAGGCGACCTGACCGGGCAGAAGCGCCCGTCGCCAGAGAACAGCGTTGCGGCCCGTGCGAGCCCGCCACAGGGTGATGGTCACCTCACCGGGAGCGTCTTCCCGCTTGCCAAGGAGCGAGGCAGGTGAAGCGGTGCGTACCTCACGAACGGCAAGAAGGAACCGGGAGTCGGGCGAGAGGAGAACACTGCGGACGTCTGAGCCCAGAAGGAGCCGCGGGTTCTGCACCAGAAAGACTTTATCGCCCTCGCCGAGCACGACGCCCTGCAGCAGAGGGACTTCGGGAAACGTCATCGGGCTCGGGTTCTGGGCGTGCGCCAGGGGAGGCAGCAAGGCAGCGCCAAGACTGATACCGACACCAGTGACTGCCAGCCAGATTCGACGGATCCGATGGATCCGATGGATCCGATGGATCCGATGGATCCGACGGTTCATAACAACATCATTCCCTTCCGCTTCTCTGCCTGGGACATTAGAACCCGGTTCAGTCCCGTCCGTTCGGCCGTTGATCTCACCGCGCAGCTTGACCACGATGCCACCGATGCAGGCATGCCTATGACCGCATGTGATGGTTTCCGCGTAGCCTACCAGCTCGTCGTTTTCATCTATCCAACCCCGTTCCCTGCCTACCGCCTCCGCAGCCGGGACACCATGCGCCGCGCCTGGGCACCGGTAAGTCCTAGGAGAGTGCCCGCGACGATGATAAGGGCGAAAGAGGGTGTGATAGACGGGAAGACTCGCCAGCCAAATGCGTAACTATACATCATCGCCCAACTGGTAATCACCGTCAGTCCGACGGCGGCTCCTGTGACAGATCCCCGTCGGCGAGTCTGGTCCCGGTAACCAAGACCCAGCGCTAGAATTGCCGGGAAAATGATCCACATAAAATAGAACAAACCGTAGTAACCTACGCGATAGGCTAGCATCGACAGAAGGGTAGCCAGGACGACATACGCACCAATTGCAAGGAAGGTCGGCGGGGCGACGCGCTCTTCCCTGCGCGCCCCTGAGACATGTGCCGTTTCGTGCTCCTTGCGAACAGCGGCGTTCTTATCTTCTAGATCCTGCTCGATGGCAAGGTGAACAAACTCCGGCTTGATCCCGATCTCAGCAGCGACGGCCTCGACCTGCTCCTGATAGAGCATCGATCCCTGCACTTCCTGAAGAGCGCCTGCCCGCGCCAAGATGCGCTCTGCCGCTGCCTGGTCGAAGAGGGGCTCATGATGCGTCTGAGACTGCTGTACTCCCTGTGCCGCCTGGGAGGATTCTGCAGGCACCTCGGTCACCTCCGGCACTTCCACCGTCGTTTCCGGCTGCTGGTACCAGGGCTTTTCGTGCGTCGTTGCTTCGCTCTTGGCTTGGTGTCGAAGGTTCATTGTTGTGCCGATGCTCCTTGCCTGACAGTATAGCACCGGTGTCTGCAGAAACGGATGACCACTTGGGAGAGGGAAACTATTGACACGAGACTTCCATAGGAGCGGCCCTGAGCAGGCTTCTCTTATCTGTTGGGTTTGCTATAGTAAAGGGCCATTACCGGTACCAAGACGATGCTTCCTCTTCAACATGTACCGTTCTACCGAGCAGAACGGGTAGATATCGCTGGATAAGCTTTGAGAAGTGGCGTTCTGCCGGTTCTGCAGGCTGGTTCTTGCGAGTCGTACCCTGATGATTTATGACCCGTTCCGAATATACGAGAGAGGGCTTTCACACCCGGAAGCTCTGACGCCAGATGAACGTTTGGTTTACCTGGTGCAGGAGCTGGAGACCATGGCCGACATGGATGGTTGGGACCACTTCTTTATCACCAGCCGCGCATACTACCTTGGGGAGTTGAAGGCAGGTCTGAAAATGGTAGAGGACACGGACTCGCTCGCTGTCCTTGAGGACTATGAGCGGCAGTTTGCACCGCATATAGGAATCATGGAGCCTGAGGCGCTGGCTGACTTTCTGGCCTTGCAGGGAAATGACTATTTTCACCGCGACCGCGACTGGCGTGGAGACTTCACGAACTTAGCGGAAGAGCGCTGGGGAAGGATTGATAAATACCTTCACGCCAAAGGCATCCATCTGGACCCGAGTCCCGTGTAAGCCCGTGCAGGCCCGTGCAGCCTCTTGCTTTTTCTCGAATAGCTTTTGAGAAGTCGGGCTCTGCTGTCAGGTGTCCTCTGTCCTCGTGCGATTCACCATTCTGCGGCGCGCGCGAGCGTCAGCACGTTCCGTACCTCGGCAGGAAGGTTGCTCCGGTCGAACGCCTGAATACGCCAGCTCTCCCCGTCCGGCTCCAAGGCGCGGACCAGAAGAATGTCTTTATACGAGTGCCCCGCGGCGGCGGCATGAACGATGCGCACCATGCGTGGGTCCTGAGCAGCGGCACGGTTATCATAGAAATGCTCGCCCTTCTCCAAAGAGATGCGGAGTGCGGAATGTCGGGGGTCCGCCATACGTTGCCGCAACTTGTCCGCCGCCATGCCAAGGGCTACTGCCTCTTCCTCGCTGCAGCTGCCTCCACCTCCGGCATGCGCACGCTTTCTCCCTCTCCAGTAGTACACCTCAGACCGAACCTGACACGGGGCGTCGAAGTCAAAGATAGGAGAAGGACCCGGCCCATAGTAAAACACGCTTCGGGCGTAGCGTGGCTCCCCTTTCGGCAGCCACGTCAGACAAAGCTCGGGGTAACGAAACCCCGCCCCCGCACTGCGCGTCGACGGCGGAATGAGGCGCGTTTCTCGCCGCACGACACTGTCCCAAGCTGCCCGCTGGTCTGCCAGAGGGCTGACGAAGTACAGCAACAGCAGAGCCGGAGCGATCAGGAGCACCGACTTCAGTACTGTCTTCAGCACCGTCATCCCTCGTGTCCGAATGAGCTTTCCGATAAGCTTCCCGGTACCCATGTCGCAGCCTCCTATGGCAAAGAATCCTAAGCCACAGCGTGCAATCAGATAACGCTCTGTGTTACGCTGATTGTACCTCTGCCTAGCCGATTACCTTTCACTCTGCCTTCTCTGCCGGCTAATTCCCTGGTTCCTGTGTAACTTCGCGGGGCTGTGTTGCTGTGGTATCGGGTGCGGTGACCATCATTACGGGATTGCTTGCGAGGAAAGATTGATTGAAACCTATTCCAACTGCTCTCATTTATCTAGGAACGACTTTAGCAGCAACGTTCTGTCCGCTCGTTGCCGCTGGCTGGCTGCTGGGTTTGACTACCTCACCTCACGGTTTTGTGTTCCTTGTTTTAGCCGTTGCCCCCCTCCTGTTGTGGCTCAATGCTTATTTACTTTGGCGGCCATTTTATAGCAAGCAAAACGTGACGAGGGCTAAATCAGCAAACTGACCGTATCTGGCGGAGAAGCAGTTCTAGTTGCTGTTATATCCGCTGCTCGTCTAGTTGGATAGGTATTGAGAAAAGGGCTATTCTCATAACCTATTTTTGAGGCGGTGCTGCCATTCGTAACGGTCACATAACCATCCTGATACGAATGCACAACAGGTACAATGAAAGCAGTTCGTCTATGGGAAACAGCACGTATAGCCGCGTGTAGCTGTTTTCTGTCTTTTACTAGACACTCAGTATTGAGCATTAAGCATTGAGCATTGAGCACAAGGGGGTCACCACTGATGTCGGTCCGCTTTTTCCGCTTTCCTATTGCCCTGTTGCTCACAGGGATTCTTCTGATCGCCTCGACTGCCCGCGCCCAGCATTCACCGCCTACCGGTGCTGGTGCTGGTACCAGGGCAGACGCAGTCAGCATTGATCCCGACGTGGGAGATCTGAAACTGCTGATCGAGAGCGTCGCGCCCTACTCCACCTGGAAGCATCATGTGGCACAAAAGCCCGAGGAAGCACTGGTCCAGGTCCGCTACAAAGAAGCCGGGGCTGGCACCCACACGACCGCAACCGGGCTGGTCGTCCGCTGCGACGGGTTCGTTCTGGTTCCCCGTGGTGTCCGTGATACGGCGCGCAATGGCGGATCGGTACAGGTTACTCTCCCTCAAGTGGACGGACCGGGGCGTTCGGATAAGAGTGCCCCCACGGCCGTGACCGTAGCCGCACGAAACCACCGGTTCACACACGCCACGGTTCCTTACGCCTTCGTGAAGACCAGCGGCTATCACGCCCGCTCCCTTCCCCTTCTCCACAGTGCCAATGTCAGCATCGGGGAGCCCGTTCGTCTGCTCTGGTTCGTACCCGGAGACAACGGTGCGGCGGCGGTCATCCAGTCACGCTCGAGCGTGGTTGGCCCTGCCACTGCGGCGAAGGACACCTTCTCTATTGCTCCCGCGCCAGGAAGCAGCGAATCTGTTCCGTTCGGAGCCATCGTCATTGACCAGGCAAGTGGGGCGGCCCTGGGCATGGTGACGCAGGAAGGGACACATCCCGCCTTTATTACCTTCGCCCGGTTTCAAGTGATCTCAAGCGAGGTCGGCCTTGCACCCGACCGTGCGGCAGTCCGTCTGGGAGACCGTTCCGGAACGCTTCCCTCAGGAACGGGCGAGATGGTCTGGGTTCCCGGGGGACCGGTTCCCCTCGACGGCAACGTTGCCAGTGAACACCTCCGCGACTACGGGACAACGGTTGTCTGTACGCCCGGTTTCTGGATGGCGGTTCAGCCCGTCACGAACGGCGAGTACCGCCGGTGGCTTGGCATCCAGAGCACACAAAGCACACAAAGCACTCGGAGCACACAGAGCACACAGAGCACACGGAGCACACGGAGCACACAGACACAGATCCTGCGGCCTCTTCCCTTCGGCTGGAAGCCGGGCGATGTGCAGGGTGCGACCGGCAGGCGTGAGGATCATCCCGCGGTCGGCATGATGGCTGACGATGCAGCCTCCTTCGCTGCGTCGCGCCGCTCTCGCCTCCCAACCGAAGTAGAATGGCGTCGTGCCGCTTACTGTAAGGACACGTCTTGGGTGGAAGAGATGAACCAGGACTGGGACCGGGCCGGGCAGCAGGTTGCCCAGCTCTTCGAGCGGCAGCAGCGTCAAGTCGCGGAACTGATGGCACGGGCTGAGGAGGCGACGCGGCAGCGACTCCCTCCCCCAACGGAGAGACGGTGGGTTCAAACCAAGGGAGGTTCAAGTAGGTTCGTCCCCGGATCCCGCGCGCCGGTTGTGCGTTCCAATTCCCGGACGGGGATTGTGCTCGCACCCAGCCCGGGGATGATCGAGGCTGGTCTCTCGATCCAGGAGTTTACGCAGGAGTTCCTGAAAGGGCAGTGGCATTGGGGGCAGGTCAGCCCGGTGGACTCGTTCCGTCAGGATAAAAGCATCTTCGGTGTCCGCAACGTGCTGATCAACGCGCCGGAGTATGTTCAGGGCAGCACCCAGCAGACCCAGTTTGCGCCCAAGCGGTTCCCCGCGCAGGTGGACCCGGATCTGTCCCAATTCTACTGGGGAGAGGCGTCCTCGCCGAAAATCGAGCGTGTGGGAGGCTGGGGCTTTCATTTCACAAAGACGGGCAAAATCGATTATCAAGAGGAATACCGCACGCGAAGCGATGACACGCAGCAGCTGGCATCGGCGGAAGTGCTGCGCCGCATGCTGATGAGCTCTTTTATGATCCGCTACTGGCGCGGCGGAGAGGCAAGCTGGAGCGGTGTGGTGAGCTTGATCGGGGACGTAACCATGACGACAAGAACCTACCATCAGGGGGAACCGATTGAGACACTGCCGGATCAAACTAATCTCAGCTACAAAACGATGAGTATCCGGGCGGGCTTCCGGACCGACGTCCGTGCTGGTTTCCGCTGCGCCCGCTAGGGGCAGTAGGTACAGTAGGTACTACAGGAGCAACAGGTACAGAAGGGCAATTAGTCAAGCCTTTTCAAGGCTTGGATCTGTGTTTCTTATTCGTGATAAACGCTGTTATCACGAATACATTGGCCCGCTCTGAACCTGAAAAGGAACCATGTTAAATCCAACGTTCACGGCCTAGGCGTACGGCATACTGATAGAAATTATCGCCCCAAACAGTTTTTTTATGCGGATCCGCTCCACGCTTCAGCAAATAGTCAAACATTTCTCTGCTGCCCCTGTTGTAGGCAACCATCAGGCAGTTATCTCCCATCGGGGCCCAGTTGATGTCCGCGCCATGATCTACAAGGAGTTTGACCATTTCGATTGAATTGTCCATAACAGCTAGGAGAAGTGCGCTGTACGGATCGCCGTCTGTCCAGCAATCAGGCTCGGCCCCTGATTCCAGAAGCAGACGAGCTATAGGAAGATTCTCATTAGAAACAGCGACAATTAACGCTGTTTCTACGGGGTCGTTGACGGGTGGGGTAACACCTTCTCGCGTGGATTTATCCCGTGCATTGACATCCGCTCCTGCCGCAAGCAATCGGCGCACTTCCCCTAGGTCGCCAGCATTAACCGCATCTATCAGTTGGTCGTTTAACTCTTGCTGACTACTCATCGTAAGAACCGTTTTAGGCCCAATGCACATAACTCCTTCTTCTACTCTGGAGTTTTGCCGCTATTCACCCGTTCAGGTATAGGTAATGGTAATCGGAGTTCCGAAAACCTATCACGACATCTTCTAGACCCTGAAGAAGAGAATAGCGGGTCTTCTTTTGTGTTCAGCGCCATCCAATGCCATAAGTGGTTACCGCGTTCTTTTTTGGAGAAGCCACCGCAACCACCGCAAGACCTCGGCACGAATCGACGGAACAATGGCAAATGCGACGGGCACACTCAGGATGATGAGACCACCGGTAACCAGGTTTTGCTTCCAATCCCGTGCAGGATGCGTCGCAATAAAAACGGCCATTCCACCCACCAGTCCCAGGCAGAGGACCGCAACGATGCCGTCCCTAACAGGGCTCCTAACAGAGCTGCTAGGTGCCCCATTCCGAACCTCTGCAGGGGGTGGCTCGCCGACGCGTTCTTTGAACTTCCCCCACAAGTACAGGAGGACGCTAAACCACCCCCACGCGCTCAGCATCGGACCCGGTCCAATGGCGATCCAGTTCCAAAAGACGTACCACTCGCCCATGCTGCCGATAGGGCCACCGGGGTTGCCCAGTGGTTTGTCCTGACGCCACACCAGGTACCCGACGCTCGCGCCAGAGAACACCAGCGCAACTGCGAGGGAGCCAATAAAGCCAAGTTTGGTTTTGGGAACCCACAGTGGAATCAAAGATGTCCCTTTGCTCCTATATTCTCTTACGCCCTCGACAGCAATGCTCGTCTCCAGGAATGCCGGGTAGTACATCATCCCTGATTAGCGAAACAGTACCACATTGCCAGGGCTCCCGCGCCGGAACCAGCCGTGTCTTGTGTCCGGAAAGAGCGTTTATCGAAATCAAAGATAGCCTTCTCGGAGACGGTTTCCGGCGGTCCTCGGCAATTCTGCCGCTATA
>JAZKEA010000281.1:0-12944 GCA_040387315.1 Armatimonadota bacterium | reverse complement strand
CAAGGTAAAGCCGGTAAAGGAGCGGTTGGTATGACCGCGAGCATCGATTCGGGCCACGATCTCCTGACCGATATAACAGCCCTTGCGGTAATTGACTCCTCGTTTCTGCTGTCCTGTTTCCGGTGCCAGAACACGGCTGTCAATATCCTGTCCGAAGCGTGGAATCCCCGCCTCGATACGCAGGACTTCCAGAGCTTCCAGGCTGTGTGGGAGTACGCCCTGCGCTCCCAGTACGGAATCAACGTTCACCGCCGCAGGCAGATAGATATCGAAGGCGGGAACGGACGCAATGCCCGCCGCCGCGACTATAGCGGTGTCGTTCTGCAGGTCCAGCGTGGCGTTATCGCCCTCTGTCCAGTTCTCGGTACCCGGAGCGCCGAGTTGTGACAGAACATCGGCAGCCACGGCTCCGACCAGCGTGTACTGGCGGAGGTCGTCACTAACATCCGTGATTCGCACCTTTTCCATGATGAGGTAGCGATCCAGAGTCTCCGCGACAAAGGAGGCTATGCCCGGTTCCACATCCAGAAGCAGGGAGTTCTCCAGGCAAAGGACATGCATATCCGCGAGAACATGCCCGGTGGCATCCAGCATAAAGGCATAGCAGCCCTGCCCCGGTGTCAGACGCGCAACATCATTGCTGACCATTCCCTGGAGAAACGACTGCCGATCCTTCCCCGTCAGGCGCAGGCGTCCTCGGTCGGAGCGGTCCACATAAAACAGCGTTGGCGATGTAATTGGTTCCATAGTGGGCTAGCGATCTTCCGCCTCGAAACGAGTGACGGGTTCATGGGCACGGGCAGGATCAAGCCGACGGGCATCAACGTAGTTCGGGGTGTAGCGGTCGTCGCCCCACGCGGTAATGATTACCCCGGATCCTCCCGCAGAATGAATAAAGGTGCCGCCCTCTTTGCTCCGTCCGCTATGATGCATCCCGATATGCGTGATGCGGCCCTCCCTACCGAAAAAGACAAGATCTCCTGGGAGCAGTTCCTCGAATTCGACCGGAACAAAACGCGGATCATCGCGCTGAATGTCGGCATCACGCCGCAGAATTATCCCCGAAAGCCGGTAGCAAAGCTGGACGATCCCGGAACAGTCCAGACCAAAGGCAGACGATCCGCCCCATAGATACGGGGTGCCTAAAAACTGCAGGCTCCATTCCAGCACCTTCTCCGGAATAGAATCCATAGCCGCTTTTTGAGCCGTACGCGCAAGCGAGGCGGTAGGCGCATATACCAGTGATTCCGGCTCAGACAGAAGGCGACCCGAAGTCCACGCAGGGTCTGTCTCCAGACGCGAAACAGGAGCGACCAGCGCGGCGATAGATATTCGCCGAACCAGCGCCGCATCAGGACGAGGCTCCGACCGCACTTCGGTGAAGGGCACAATCAGAGGAGTCAACCCCGCGGCATCGGGAACGGGTATCAGCCAGCGGCTTTCGACCCACCCGCGATAGGCATCATCGGTCTGTACCCATGACCAGTCATCCTGCTGCTCAATCAGATCCACAACATGGCCCATAAGGGTTTGGGAAACCTGTTCTGAGCTGCGGGACGGCTTCAGATACATATTGACCACAGTGTGAGTCACGAGGTACCGGGATGAGTCAGGCGCGGAAAGTGTCATGAACTGATTGTATCGCCGCGCCCCCAGCCACGGCAAAAGACCTCAGGCATAACCCTTATGGTGAGGATTATGCCTGAGGTCTTTGTTTTTATCGCCTCAGGAACAGGAGGTCAGCGGTCTGCGGGAGGGGGCGGGTATGCGCCGCCCGGCTGCCCGGAGACCCACGGGTTCGCAGGACCGACAGGGGTAACACCGGGGTACTGTGGCGGTGTTGGCCCGCCAAGGAAGAAGTCCCGGTAGATAATTGCGAGAGAGATAGGCAGCAGAGGAAACGTCACCGCCATACCGATACCACACGCAATACCACCCAGGCTGTAGACCAGCATGATGACGAAAAAGAAGAGGGCGGCCATGACCAGATCAGGCTTCAGGGTTCGAGCACTCTCTTTCAGTGCCTCTATCGCCGGAAGACGCCGCTCTGCCACCAGCGGAATCGCCAGCATAAAGAGTCCGCCCAGGATAAATCCGGGGATATAGCAGAACATGGTTCCCAGCTGCACCGCGATCCCCTGCAGCAAACCAACAAGGATCAACTGCCCGGCAACATCACCTATCTTAAAAACGTCACCCGCGGCGATGGTTTCGCCGCGAAGCTGTCGGAGGGCCATACGGACCATTCCGCCTCCCACCAGTCCCTGAAACGCATAGACGACCAGTCCCATCGGAAGCGCAACCCCATAAATGCGTGCCTGAAAGGCCAGCATTTCCGCTCCGTTCGGCTCGCCGCCCCGCCCGGTCGCGGCCATTGCCATTATCTGGGCGAACATTAAAGCATAGAAAATGCCGACGACAATAAAAATCGGGATCACAAAGGCAAGCCCGGCGACAAACCAGACACCGAACTGTCTTGTCAGCAGATTCCACGCCTCGCCAATGACATCAAACCGCACTTTGGGCGGCATCGGCGCGGGGGCATAGGCAGTCCCTGCAGGCAGGGAACCGCCGTAGTCACCTCCACCACTTCCGTAAACGGACATACGTATCGAGTTTCCTTTCCCTACAAGAACTGATGAGCACGGTACAGAACCGGAAATACAGCGGACTTGTACCGTGAAGTCAAGAAGACGAGCCGTGATCCCAGGTTACTTCAGAAGAGTAATCCCGCCGATAAGCGGAAGTGGTTTCATCTGCCCGTTCGCGGCATTAATAATCCCCAGGATCATTAAGACGATATGAGCAACCCAGCCTATAATGCCGACAACGGGAATCATGGTGATGACGCCAAGCGCAATGGCGAAAAGAAACAGCACCAGTCCCTGGTTCGCATGGTACATGGCAAAGGGAGACTCCTTTGCCGCCAGCATCGGGACTAAAAACAGAATTCCCAGATACGCGAGGATCGCAAAAACTTTGTTCTTCTCAACGTCGGCAGGGTTCGGCCCGTAGGCAGCGGCGGATGCCGTGTCATACGTGGCGGCGGAAACAGGAGACGATGGTGGCACGGTCGATGTGGTCGTTGACTCGCTCTCAGTTGACATTTTAGTCCTCTTCCTTCTGCCTGACTCTAAAACAGCGTAACACAATGCCAAAAAATACTGTGATAGCGACCTCTGCAGATTATTACAACTTATTTGTCTCTTAGACCTGCATAAAGTTGCGTGTGTCACGAACTCACCGGGCAGACTTTGTTACAGGAAACGTTACCGAACCCCAAGCCGCCGGTCCAGTGAATTTAGCCACACGTTTCCTGCGATGACCCGCGATAACGAGACACGTTCGGCGGCGAGGTTCAGCGCGATCAGCAGTACTAACAGGAGAAGCCGCCCCCAGACAGGCAGGATAAGGGCCGCAGTCAGTCCTGCCGCCGCGCCCAGTAGGTTTGAACCGGTGTCCCCCATCATAGCCTGCGCGCGGGAATCCGCGCGCCACTCCCGTGCGGCGGCAAGAGCGACAACAAGGAGCAAAGAAATCCGCCCGTCCTGGTTCACGCAGACGGTCAGAAGCGGAAAGAAGAAGAGGAGGGCAAAGCCGAACTGGGCTCTGCCGGGGCGCAGATCGAGTAGGTTCAGGGCGTTGGCCCCGAGCGCTATCAGGAGCGCATCGCAAACAAGCGGAAAAAGAACGGCAAAGTGCGGCGCAAGGGGGGCATGGAGAGCCGCCGACGCGATCAAGGCGACCATGCCGCCACCAACGAGTTTCCACGCGCCGGTCGTAGGCCGAAGGGCGAAGAGGGACCGGAGATGCCCCCGAAATCCCCCTACCGCGCGGCTCCCCCACAAGTCATCCGCCAGACCGAGAGCGCCAAAGGAGACAACTACCATCAGATACAGCGCCGCATCGCGGCGCAGTACAGGGGAGAGAAGGAGCAGACCGTAAACCGGCGCGGCGGTCAGCAGATAGGTCAAACCGACCGAAGACGGGATACTATCGCCGCGGAAATTTGGTTTTATCAGTCCCAATCGGCGGCACAAACGGCGCGTGACTGTCGGCACCACCAATAGCAGTATTCCGAGCAGCAGAGCGGCGAGCAGCAGAGAATCAGTCGTGGCAGCAGTCATTGGGGTTTCCGTGGAGAGCTCCGCAGACCAAGGAGGCGTGGTACCAGAGCCGCAGCGACATCCCGAAGCTGCCTTGCGCGATGAAGGCGAGCACGCAGGTCGTTGCCAGTGACCCGGTGGTCCATGTTAGTCTCGATCTCCACAACATTAAAACCTGCGCGCAGGGCATCTATATTGAGCGCGGTCTCGACACCGAAGCCGCGCGCCAGAGGACGCGAGGCCGCCAGAACTTCGCGGCGCAGGCAGCGCTGCCCGGAAAGCGGCGCGGACAGAGAACGCCCGGTCATTTTCCGTACCCCCCACCGGGAAAGACGCACTACCAATCCCATTCCGCCGCCGCGGCCCGGAATAGTGGGGAAGACGGCAATAGTCATATCAGCATCGCCGTTCAAAACGGGGCCGATCAGCCCGGCTGCCCGTTCGGCGGTTTCCTGTAAATCGGCATCCAGAAAAAGAAAGAGAGGCGAGTCTGAGGCATCGGCCCCCGCCTCCATCGCACGCGCTTTGCCGCCGTTTTGAGCGAGCCGAATGACACGCGCCCCCGCAGACTCCGCCGCGGCGCTTGTCGCATCGGTCGAGCCATCATCCACGACAATGACCTCACGAACCCCCGGAAGCTTCTGCGCCGCTACGACGGTGGAGCCGATACGGTCCGCCTCATTATAAGCGGGGATGATCACGGAGAGGAGCGGCGCACTCACCGCGCAGCCGGACTTGCCGCCACGGAAGGTGACAGAGGCCCGCTTTTGCCCGCGGCAGGTACTGCCGATGGGACAGCCGCAGGTTTCGACGAGGGCGGTATCAAGGACGGGAGAGACATCTGCAGACTTTCCAGAGATTCGGGCAGCACACGATCCGTACCGGAGCGCAGCCCATAATTCCCCTTCTCGCCCAGCAGAGCAAACGGCAGAGTGATCTTCCCCGCGGCGCGGTCTATGGCATCAATTGTGGAGATACCGCTTCCCTCATAAACGCGCAGGAACGAGACGTCAGCCTCCAGTGGTTCGACCGCGACGACGGTCGCACCGCGTGTTATCCAGGCATCGATAAGCGGTACATCCCGCTGCTGTATAAACGTCAGCAGAGCGGTTTCATCTGCGGAACCGGCGGTGGCGACAGCCAGTGATGCCCCCCCAACCAGTACCACCAGTCGAAACGGCCCGGTCTCGGACGGTCCGCCGTCGACCAGAAGGCCGCGGTCGCGATACGATTGAAACGCACTGGGAGATGAGTGGGAATCACCACGCAGCAGGAGCGGCGCGATCTGACGGGCTTCATTTCCTACCGCGTCCGCGATGGTGTCTGAGTCGGCAATCGCCGAGGTGGCGCGGCTCATTTCACGGCGCCAGGCATCCAAGGGCAGAGCAGCGCGTACCACGACAGCCCCCGCCTGTTCGAGTGTCTCTTCCGCAGCATCGGCAGCATCCCGGTAGCTGCCGCTCTGCACAACCAGAACGCGCTGACCCATTAGATTACCGCTGATGATGCCCGGAACCAGAGCAGCCAATGCCTTTTCGGTATTGTCCCTGGTCGCTGTCTCACGCCGCAGATCGCCGACGCTCGCCTCGAGGCGGTGGATCAGCGTCGTCTGACGCTGCACGACGGGCGCGCCGACAAAGGCCGTGCCAATAAGAATGCCGATACCCAGTGCCAGAAATACAGCGGATAGGGACGCGATATGGTAACGAATATCGGAGTTCATGAGGAGATCAACCGTTTCGCAGGCGGAACCAGACGGCGACCGCACGCGAGGCAACCTGCCCCCAGGGTGTCTGTGTCAGCAGAACGACAATTGGGAATAAAGCCGCCAGCGCAAGAAATCCGAGCATCGGACCGACTCTCTGACGGCTCGTATAAAGACGTGACACCCCGCGCGCATCGACCAGTCGGCTCCCGACCTTCAGCCGAACGAGAAAAGTGCTTGCCATTCCGCCGCGCCCCTTGTCCAGAAAATCTTCCAGATTCGTATGCGTTCCCACGGCGACAATCAGGTCGGCCCCTTTTTCGTAGGCAAGCAGCAGCGCGGCATCCTCACTCGTTCCGGCGACAGGAAAGATCTTCGTGTTCTCTTCCAGCCCCAGCGCCCGAATACGGACCATCCCCGGCGCATCCGGCTCCGGGTCTGTTTCGCTGCGGGCGGCACGAGGGCGTGAATAGGCGTGAACGATCAGTTCCGCGCCACAGCGCAGGGCGGAGTCAGTCACCGAATCCATATCCCCAAGAAGGATGTGGGGCCGGATACCCAGTGCGATAAGCGCATCCGCGGCCCCGTCAACTGCGATCACGACGGGTTTCTGCTCACGCAGGTAAGGAGCGAGGCGTCGCAGGTCATCCTCGTAGTTATCCCCGCGCACCACCACAAGCGCTGGACGCCCTGCAAGGCTTACGCTGACTTCAGGAACCGCAACCGGGTCCAGAAGAAGCGCTCGCTCCTCTTCCCGGTGCAGATAACGAAGGGTGTTCTGCGCAAAATCGGATAAGGCACTGTCCAGATTCGACCGTGCCGCCGCCAGCTTTTCCTCCAGAAGCACGGGAGTCAGCGGGACAAGGTAAGCGGCAAGGCTCGCCTGGGAGGAGCCGTTACTGGATATACTAAGGACGGTGCGCCCCTGTTCGTCCTGCGTGATCGCTGCGACATCCCCGTCGGTAAGAAGCGAGAAAAGGTCCGCCTTCTCTCCCTCGACGGCATTTGTCAGATCAAAAAGAGGAACACCGGCTTCCTGCAGGAGTCCCGGCCCACGGTTCGGATAGCGCCCCGTGACGAATGGCTGGTTGTTGATAACAGCGATTGGCCTGGTCCGCAGCAGAGAACGGGCGGCGACTGTATCAAGATCGGCGTGGTCCAGCACGACAATCGCCCCCGACGTCAGTCGGGCGGTCAGTTCCTTAGTCCGCCGACCCAAACGGAGCGGTCCCCGCAAAAGTGAGCCTCGGGGCAGGGTCGCAACGGCTTTTTCAGCAGTGTTTCGTGCGGTGGTAATTTTTGCCGACGGAGCCGTCATGATCGTGGGTTTCGCCTGGTGTGATCTTACCCTGCCGGATGGTAGATGAATTATTATAGGCTTGTGAAGATACGGTGTCAACGAAACAAACATGGCGGCTCTGCGCTCATTTTTTTTAATGTTTGACAAAATACCCGAATGCGATACAATATGACTGAAATCGTTTTTTAGTCATAAGTACAGAATTGAACCTTAACGTATGATAGAGTCTCAGGATAACAAAAAAGAGGGTATCACGCACGGTCATGGTGCGGAACGCGACTGTGAGACGCGCCGGGCGATCCTGGATGCGGCTCGGAAGCGGTTTCTGCACTACAGCTACAAAAAAACCACTATTGACGAGATAGCGCAGGATGCGAAAGTTGGTAAAGGAACGGTCTATCTGTACTTTGACAGCAAGGAAGATATTCTTCTGACGATCGCGAAGAGCGTCAAGAAGAATGTTACCGAGCAGATGCAGGCGATCGCGTCTTCGCTGGCGACACCGGAAGAGAAACTGCGTCGCATGGTTATTGCGAACGTCCTTTCGGTCCATGATGCGTGTATGGGAGCTGCCCACGGTATCGAGCTGGTAGATGAGACGATGCAGCCGAAGATAGCGCGGTGCGCCCGGAACGAACATGAAGCGCAGCTGGCGCTGATCGCCCAGGTTCTGGAGGAGGGTGTCGAGCACGGTGTGTTCACACTGCCGGAAGGTGACAGCCAGGCGGCGGCATGGAACTTTAAAATGGCGTTTGTGTCCTTCTTTCCGCCCTATATCGAGGCGTGCCATCAGGGCGACAGTCGCTGCCGTGTCAGTATGGAGACGCGCGTAAAATCGATGCTGGAATTTGTGCTGCATGGCCTCCGTTACCGAAGTCCCGGCGCTTGATTTTGCCGGCAAGTGACTATTTTACAGTTCTGGTCAGTTATTTAGAATATGAGGCTTCCTAGTGGGCCAGAAGCAGAAGAAGACAAAAGATCTGAAAAGCGGCGATGGTGGTATCGCTGCGGGGATCGCGAGCCCATTACTGGAGCGGATACAGGCGGAACGCGGAATTTGGTGCCTGGTGGTCAGGGATTCAGCGACAGGGAAAGTGGAGCAGGCGTTCCTGGACTACTGTTCGCACAAGAGTATTCCCCTGGGCCCAAAAGCCGCACTGACGAAGAAGGGACAGATCCGTTGTCCCCATCATGATGTCTGTTTCGATTGCGCTTCTGGCGCAGTCACCGATGATAACGGAAAAAAGATGCCGCACGGTCTGGTACCCGTCGCTATAGAAAGCGCGACGCCAGAGAGTGCAGGCGACAAGAGCCCGGACGAAAAACTAACGCTGACGATTACGCCGGAACACAGAGCGTATCTCAGCAAGCATCTTCAGAAACTTGATAAATCGCGCAAAAGCAGTACGAAAACGCGCCGGAAAGAGCAGAACCATGCAGGCGACATTAACAAGACCAACGACTGAAAATACATTCGCCACCGCTGCGACAAACAATAGCGGGCCCAAAAGCCCGTCACCGCTTTCACGGCGGCCGGGAACCCACGTGCCAGGGTCCCTGACGCGTGAGCAGGAGCGGCAGTTCGAGGAACTGATCCTGCCACACGAAGCTTCTCTATACGGCCCTGCGATGGCGCTTACCCGCAGCAGTTCTGATGCAGAGGATCTGGTGCAGGATACTCTTCTTCGCGCCTTTGACCGGTTTGATACCTTTCGGTCGGACGGGTCTCCTCGCGCCTGGCTCCACACGATCATGCGTAACCTGTTCTTTAATGCCTATCGCAAGAAATCGCGCGAGCCAAAACAGGTTTCGCTCGACCAGTTCGATCCCGCAGGGGCAGGGTCCGCGGGCGGTGCGGTGATGGCGACTCTGGATTCGCCCAATGCGCAGCAGCCGTCATTCTCCTCGCCGGAGCGTATTGTGCTCTCCCAGATGGAGGGAGCGGCGGTGCTGGATGCGGTCAAGCAGCTGCCGCATGAGTATCGGCAGGTCGTGGTTCTCGCGGACATCCAGGGGCTTCCCTATCAGGAGATCGCAGACCAGCTGGATATTCCCGTCGGTACTGTCCGCTCTCGGCTCAGCCGAGGAAGGGAAAGAGTTCGCCGTGCCCTGTTCGCCTGGCGTCCTTCAAGTGAACTGCCGGGCATACTCGGTTCTGTGGCGCTTCCCGCCTGAATAGGAGCGGCCCCGGTGTCTCTCCCATAATTCGTAAACGAACGGTTCCCGATTTTCTTTCTCAAAGAAGGAAAACCGGGAACCGTTTGTTCAATTAGGATATTGGGAGTAAACAAAGCCGAAATGGATTTGCAAGTCTTAGCGGAGCATTCTTTTAGTTTTAGACCCGTTAAGATTCCCAGGCAAGGCCGGTGGATTGAGATACGGGTACGAAACACGAGATTAGGGGAGAAGACCGTGCAGGCAAAGCCTTTTGTGCGATTCGGCATACCGTGTTCTCTCCGTCTTCCCCAGGCAGTAAGACACCGAATCATCTCTTGACTTCTACCGACTCAAAACTATTGGTGGCTATATCTCCTGAGGAAACGGAAGCACGCATGGCAGCAGGCAGCGTATCAGGTGGGGTTACATCCTCGACGACGCGAAGGAGAATCGGTGGGGCGGACGACGGCGCCGTTTCTTCGCGCCGGGGCCGCAGTGAGCCACCATCACGGAGCCTCGCTGACGGCGAGACCGTAGATACCGAGGACATGGATGCCGGCTTGAGCACCCTTTTGCTGGCAGCGGAAGATAAAGGCGATTTGAGCGATACCGAGGATGGCCTGATTAGAGACGATTTGATCAAGGAAGACTCGGCTATCACCTCTATTGATTTTGATTCCCCCCTCGAAAATTCGGTAAGTCACGCCAAAAGTGAGGTGGAGACGGTGCAGATGTGGATGCACCGCACCAAGGCCATGCGTCTTCTCTCTGCCGAAGAGGAAGTCCGGTTAGCTCATCGCGTGGCGCGGGGCGATCAGCAGGCGAAAGATATCCTGACCGAGGCAAACTTCCGCCTTGTTGTCTCTATCGCCCGGCGATACTCCGTTCCCGGCATTCCGCTCGCCGACCTTATCCAGGAAGGCAACATCGGACTCATTCGGGCGGTAGAAAAATTCGATCCCTCGCGCGGCTTTCGATTTTCCACGTATGCGACATGGTGGATACGCCGCGCTATCGCCCGCGCCGTTATCAACCAGGGTCGTACGATTCGCATCCCTGTGTATGTAGCCGAACTTATCCACAAAGTCGTTAAAACCAGCGGCGCACTGCGTCAGGAATTGGGACGTGAACCCAGCACGGATGAGGTGTCGCGGGCGATGGAGGTGACTCCCGACCGCGTGAATGAGATCATGCGTATCGCGATGGAGCCGCTCTCCCTCGAGACGCCTGTTGGCGACAAAGACTCCGCTCAGCTTGCCGACTTTATCCAGTCGCAGGGTGGAATGACATCCTCGGATGTCGCGCTTAATCTGATTCGCCGGGAACAGCTGGAAACGGTCCTCGCCAAGTTGACAGACCGCGAGCGTGATGTGATTCGTATGCGCTACGGGCTGGAGGATGGGGCTCCCCGCACTCTGGAAGAGGTTGGGCAGTTTTTCCAGGTTACGCGCGAACGTGTACGACAGATCGAACTTCGCGCCCTCAAAAAGCTGCGCCGCATCGGGCTCTCCGACCAGCCGCAACAGGCAAGTTAAAATAGAATGGGGGCTCAGCGCCGACGCTGAGCCCCCATTCTATTTTGGTCGTTTAGGGCTCGTCTGATTTCAGCAGTTTATCCAGACCCATAGGAAAGAGATTGGCGCTTCCCTCATTCTTCCCCACATGCGAGGGTCCCGCAGTGCCGGACACAGAGGACGGCATCGTCGCCCCAATCGCGACAGCATCGCCTTCACGTACACCACCGAGATCATGCTGCGCCTCACCCGGCAGAAAGGCGAGAACTTCCTCTCCCCCATCCGTATCTACCACGCCTGCACCTCGAGACCCGCTGTACCAGCGCACCTGACCGGTCGCCATCGGCATCCCGGCATCCTCGCCCTCCCGCGGCGACGAGTCAAACGTATTCACTGACTTTGCCTCCACGGCCGCGGTCAGGAGCTCGTTCATCCGGGAAACCGTGTTATCCCACGTCTGAGACTGGGCATGATGCTCCCCGGCGTCAAGACGGGCGGCATTATCCTCCGACAGAGCCGCTTCACAGGCACGAACGAACTCCTCAGGCGAATAAGCGATACGAGCCGCATCCGTGTAGTTGTCGACGATATCCTGGATCGGTGTCGACACAACCGGCCTGCGGGCGGCGAAATACTCCAGCGTCTTTGTCGGGGATAGGTAGCGGGTCGCATCGGAAAGCGCAAACGGCACCAAAGCGACATCCGCGGCTTTCAGATAACGCGGCAGGTCATCGTAGCCGCGCTGACCCAGGTACAGGATGTTAGGGCGCTGAAGCAGGTCATCCTCCGTGATCTTCGCGAGCGGTCCGACCATGAGAATGGTCCATTCCGGATGGGCATCAGCAGCGGCAGCCAGGTTATCCCACCCCATACGCTCATCGATCACCCCGTAATAAAGCAGTACCGGATGCTTCAGGTCCGCCGCATCGGCAGGAACAACGGTCTCGGGATCGAGGGCTTTGCGGAAGTGATCGACATCGACGCCGGAGTTAAACTGATAGACCTTGTCCGGATGTATGTCCTTACGGGCGGCGTACATGGAGGGTCCTCCGGTAAAGATGACATCGGCGTCTGCCATCAGATCCGCTTCTTTTGTCTTCAGCCCCTCAGGCGCCCCTTTGAAGTTTGCCAGCTCATCCATGCAATCGTAAACAACGGCGGTGGGGCTGTACATAGTCCGTGCTCCAGCAGCCATCGGTGAATAGATCCAGTGGACGATACGCCCCCATCGCTCAGGGTCTTTTTGCTGCAGCTGATGCACCAGCGTGTCCAGAAGGCGCACCCACGCGGCTCCGTTTTCGCGGTCCAGTTCCGCATCTTTTACCGGATCACCCGTGTGCGGAAGCAGCAGAGGTGTCGCTACCATCAGGTTCTCATCCACCGTTGCCAGCTGGAAACGCGGCTGGTTGTCGCTGTCGGGGTCATCAGGCAGCGGCAGAGCATCTTCCAAAAACAAGATGGGGTGCTGCTTTGACAGGCGACTCATCAGGTGCTGGGGACGCTGCCAGACAAAGTTCCAGCGCAAGTGACAGTGAACAATAATCCCAAATGGGGTGTCGGTTAAAGGCATATCCTGCAGGGTGCTCATCTTAATCTCCTCACAATAAAAAGGCAGGCAATTTTGCCTGCCCTATCGTGTACTATATTTACCCGAAGTCCTGAAACATGACCGGGCTGCCATAAAGGGGGCGAACGGTATCGTCTTGTGAAGTCCCCCTACGTGCCGCCGAGGGAATCATTCGAGGGACCAATACCATCGGACACATCAGAGCCGACAATGTCGCCGGAGTTACCTTCGGGTGTCAAAACATCGGCGAAATCCGCCTCAGTCGGACGACGAACCATATGATCGAGCATACTCCGGTCGGCAAGCACCTCCGTGTTGTTTACGGTCGCGGCATTCTCAATGGAGTCCGGATCACTATGAATCCGATCCGCCTGCACATGGCTGGCGGACGCATCAAGAGGAACATCGTTGGGCATGTCATTCTTCCTTTAGAAGGGCAAACAGTTAAGACTATCTGTGTGACATGTACCCGTATTTGGATGACTTAAACCGTGGAGGAAGCTGAAGGGGAAGACTTAGAAACGGACGCCTGCGAAGTCGAGGCGGACCCGTCGAGCGGTCGCTCGGGGAGCGCCGGTTCGTGCTCTTCTACTTC
>JAZKEA010000280.1:2817-3934 GCA_040387315.1 Armatimonadota bacterium | reverse complement strand
CAATAAAGTCGGAGTCATGCACGATCAGTCCAGCGATTATTCCGTTGGCCTTGCGAATGTATTTAAGGAAGAGTTCCAAAAAATGGGAGGGACCATCACCAGTGATGTTTCCTTCAATTCCAAGGACTCAGACTTCCGGGGACAGCTGTCCCAGGTAAAGGGATCGGATGCGCTCTTTGTACCCGGCTATTACGGCGAGGTCGGCACCATTGCCCGCCAGGCACGCGAACAGGGAATCGAAGTACCTCTGATGGGTGGTGACGGCTGGGACTCCGAGAAGCTGGTTCAGGGCGCAGGTGGTCCGGGAAAAGCGCTGGAGAACTGCTACTTCTCGAACCATTACTCCAAGGATGACAAGTCTCCCCGCGTTCAGGATTTCGTAAAAGCCTATACCGCTGAGTACAGCAAGGCTCCCTCCGGTCTTGCCGCGATGGGATACGACGCAATGATGCTCCTTGCCGATGCCATCAAGCGGGCGGACAGTATCGAGCGCCCGAAGGTTCGTGAAGCGCTCGCTGGCACCAAGAATTTCCCTGGAGTGACAGGGGACATCACCATTGATTCCGAACGTAATGCCACCAAACCGGCGGTTGTCCTTCAGATCAAAGGCACGGAATTCCAGTACAAAACCACGATTCAGCCGCCGAACTCCGGAAGCTGATCGCAACTCTCTCTGCGGAACACTGAAGGAACGGATACGACTGCCGACGAATGCAGCATTTTTTACAGAGCGTCATTAATGGCGTCCAGCTTGGCAGCATCTATGCCCTGATCGCTCTCGGCTATACCATGGTCTACGGAGTGCTGCGATTGATCAACTTCGCCCACGGCGACGTGTTCATGATCGGGGCCTACGTCGGGTTTTATACGGCTTCCAAAATGAAGCTGGAGGAGCAGACCACCCTTGTCGGGGCGCTCGTGCAGCTCATCCCTGTCATTGTGGTTGCTATGGTCGCGTGTGCGGCGCTCGGTCTTCTGATCGAGCGCCTCGCCTACAAGCCACTCCGCCGTGCCCCGCGACTGACAGCCCTCATTACCGCTATCGGCGTCTCCTTGTTTCTGGAAAATGGGGCGCAGATTATCTTTAGCGCGGACCCCAAGTTCTTCCCCTCCATCA
>JAZKEA010000280.1:0-2807 GCA_040387315.1 Armatimonadota bacterium | reverse complement strand
TCATGATGATCCTATGGTACATCGTGACGCGAACCCGGATGGGGAAGGCCATGCGTGCGGTCTCGCACGATGCGGATGCCGCCGCACTCATGGGCATCAACACGGATAACGTTATCTCCTTTACCTTTGGATTGGGCGCGGCGCTTGCGGGAGCGGGCGGGGTGCTTTTTGCCTCCCTGACCTATGCGAAGATTCTGCCGCTGCTGGGCGTGACCATGGGACTGAAGGCGTTCGTCGCGGCGGTTGTCGGCGGCATCGGATCAATCCCCGGCGCGATGCTCGGCGGTCTCCTGATGGGGCTTGCGGAGAGCTTTGTAAAAGGCGCTCCCGCCATCGGTAAGTTCGAGCCTTCCCGCTGGACCGATGCTGTCGCGTTCATCCTGCTGATCGTTGTGCTTCTGGTTCGGCCTGCAGGCCTTATCGGAAACGCGGCTCCGGAGAAGGTGTAAGGAACGCAGATGCTGAGTCTAAAACGCGCCCTTGCCATTCTCGGAACGCTTGGCGTTCTGCTTTTCCTCTCCTTTTTTGTCGAGGGACATTTACAGGCAGTCGCCTTCCGAGTGGTTATGCTGTCCGGTATCGCGATCATCATGGCGGTTTCCCTCAATCTGATCAACGGATTTACGGGGCAGTTCTCCATCGGACACGCGGGCTTTCAAGCGGTGGGTGCGTATGCCGCCGCCGCTCTGACGGTCTACGGACATAAAGAGATATTCGGCAATCTGCCCCGCAGCGGTCAGATGCCGAACACATTTCACTATTTCCTCCAGGGAGCGCCCGCGATGCTGTGCGCCCTGCTTGCCGGGGGGCTTCTGTCGGCTCTTGTGGGGTACGTCGTTGGTCTTCCAAGCCTGCGGCTCAAAGGAGACTACCTCGCAATTGTGACCTTGGGTTTCGGCGAGATCATACGAGTCGCGGTGGAAAATACGGACGTTGTTGGGGGGCCGCGCGGCTTCACGGGCAATATCAGCGAGGGAATCTATATCCCGCAGCTGACCAACTTCTTCTGGGTGTTTCTGGTTGTCGTTATCGTTGTGGTCGTCTCGCGGAACCTCCGGTTCTCCGCACAGGGACTGCAGTATCTTTCGGTACGTGAGGATGAGATCGCAGCCCAGGCGATGGGTGTCAACACGACCCGTGTCAAAGTAAACGCCTTCGTGCTCGGCGCGTTTTTTGCCGGTATGGCAGGGGCGCTCTACGCCCACTTCGAACAGAGCGTCGCGCCTACCTCCTTCGGCTTCGTGCGCTCATTCGATTTCGTGACAATGGTCGTTTTGGGGGGCCTTGGCTCTATCACCGGTTCGGTTCTGGCAGCGATCATATTAACCGCCTTGCCGGAGATCCTGCGTTCGTCACTGGGCGCTCAGTTCAATCAGTATCGTCTGGTCACATACGCCTTCCTGCTCATAGTTTTAATGCTGGTTCGTCCGCAGGGAATCTTTGGTCGTGGGGAACTGCGGATCGACCGACTCTTTGGGCGTAAGAGAAGTGGTGGTTCCGGTGGCAGCGGGAGTGGCGACGACCAGCCTGCAGCGACTGAGCTGCGTTAATTTGATTCTTTAACTGAGACGCAGAAGGGGAAAGAGAGAAACGGTTGATTTAATTCGACCTGCGGATACTTTCCCTTTCTGCGTCTCTGCGTATTTATCTGCCGGTATTATTGCAGAGACGATTTTCTGGAGTCTGGTTTATGCAAAACAGAGTGGCAGTTTTTATTGATTTTGAGAATATTAAGCGTGCGGTCGACGATTATTTTGTTAACGAGCGGGTTGATTTAAAGCGGATTCTTGAAGAGATACAGCAGGTAGCCAATGGTCGAATTACGGTCAAGAGGGCTTATGCGGATTGGGGACTTTTCAAAGATTATCGGTCGGACCTTCTGGATAATGCGACCGATCCCGTTCAGCTTTTCGCCCTCACTTACAAGGGCAAAAACGGCGCTGACATTCGTATCGCTATCGATGTGATGGATGTCGTTTTGCGTCAGGCGGACATTACACATGTCGCTCTGGTTTCGGGGGATTCGGATTTTACCCCGCTGGTGACCAAGCTGCGTGAATCCGGCCGTGTGGTGCTTGGCGTGGGCGTCAAATCCAATACCTCCACCTATCTCGCGAAGTCGTGCGACGTGTTCTGCTTCTATGACGACCTTCATCCACGCGAGGGCGGAAGCCTCCCGGAGCGGTCGATTCCCTCGACACCGACCGACCCCGTCGCACTGATTGCAATAGCTCTCGCGGCACTGGGAAACAAGTCGACAGCCGCTTCCGCGCAGAAGACACAGATGCGAAAAATGGACCCTATGTTCGACGAGGCCGCGCTGGGTCACAATTCGATTTTGGATTTTCTGCGCGCCCATGAAGAAATCATCGATTTCTACAAACCCGCCGTCGGCGACGTTACCATCGCTCCGAAGGGACAGCTGAACCTGGGCGAGAATGGCGCTCCGCGAAATGGCACAGCCGCACCTTCGACTAATGGAAACGGTGGGAATGGTACCAATAACAAAGCGTATAACCACCCGTCGTATACGCCGTACACGCCTCCCGCCGCCGCGCAAAGTGCGACCGCAAATACGGCATCCATGAACCCAACAGAGCGTCTTCGCCTCTGGCTGCGTGATAACAATTTCCGCTACGTTCCAAGCGCCGAGCGCCGACAGATTATCCACGTAGTTTATGACACGTTCAGCAGCTGCCCCGACGAAGAGATTTCGCTAAAAGAAGCGAAGGACCGTCTCCATCAGTGGTTCGAGGAGAATCGCCCGTCTGTGCCCTGGGAATCTATCAACAGCATGGTCTACCATT
>JAZKEA010000279.1:1393-3762 GCA_040387315.1 Armatimonadota bacterium | reverse complement strand
GTCCACTCAATGTTGCTGTGGGGAGATGTGAACGGCGATGGACGACTGGACGCGATCTCTATAGTCACCCAGACAGCAGCCCAGTTTAAGACGGACCCGCAGACCTACGCCGTCTATATCGGGGACGGGCAGGGTCATTTCCGGCGCGAAAAACGCAGTGGATTTGAGCAAAAGACGCACACCGCCACCCACGGCGCGATCCTTGCCGACCTTGACATGGATGGAAAACTGGACCTCGCCTTCGGCAATCAGTACAATGGTGACAGCCTGGAAACGCAGCCGATGCGTGTCTTCCGCGGCGACGGCAAGGGACGCTTCGCCGATGTCACCGCCGCCTGGGGCTTTCCCACACGCACGGTCGTCCCCGGTGCCGCCCACGCCCCGCGTCCCCTTTATGGTCTCACCGCCGCAGACATCGATAACGACGGCTACCCCGAGCTTCTTGGTGCCGCGTACGGGCGTCAATGGAATACCTTGTGGAAAAGGACCGCTTCCGGCCCCTACTACGACGACGTGGCGGCGAACTACGGCATCGACGCCGACGCCATCCGCCACGGACGCTACAGCGAGGCGGTCAAAACGTCGCAAAAGAGCCGTGGCATCGACCGCACGGACGAGCTGCCGTTCCGCTCCGGGGGCAATAACTTCTCCCTCGTTCCCGGCGACTTCGACAACGACGGTGACCTGGACCTGTTCGACGCTGCGATTACACACTGGTGGGCAGGAGATTCCTCGGACCTCTCTTGCCTGCTTATCAATCGCTTGGAGACGCGCAAAGAGCCCTTCTTCGAGCGAAAACTGGAGACACTAGCCAGCCCCGACCCGGAAACCGGACGCCTTGACCGGCCCGGTCTCGGCCTTGTCCGCGACCACGCCGGGCAGACGCCCACAAACTGGAATCAGGGAGACCTGCAGGCCCACTGGGCGGATATGGATAACGATGGACTCCTGGACCTTCTGATCTGCGAGTCCGATTACCCACAGAACCGCCTGCGCCTGTTTCTCCAGAAATCGGACCACACCTTTACCGAGCGTGACCGCGATCTTGGTCTGGATTGGCCGAACTGTCCCGGCATCGCCCTCGGCGACTACGATAACGATGGCGACATCGATATCGTCGCCACCGGCAGCACCACGCGCTGGCCGCAGGCTCGCCCCAAACCAGCCCTCGCTCTCTGGGAAAACCGACTGGCCCCACCGAAGAACGGCTGGCTGATCGTCAAAGCCATCGGTGACGGCAAAACCGCCAGCACCACCGCCACCGGTGCACGCATTATCGTTGCCACCAGCGACGGACGAACGCAGACCCGCGAGGTCTCCGGCCCCTACGGTCACTGGGCCGCCCAGACCGAACCGGGCACCGTCCACTTCGGCCTCGGCGCCGCCTCAATAAGCAGCGTCACTATTGTATGGCCCAACGCAAAACGCACCAGGACCTTAGTTTCCACTCCGACCGAGCCAAACACACGACTGATAGTTCGCCAGACAGTCACGCCGAAACCAAAGTAGCCGGGGAGTGTGGGCAACAAAAAAACTCCCCCGTGCAAATTGCACAGGGGAGTTTTTCAGCATCACTGCAGAACGCTGTAGAGCGTAAGCAGAGACTTAGTTTACGTGGAAGGTACCCGCGTACCCACACATTTGGCCACCGGGAACCGGCTGAGCACCAGCAGTACAACCAGTAATCGTCTCAGCGCCGGTTGTCAGAGCGCTCGGAGTCGTCTGGGAGGCCGGGGGGAAGTAGATCGTCGCAGGAATATTGGCCGCGGTCAGGGTGACCTTGGACCACTTCACGTGACCGTCACCGTACAGGAAGTTGCCGCCGTCGCTGTGGCGGGTAACGTCCTTGAACGCAGAGGACTCATACGTCGTACCGGCAGCAACCGGCGGGTTCGTCGGCGCCGTTGCGGCAGGCTGGACGCTCATCTGACCAGTCCCAGGCCCAGCGCCTGTGCCGACAGCGAGAGTGGTACCGCGAAGGATACCATGACCGACGCCATGACGCAGTTTGTTAGCAGTAGCCGCGGTTCCAGGGTTTACCTGAGCGCCTGTAGCTTCCGCCGCGAGGATCGTCTGCGCAACACCGGCAAGAGCCGCCTGAGAACGGGCAGCCAGCAGGTCGTTGTACATGTAGGCAAGTGCGCCGTCCGTGGTCACGCCGGGAGGTGTCGCCGTCGCAGGGGTGATAACGGGGCGAGGACCGGACGGGCAGTTGAAGATCTGGCGGTTCTTGATGAACGAGCCAACGATGGACGGAACGATCACGCCGGCAGCAGGCGTGTAGTCCATGCCCCAGTTTGCGACGAAAGGACCACCTGTGACCTGGGCAGAACCAAGGGCGGGCGGGAACTTCTCGTCGTAGTCCTGGG
>JAZKEA010000279.1:0-1383 GCA_040387315.1 Armatimonadota bacterium | reverse complement strand
GTATAGTCTACACCCCAGTTGGCGAGGTAGTTCACCCCGTTGACAGCCGAGACGCTGAACGCGGGCGGGAACTTCTCGTCGTAGTCCTGGGTGTAGCCGACGAGGGCGAGTCCGACCTGCTTCATGTTGGAAGCGCAGGAGGACTGGCGAGCCTTCTCACGGGCCTTGGCGAAAACAGGGAACAGGATCGCGGCGAGGATGGCGATGATGGCGATAACGACGAGCAGCTCAATAAGCGTAAAGCCGGATCGTCCTTTGCGGAGGTTGCTCATAATGAGACCCGTCCTGGAATGAATGGATGAAGAATGTAAATCTGATGCGTCCCCGCATCAGACAATGCGAGTATAACACGGTATTAATGCCACGTAAAGATTGTGTAAAAAAACACAAGTACCCAAAGTTATCCTGTCCTCACACCAAAAGTTATGATTTTCGATATCACCCGGATGACGTGGTACAAAACGTGCAGTGCCGCCTTGATTCCTCGGCTGTTTGATTACTCTACTTTCGGATCTCCCTGGTTCCGTCTTGATTTAGCCTCAGCATGAATATTGACGAATACGAGCAGATGTACCGGCTGGAAGACCGGCACTGGTGGTTTCTTGCCCGGCGAGACCTGCTGGATCAGGCGCTTCAGGCGTATCCGATACGGAGGGAGGCGGGGCGCGCCCCACGGGTTCTGGATGTGGGCTGCGGAACCGGCGGGACGATGGAGCGGCTGAGGGGACTCGGCGGCGAGCCGGTGGGCCTGGATGTAGAGCCGCTTGCCCTTGCTTTTTGCCGCGCCCGTGGTCATTCCCGCCTCCTTCTCGGATCGGCAACCGCGCTCCCGTTCACCACGGGCGCATTTGATGCCGTGGTCGCCCTTGATGTGCTGGAGCATATCCCGGATGATGGTGCCGCGGCTCGGGAGATTGGGCGCGTCCTGGCTCCGGGCGGGGCGCTGTATCTGAGCGTCCCGGCCTACCAGAGCCTGTGGAGCGGTCACGATATTGCCCTCATGCACCAGCGCCGCTATGTCGCCGGTCAGATAGAAAAGATTCTGCGGGATGCCGGCGGTCTGCAGATCGAGCGGCTTACCTATGTGACGAGTGTCATTCTCCCTGCTGCCTGGCTAGTACGTACCCTGCAAAAGCTGCTGCGTCCCCACGCGGCACCCCGTGCCGATGTCGCCCTTCCCCAATTCGCGCTCCTGAACCGCCTCCTGCGCGGTCTCCTTGCCGCAGAGGGAAAACTCGCACTCCGTGTCGGTCTGCCCTTCGGTCTCGCCGTTTTCGCAGTTGCGCGAAAGCCGGAGTAGTTCACCCCTCCCCCCCGTCTTCGCTCAGGCTCAGACTTCCCCCTCCCCTTCGGAAAGGGAAGGGGGCGTTCCGTACATAGGCC
>JAZKEA010000278.1:31968-32310 GCA_040387315.1 Armatimonadota bacterium | reverse complement strand
GTGAGGAGCTGGGTATAGTTCCAACCACCCCCAAATCCAAATTCTCCAGGTGTCGTAACGTTACCTACCCATATGATGCCAGCAGGCCCATAAGACTCGCCAAACCAGTCTACGAAGGTAACACCATAAAGCTTCATCACCGTTGGATTAAATGAAGGTTGTCCCTGTACCGAACCAATAACAGCCCCTAAAGAGTTTGAAGGCTTTACTACTCTACATTCTGCCGTAGTCGTAACATCAAGGCCTCCAGCAGGTGTCGCTCCAGCAGGTACTGCTAAATGGGCAGAACAATTAATAGCGGCTGAATCTTCCGGCTTTTTGAACCAAAAGTCGAATGTCGTT
>JAZKEA010000278.1:25136-31958 GCA_040387315.1 Armatimonadota bacterium | reverse complement strand
GCATAACAGAACTACTCGCGTCAGGGAACCACCCGTCGAACGGTTCGCCGCCATTCACTGTCCAGTTGTAGCTTGTTGGTTGCAGTCCGCCAGCATTCAATGACGCTACACATTTCTGACCAATTAAATATTTCTTTGCTGAGTCCGGGCCAATTCCACCAGCAAGTCCGATAGTAACCGGTGTTGCCGTCACGGTGTACCTGACGCTGACATTAGCGGCGCCGGGGATAGATTTGGCTTCGGCGCGCGGCGAACAGGTGAGTGTAATTGTGGCACCCGATTTTACCGAGTACCGGGAACTGTCGTATTCGACGGAGTACAAGGTACTTGACCCATCGGCACTCACCACCCCCGGGGCAGTACCTGATAATCCCACCCCGTTGTTAGCCGAGGCGCTGGCGGAAGAACTGGAGGACGAGTTCACCTTTAAGCCCGAGGCGGACGCCTTGCACTGCTCCTGAACAATGACGCTGAGGGGCGGCGGTTCATCGGGCCAGCTTGCATCCGGGGTCCAGGTGAGGGTCGTGGTGATCTCTCCAGAACAGGTTAAGGTACCGCCACTGCCGAAGCCGCTTCCATACCCACTGCTGGTTGGATGGTAGGTCGCTTGAGTAGGAGGAATGAAATTCGTCCCTGTGACGGTGCCGCCGGTCTGCGAGGTAATGACATACGTACCTCGTGCAGCCCAGCAGGCAGGGGAAAAAGAGAAGGCAAAAAGGAAGACAAGGAACAGGGACGTGAGTGTGGAGAGCGGGAGTGTTCCCGCAACGCCTTGTTAAACAAGGCGTGAGAAGTGGCGAGGCGACAACCAGTACATGAGTAACCTCCATCGGATACTATAATGACCTGCGCATCGAAAAGTGGAAACACCAACACTGTAGCTTAAGTCTTGGCCTCCTGTCAAGCACGAGGAAATAGTTCCTTACGGTGTTATACGCTGACTCTGGCAAAGCCTTGCGCTGCCTTGACACTGCTATGCCCGAATGCTAGAATTAAAATCGCCGCCGCCGATCAAAACCCTCGGAATCCCTGTCTCGGCGTACATCTTAACAAGGCACTTTTTTCATTGTGACGGATTTTGGAATCAGCTCGGATGACCTTCAGCGCCTCGCGCGTCTCGTCGAAGAGAACGGGTTGAGCGAACTGCGCTACGAGGAGGGGGACCTCCGTGTCACCCTTCGCACCACCTCTTATCTTCGCCCGTCTGCCGGAACTCCTGGAGTCGCGGATTCCGCATCCGGCCCCTTCTCCGAGAATGCTGAGGAGGAATGGCGGAATCCTTTGGCTTCGGTCAGTGCCGGGGCTACCGAAATTTCCCTCAGTAACAATGTCCCGCAGGTCCGCATCGAAGCGCCGGTCATGGGGGTTTTTTACCGTGCCCCTGCTCCGGGGGAACCCGCCTTCATTGAGGTGGGGGATATGGTCGAGGCGGGTCAGCCTATCGGGATGATCGAGGCCATGAAAGTTTTTTCCGAGGTACTGGCAGAGGCGTCAGGCACCGTGTTAGAGATACCTGCCAAAAACGGGGCGCTGGTACAGCCGGGAGATGCCCTGGTGCTGCTGGAAGAGATGGGATAGGTTATGCGAGAGATCAAGATAGGGGTTCTGGGGTTAGGCGTCGTTGGGTCGGGAACTGTTCGTATTCTTCAGGAAAATGCGGAGGCGATTGCGCAGCGCGTCGGAGCGAAGCTGGTAGTCAAGAAGATCGCTGTTCGCAGCCTGGACAAACCACGTGCTGTTTCTGTCGACCGCTCCCTCCTTACCACGGACCCTTACGAAGTTATCAACGATCCGGAGATCGAGATACTGGCGGAGCTCATCGGCGGCGTCGAGCCTGCCCATGAATATGTGCTGAAGGCCATCCAGAACGGCAAAAACATCGTCACCGCTAACAAGGAGATGATGGCGAAGGCCGGGCATGACCTTATGGAAGCGGCGGGCGACGCAAAAAAAGATTTCTTCCTGGAAGGAAGCGTTGCTGGCGGTATTCCCATTGTCGCCGCGATGAAGGAATCGCTGACCGGCAATAAGATCATTGAGGTTATGGGAATCGTCAACGGGACGACCAACTATATCCTTACCAAGATGACTGAAGAGGGCGCGGCGTTCGATGATGTTCTGGCCGAGGCGCAGGAGCACGGCTATGCCGAAAGCGACCCTACAAGCGACGTGGACGGCTTCGATGCCCAGTACAAAATAGCGATTCTCTCCTCAATTGCCTTCAACTCCCGTGTCCATGTCGAAGATATCTCCGCCGAGGGAATCCGCGGCATCGAAGCGCGTGACATTGCGGTGGCGCGCGAGCTCGGTTATCGCATCAAGCTGATCGCGGTCGCGGAACAGTCCGCGAACGGGAAAACAATGCAGGTCCGTGTTCATCCCGCCCTTCTGCCCTTGAAGCATCCGCTTGCGACCGTGGACGATGTCTTCAATGCGGTTCTGGTGCGCGGTGATGCCGTCGGCGATGTCATGTTCTACGGACGGGGCGCGGGCAGTCTTCCCACCGGAAGCGCGGTGGTGGGAGATATGGTGGCTCTGGGACGCAACATCCTCGCCGGTTCGACGGGACGTATCGGCTGCACCTGTTTCGAAGAAAAGCGGATGCTGCCGGTAGATTCTCTGGAGTCCCGTTACTACATTCGCGTACGCGTCGAGGATCGTCCCAAAGTCCTGGCATCCATCGCCAGTATCTTCGGCGATAACGATGTATCTATCGAATCGGTCATCCAGCACCTTCTCCCCAGCGGTGAAGCGGAGATTGTTTGGGTAACCCATCAGGTTCGCGAAAAACACCTGCGTGCCGCACTTGCCACGATCACAAAACTGGATGCGGTTCGCGCCGTCAGCAACTGCATTCGCGTGGCGGAATAGTGAAGTATTTGTATGTCTGGAATCATTAACCGTTATCGTCATCTGCTGCCGGATGTTACGGAGCGCACCCCCGTCATTACGCTTGCGGAAGGCAGCACCCCGCTTATCGAAGCGCCCCGTCTCGCGAAATGGCTGGGCACGCCGCCAAACCTCCGTGTCTTTTTGAAGTTCGAGGGGATGAACCCGACCGGATCTTTCAAAGACCGCGGCATGACGATGGCCGTCAGTAAAGCGGTCGAGGAGGGGGCGCGTGTCGTTATGTGCGCTTCCACGGGAAACACCAGTGCGGCCGCCTCCGCTTACGCGGCGCGTGCGGGTATCGCCTCCGTTGTTTTGCTTCCCAAAGGCGAAGTTGCGCTGGGCAAACTCTCCCAGGCGCTGATCCACGGCGCGATGGTGATGGCAATCGACGGCAACTTCGATGATGCCCTTAATCTGGTTCGGGATATCTGCGCCACACATCCTATCGCCCTGGTGAATTCGGTAAATCCGGTCCGTATCGAAGGCCAGAAGACCGCTGCTTTCGAGATAGTGGATGCGCTGGGCGATGCGCCCCATTTCCATGCGATTCCGGTAGGGAATGCGGGCAATATAACCGCGTACTGGCGCGGTGACAAAGAGTATCTAACGGCGGGTAAGTCCACACGAGCCCCAAAAATGCTTGGTTTTCAGGCGGCGGGCGCGGCCCCTATCGTGGACGGCTCGCCGGTTCGTGAGCCCTGCACGATTGCCACCGCGATCCGTATCGGCAACCCGGCGTCGTGGACCGGGGCTGTCGCGGCCCGTGATGAGTCTAGCGGCTTGATCGATAAAGTGACCGACGAACAGATCGTCGCCGCGTACGCCGCTGTTGCCGCGAACGAGGGTGTTTTCGCCGAGCCCGCCTGCGCGGCGCCTGTCGCCGGACTTAAAATGCTTGCCGAACGTGGCTATTTCAATGATATTGCAGGAGACGTTCCGGCGACTGTTACCGTAACGTTAACAGGGCATGGGCTGAAGGACCCGGATCGCGCTATAAAAACCGCGGCAACGGGTATTGTAGAGGTAGCCGCACAGCGGGATGCGATACTGCGCCAGCTGGACGTACTGCTTACCGAGAGACATTGACCCTCAGACGGGAACCGAGACTCTATGCATGATCCAGCCTCTGATAAAGTGAGGCCGTCCAATGATGCGGCCCACCTCGCTCCTGATGCGATACACCTTGATCCCACTCTTGAGGCACGGCTGGATGAGCTTCATACCGAAGAGGCGCGTCGGAGCCGACTCGCCGCCCGCATTCGAAAAGAGCGGCGTATTCTTCTGCCGGTTCTCGGGCTTTGTCTTCTCGCGCTACCGAACTTCCGTATGGCGAAGGTACAGGGCAAATCCATGGAACCCCGGTATAAGACCGGTGACTCCCTGGTGCTGCTGAAGACATTTCGCGTTTTCACGCCTGTCAAGGTCGGCGATGTCGTTATTGTCCATCTCAAGCACGGCAAGAATGCCGGCGAAGAGATCGTCAAGCGGGTTATTTTCGTCCAGAACGAGCAGGGGAACGCCCCCTGGCCCGAGTTTGTCTATAACAGCCGCGGTCGCATCTCCACCGATAAATGGTTTCCGGAGTACCGGATCGGCGCCGAGGTCGTGCCGGTCGGCTCGGTCATGGTGATGGGGGATAACACCTATAACAGCATGGATTCCCGCGACTTTGGTCCGGTCTTCGATTATGAGATCGAAGGGAAGGTATTAAACCCGTGAGCACCGCTCCCGTTGTCCTCCGAACCGACATCCCCGGTCTGCCTCTGTACGCCACCGGTAAGGTGCGTGATGTGTACTCGGTCGGAGATGACGCCGTTCTGCTGGTCGCCACGGATCGTATCTCCGCGTTCGATATTGTTCTTCAGCAGGGCATCCCGGATAAAGGCCGTGTCCTCACTCAGCTTTCTGTCTTCTGGTTCGCGCAGACGGGGCATATCATTGCCAACCATCTTCTCACCTCCGACGATGCGGAGATAGCCGATCGCCTGACCTCTGTCGGCGTGACGATGACCGACGATCTTCGGCGAATGCTTTCGGGCCGCTGCCTGCTTTGCCGCCGTTCCAGCCCGCTCCCCATTGAGGCGGTGGTCCGTGGCTATCTGTCCGGCTCGGGCTGGAAAGAGTACAAGACCCTCAGCGACCCGAAAAGTGGCCCGGTCTCTCTGTGGGGCGTGGACGTTCCCCCCAGCCTGCGGGAAAGCGACAAACTGCCTGCTCCTATTTTTACCCCTTCCACCAAGGCTGCGGCGGGGCATGATATGCCCATGCTGCAGAAGGATATCGCTTCGTACATCGGGGATTGGGCCGAACCGGTGCGCACTGCCGCCACCAGTCTTTACGAGTTCGCCAGGGACTATGCGAGCGGTCGCGGGATCATTCTGGCGGACACAAAATTTGAGTTCGGCACGGTACCGGACGCCGACGGTAAGCCGCAGCTTCTGCTGATCGACGAGGCGCTGACCCCGGACTCCTCGCGGTTCTGGGATGCGGAAACGTACCAGCCCGGTGGACCGCAGCCGTCCTTCGACAAACAGTTCGTGCGAGATTATCTCCTATCTGTGCCGGACTGGAACGGCGAACCGCCTGCCCCGGATCTTACCCCGGAGGTCGTCGAAAATACCGCGGATAAATACCGTGACGCTTACCGACGATTGACCGGTCAGAACCTGCCTCCACTGCAGTAGCTCAGGGTGCGGCAGTCAGGTTTTCAAAGCGCACGTTCCAGCCTTTATCGGCGGGAAAGCCGGGCGCTTTCCTCGTCGGGGCGCCCTCCCATCCCGCCGCCATCAGCGCTACCACATACAGCAAAGCGCCATTCGACGGGAAGTACGGGAACGGACCGCCGGTCGCGCATCCATTCGCAAGAAACCGGTTGCGCGGCGACGGCATCAGCAGCGCATCGACGGCCATCTCCGGTTCGCCGTTTCGTGCCGCCGCCATAGCCATCATCGGGAAGTCCCAGCCCCAGCAGCGGTCCCACTGCCACTCTTTGAACACTTTTAGGACGGTTGCATGCATCACGGCGGGATCGATACCGTCGCCGGGCAGAAGTCCAAGCATTCCGATCAGCGAAGGATGCTCCCAGTTCATCCTGGTATAGGTGTCGGTCATTCCCTCCTGCTGCAGATACAGCCCGTCCGCCTGTGGCAGCGGTGCGAGGTTTTGGAGAACGTCGTCCCATTCGGATTTCCGTGGCAGGCCGAGCCGTGTCTGCCACGTCTGCGCAATTCGCAGCCCGAACCGCCAGTACGACAACTCGAACGTCGGATTGCGTGTCGCTAACGGATCGGTATTCTCCGGCACCGTTTTGATCGGCGCATCGAGATCGTAGCGTCCCGTCGCCGGGTCGCGTGTCGGCAGCGACACCATGAAATCCGCGGTTTCGTCGATGATCGTTCGCCATTTTTCGAGCGTCGCCTTTGTCGGGTGCAGGCGGTAGTCGAGTTCGGCATAGAAGATCGGATTGACCTGCTGCCAGATGAGAAGTGGTCCCGTTCCCGACGGGGCGTCTATGCCATCCGGTCCGGTCATCTTGGGCCAGCGAGCGCCCTTATACCCTTGCTGTTTCGCCCGGTCGCGCGCCTGTGGGAGAACCGTTCCATACCAGCCGAGGCTGCGTTCGAAGAGGGGCCACCGGTTCCAGAGGGCGTACTGTGCGCTGTGCCAGAGGTGCATTTCCAGGTGGAATTTTCCGTTCCATCCGCCTGAATTTCCCCAGAGGCCACTCTCCTGCGGGGGCAGCGGTCCCGCCTCCTGAAGCCGGAGAAGGTACTGTGAGAGAACAATGCGCCGCTCCAGTTCGCGCCAGCGGGGATCGGCGCTGCCGGAGAGGTCAATAGCGCCGCCCTCCGTCCAGAACTGTTTCCAGCCCTCGGCGCTTGCCCTTTGAGACTCCGATGTCGTGGCCACAGTGTCTGCCGCGACTGTGGG
>JAZKEA010000278.1:13927-25126 GCA_040387315.1 Armatimonadota bacterium | reverse complement strand
TGGGCGAAAAGCGCAAACTTACCTCCAGCAAAGTCTGACCCGGTGCGGGCCGCAGCAGGAAAGCGTGCCGTTTTTCCTCGGTCAGTGCGGCCTTTCCCTGCCACGCGAGGCTCACCGCGTAGTGCGTCTCGTCCAGCGTCCGGTGGAAATCGATCCGGCGTTCCTCGCTTGCGGCCCAGGTCGTTGTGTGCCTCTCTGGATGCGTCCAATCCGCGCCGTTCGTACCGGGGCTTGCCGCCGGGAAATCAAGTGCGACCGCGAGCCGTTTGTCCCCCAGTAGCTTCGACCGGATGCGGACCGCTACCGTGTCGCTGCCGGGATGAACACAAGTCTCGACGGTCACCGTCTCGCCGTCAAAGACGAAGCGGCTTGTTACCCATCCGGTCCATAATGCCAGCTTCTGGTGAATCTCCGTGATGTCGCCAAGTGTCGCCGCGCTGCCGTCGCGATGAAATAGCCGCAGTCCCAGTCGCCCCAGATTGAACCGATGCGGATTCTCCCGCAGCCATGTATAAAGGGCGTTCTGCCCTGTCGCATCGGTCGCGTATGCTACCTTGCGCCCCTGAGCATCATAGGATTTGAGGCGAAAATCCTCTCGGCGCGTATTCGGCGGAAGGGGATTGGTGTGCCAACCCCAGTCGGACATCGTGTTGCCGCCGAAGGTCTGCAGTCCGGTACAGTCGATACCCAGGGCAAAACTTCCGTTTCCGACCTGGAGCTGTTCCTGTGGGTCATACGATGTCAACAGGACATCATGGCGCGTCACCAATGCCTGTCGGTCGATGCGATGGCCCGCGGGTGCTATCGGCGGCGCCTGTGCCGATTCATTCCTCATGAAAAGACTTTCCAAAATCAGACTAAAAAGCTAGACGGGTGCCATGAGGCCGCTGAGATCAACTATCTGAGGCTCCTCACACGCCATTCCCGACATAAGTGTAACCGCTTTTCCTGCCATCAGTACAGTGATAAAATAAAGTCAGCCGCTTCTAAAGCGGACTTCGGACGAGACGCGCCGTACCCGGTTACGCGAAGACGACGCACGGAAGGTCTTGTCATGAGTCAAGTTTTTCAGATCGTCGGCGCTCTCTTTATCCTCTCCGCCTTCGTGCTCTCCCAGATGCGTCGTCTCGACGCCACATCCCTCGCTTACCTGTCGCTGAACTTCATCGGCTCCCTTATCCTCGCGGCTCTGGCCGCCATGGAACGTCAGTGGGGGGTTCTCCTTCTCGAAGGCGTCTGGGCGCTGGTTTCCGCCTGGGGTGCTGTCTCTTGCCTTCGGGGTAAGGATGTCCGATTGCACAGCTGACTTCTTTCGCGCTACAACGACACAGAGGTAAAAATGTCTTCAAGCCAAATGCGAAGAAGTATATTCTGAAGATCGAGACGAATATATGAGCTATGCAAACATGTCTGAATTGGAAGCTGCTAAGCGCATCGTCAGTAGTGGTATTACTCTCTGTTTATTCAGCCCATCCCACTCTGGCGCAGACTGTACCCTTGGAGGCCGCTAAACAAAAGCTGGCAGAAGGTCAGAAAGCTTTCGACTCGGGCAAGTTCGACGAAGCGCTGGCGGCTTATTCAGAGTCCGTCAAAATTGCTCCCCAGTACGATCAGGCTTATTATCGTCGGGCGATTTTGCTCTACCAGCAACAAAGAAGAGCTGAGGCGATAGCTGATTTCTCCAAGGTCATCGAACTGGACCCCAAAAACGCAGATGCGTACTACCGCCGGGGCTTAGGACACATCAGTTTGGGAGGTCAGGAGAACTACGATAAGTTTTTTGCGGATGAAGGCAAGGCTATCGAGTTAAATCCGGATTTTTTGTTCGCCTATAAATTCCGGGCGCTAACGTACGTCTCTATAGGAAAATTTGACGCTGCAATAGCAGATTATAATCAAGTAATTCGCCTCGAACCAGGGTCAGCTGTAAACTACTTAAACCGTGCCACCGCTTATTATGACAAAAGAAATCCTGAGTCTTTTGAAATGGCGCTTAAGGATTTAGCCCAAGCCGCTTTGTTAGACCCAAAGAACGTTCCCGTCTATGCGTTACGGGCACAGACCTACTCTCAACTTGGAAACAGAGTGGCTGCTCTTGCCGACTGTGATAAGGTGGCGGCGCTTCGCCCTGAGGGACCGGATTCCTTCACCTGGCGTGGTACCGTTTTCTTTAATTTGAAGGAATATTTGGGAGCTGCGCAAGCTTATGAACAGGCTATAGCCGTTACACCTAAAAATTCACTGTCTCATTTGTTTGCGGGTGTCGCTTACGCTCTGTCTCATCAGGATGACAAAGCAGTGCCGCTGTTAAATGCAGGTATCGCGCTCGGAACCAAAGAAGATGCGCGCCGTGTCCTGCGCTTCCTTGAGTACACAACCAAAAAAGATCCTGGCAGCCAGGTATCTGATCGTGTACTAGACCTGCTCCGTAAAGCGGTTATGTAAGCAGCAGTAAGCTGCACAAGATTGTCGGTGAACATGAGAGCGCTTGCTTCCAACCCTTCCACGCGCGGTACAATAATCCATTGTGAAATACATCTTTCTTGTGCCCGATGGGGCCGCTGACGATCCCCTTTCTGAACTGGACGGCAAGACGCCGCTTCAGGCTGCGCGAACCCCGAATCTGGACGATCTTGCCCGCAAGGGTAAGGTAGGCAGTGTGCTGACCGTGCCGGAGGGTATGTATCCCGGATCGGATGTGGCGAACCTGTCGCTTCTGGGCTATAACCCGGCGAAGTATTACACGGGGCGTGGGCCTATTGAGGCCGCTGCACTCGAAGTGCCGCTGACACCGCGTGATGTGGCGTATCGCTGCTCGCTTGTCACCACAAATGGCGAGACGATGCTCGACTACTCCTCCGGGCATGTAACCACGGACGAGGCGCGGGTCCTGATGCAGCTGGTGCAGGAGAAGTTCGGCTCGCGGCGCTTCGCGTTCTTCCCCGGCGTTCAGTATCGCCACATCCTGCGCTGGACCGACGGTTCCCTGGATGTCAAAACCACCCCGCCCCATGATATTCAGGATAAGCCGCTGCAGCCTTACCTGCCCACAGGCGACGGTGAGGACGCACTGCGCGGACTGATTTTCGATTCGCTGGATCTGCTCGATGGGCACGAGATTAACCGGCGGCGGCGTGATGCGGGCAAAGCGCCCGCGAACACGCTCTGGCCCTGGGGACAGGGACTTCCGATGACCTTGCCGTCGTTCTTCGGCGAGCGGGGAAAGACCGGCGCGGTGATTACCGCGGTCGATCTCCTTAGAGGTCTGGGACGCTGTGCGGGGATGAAGGTTGTCGAGGTTCCCGGCGCGACCGGCTATATCGATACCAACTATCGCGGCAAGGCGGAGTATGGCCTGAACACGCTGTTCAAGGACGATATCGATTTTCTATTCCTGCATGTCGAATCACCGGATGAGTCCGGCCATGAAGGGAACATCGATCATAAGATACGCAGCATCGAGGATATCGACCGGCTGGTGCTGGGGCCGCTTCTGGCAGGCTTCGCCGAGCGGCGACAGCCTTTCCGTTTGATGGTCGCGCCGGACCATGCGACCCCGATTGCACTGCGAACCCACCGGTCCGGCCCGGTTCCGTTCCTGCTGTATGATTCGCGGAATGAAGGAAACAGCACGCTTCCGTACGATGAGCGTGCCCTCCCGGAGACTCGCCTCGTTGTGGAGGAAGGGCATCGTTTGATTGAGCTTCTTTTTAAGAACTAGTCGGTAATTCGGGGCAGTGAGAGAGGCGGAGTACGGGATGCGAGTTCTGGTAACAGGCACAGGCGGCAGAGTCGGGTCACAGACGGCGCGTGAGTTTTTGGCGCACGGCTACACCGTGCGCGGTTTTGATAAAGAGCCGCCGCGCGGGGATGATCTGCGAGGGAGCATCGAGACGGTCTACGGCGATATGACATCCCGCCTGGATCTGCTGCGTGCGGCGGAAAACTGCGATGTCATCGCGCATCTGGCCGCCATCCCGAATCCCGGTCATCTGGACAGGGATATCTTTGGGGTCAATGTCAATGGGACAGAGCAGCTTCTTTCCGTCGCGGAGGCGCATGGCATCAAGAGGGTCGCGCTGGCATCGACGTGCTGTGCCTTTGGTATCTTTTTCGCCCGCCACCAGATCGACCCGCAGTACCTGCCGATGGACGAGAATCATCCGAATCTTCCCCAGGATATCTACGGGTTGTCCAAACTCCTCAACGAGGAGACAGCGGCGGCGTATACGCGTCGCTGTGGAATGACGACAGTCAGTCTGCGCCTGACGTCGGTCATGAACCTGAGTAACTCCGACCGCTGGATGCGCTGGATGCGAAAGAATCTGAACAGCGACGCCGAGCGGAAGAACGACCTCTGGTCGTATGTCGACACGCGGGATGCGGCGCGCGCATTTCGTCTCGCCGTTGAGAATGCCAAAGAGGGAACCAACACAACCGCTATTATCGCGGCGCGGGATTCCTTCACGGCGCTGGACATCCGGGATCTTGTTCGAAAGCACTTTCCCGCCCTTGCTGATCAGGTGGAAAGGCTCGCGCCCGATGCCTCGCTGTACGATACACGGCGGGCGGAGGAAGCGTTCGGCTTCGTCGCCGAACACTTATGGCGAAATGAGCCCGCTTTCCAGGAAGCGCTCGCGGGCTGATTATCGTTCAGCCCAGACGCTCCTCCAGAGCTGCCAGTTCTTCGCGCAGGGTATTGGGCAGGCGGTCTCCGAACCGCTCAAAGTGTTCGGCGATATCCGGCAGCTCTTCTCGCCATTCCTCCGGGTTTGTTTCAAGCGCCGCCGCCACCTGAGCCGGCTGCGCCGACAGCCCGGACAGAGGCAGGTCCCTGGGTGTGGGAACCAACCCAATCGGTGTGGTTTCCGCGTGACCTTTGCCGACGATCCGTTCGTGCATCCAGATCAGGACCCTCAGATTCTCGCCGAAGCCGGGCCAGAGATAATTTCCCTCAGCATCCTTTCGGAACCAGTTGACCTGAAATATCTTGGGGGGATGGGGGATTTGCTGTCCCATCTGCAGCCAGTGCGCAAAATAGTCGCCCATGTGATAGCCGCAGAAGGGCAGCATCGCGAACGGATCGCGCCTCAGGACGTTCGTCGCGCCTGCCGCTGCCGCGGTGGTGCGTGAGGCCATGGTCGCGCCCAGGAAGACGCCATGCTGCCACGAAAACGATTCGGAGACCAGAGGCACTGTCTGGTTCCGCCGCCCGCCGAAGAGAATGCCGTCGATAGGAACTCCCTGGGCATCCTCCCAGTGCGGCGAAATGCTCGGGCATTGTGATGCCGGTGCAGTGAAACGCGAGTTCGGGTGCGCGAACGGCTCTGACTTGTCCGCAAAGGGGCGTCGGTTTCCCTTCCAGTCGGTCAGGAAAGCACCGGAATCCGGTTCCCATCCAATTCCCTCCCACCAGGGAGTACCGTCATCCGTGACGGCTACGTTGGTGAAGATCGTGTTCTTATGAATCGTCGCAAGAGCGTTCGGGTTCGTCTCCCCGCTGGTTCCCGGCGCGACCCCGAAGAACCCGGCCTCGGGGTTGATGGCCCAGAGTCTGCCGTCTTTTCCGATATGCATCCAGGCGATATCGTCCCCGATAGTACGTACCTGCCAGCCCTCGGCTGCCAGCGCGGGCGGCGGCACCAGCATTGCCAGGTTGGTCTTGCCGCACGCAGACGGAAAGGCGCCCGCAAAGTACGTCTTCGAACCCTGGGGGTCTATCAGCTCCAGCAGAAGCATGTGCTCCGCCATCCAGCCCTCTTCGTGGGCCATCGCGGAGGCTATCCGCAGAGCGAAGCACTTTTTACCGAGCAGAGCATTCCCGCCGTAACCGGACCCATAACTCCAGATAGCCCGCTCATCAGGGAAGTGGCAGACGAAGCGCCGCGCGGGATCCAGTTCGCCGAGGCTGTGCAGGCCGGGCACAAACTCCCCCTCGGTTCCAAGCTGCTCCAGAGCGGGGGTGCCGATACGCGTCATCATCCGCATCGAGAGCACGACGTAGGGGCTGTCGGTGATCTCGACCCCGACTTTGGAAAGCGGCGAACCAATCGGACCCATCACGTAAGGGATCACATAGAGGGTGCGTCCCTGCATACAGCCGTCAAAGAGCGGGGTCAGCTTGGCCTTCGCCTCCGCGGGAGACATCCAGTTATTCGTCGGCCCGGCGTCCTCCTGACGTTCCGAACAGATAAAGGTCACCTGCTCGACGCGGGCGACATCATTGGGGTTGCTGCGGTGCAGGTAACAGCCGGGAAACTTTTCCGCGTTCAGCGTGTAAAGGGAGCCGTCTTCCAGCATCCCCGCGATCAATGCCTCGCGCTCCGCTTCGGAGCCGTCGCACCAGTAGACACTATCCGGGCCACAGAGACGGGTGCACTCGTCTACCCAGGCAAGCAGGGCAGTATTGCGCGTTGGCGAGGAAAACGGCGGGGCAGCAGCGTTAGGCAAATCGGAGACCCTTTCCAAAAGAACGAACGCGGCGCGAACTTTGCTGTTCCACGCCGCGTAGCATCTCCTATTGTACCTCAGCTTGCTATGTGCTAGGCAAGTTCCGCCGAGGTACGTGCCTGCGAATGGGCGGAGCCAGCCGACGGCTGCTCTGTCGCTGTCTCTTCCGGATGGTCATGGGCTGCATAGGGATCGGTCGGCATCGCGCCCATCATACCTGACTCCCTGTCTCCCATCATTGCGGCAGTAAATTCGGCCTCGGCCCGTCGTGCTTCGGGTGTCAGAACGGCAGCGCAGAAACTGCCGAAACGAGGCTGAGCGTACGGCAGATGCGTATCCCCCCGCGCCAGGATATGCGAGCCGTTCGTCATCTTTGTTACGGGGTCTACGGCAGGCGCGGCGCTTTCCGCTATATCCGGGTCCGCACCCCACTGCGTAAACGAGCGGGCATTGCAGTAATGGCTGACAAATGCGCGGCGGAACCTGTCGGGCGTGATATTCGCCTTGGAGCGGTGCAGCACATGGCCTCCGAAAAAGACGACATCGCCGGGCTTCGCCGGAACCAGTACCTGTGGGTAGCGATCCGCAATCGGTGCGAGGCCGTTCTCGTCGTCGTTCGGATTGCTCACGCCATCGACATAAGAAATATCGCCGATCCCCTTGTCGCCGTGACCGTAACCGCTTTGAGGAGGATATACCGGTTCCACCTGGCTGCCCTGGGCCATCCACATCGCGCCGTTGTGCTCGTTTGCTTCATCTATGGCTATCCACGCGCCGCAGAGTGTATCGGCATGCGTGGGAATGTAGTAACTGTCCTGATGCCAGCCCTGACCCGGTTTGCCTGGTGGCTTGAGGAAAAGCATTGTCTGGAGAGCGAGAATATCCGGTCCGATCAGTACCTGAAGGACATCCAAAACGCGCGGATGCAGCATGTAGCGCTCATGGAGTTCGAGCTTTCGATGCAGCATGTGAATTCGAAGGAAATACTGCGCCTTTTCGGCGGGGGACAGATGGGGGGGAGGTGTTTCAAGACCCTGAACCAGTACGCCGCCGTCTTTCGTAACATCGCGCTCGGACATAGTGCGGTTCTGCTCGGGAAGACGTCCCTGCATCAGATCTTCGGTATGCTGCTGTAGTTCCGCGATCTCTTCCGGGCTGACCAGGCCACGCACCACAAGAAAGCCCTGCTGCCGGAATGCCCGGTACTCCTCCACGGAGACCCGATACGGCATCGCTTCCCGTATCTCACCCGACACGGATATGGCCTCAGAAATACTCATCGTTGATATCGCCTCCCGCTGATTTGGTGTCAGTATAGCGGGAGCAACGGCAACGATGCCATGCCTGAAGCAGGGGAATTAATGCCTGTTTTTGATGCAGGCAGACCCGCTACTTGCTTGCGAAACGGGCGATATTCTGCCGGGCGTCGGTAAGACCGGGGTTAAGAGCGATGGCCTTTTTGTACGAGGCCATAGCCTCTTTAAGCTGACCGCGCTTTTCGTAAAGGACCCCGAGATTGTTGTACGCGGCAGCGGATCGGGGGTCAAGAACGATAGCCCGCTTGAAGGCGCTATAGGCAGCATCAAGATTGCCGGATTTTTGGTAGGCCAGACCAAGCCCGATATGGGGAGTGGCTGCTTTGGGGCTGAGATGCGCCATCTGCTTGTAAAGGGCTAATGCGTCCGCCGTATTTCCCTTGCTTAGCTGAAGGTCTGCCAGATTTTCTCGCGCCGAGTAGTCTTTCGGGTCCAGGTCGGCGATCTTCTGCCAGGTCTGTATCGCCTTCTGCGTATCGCCCTTCTTTGTGTAGGCTGCGGCCAGATTCGACCAGGCGGCGGCGGAACGGTCCTGCACCTGGGTTGCTGACTGGAACCGGGCAATTGCCGCGTCTGTCTGACCCTGCTGAAAAAGAATCGCCCCGGAGTTCAGAAGCGCGTCGAAATAACGAGGATTGAGGGTTAATGCCTGGTCATAGGCGGTGAGCGCCTCGGAAAGGCTTCCTGCTCTGCCCAGAACAACCCCCTGATTGTAACGCGTCGAAGGGTCCGCGACTTTCGGGGCGGAGGGCGCGCCGTTATCCTGAAGATCGGCGGCGGCTCCATAGGCATTGGCCGCTTCCCGATTCTTCCCTGTCTGGGCGTAGGCTTTTCCCAAAAGAGTCAAAGCGCCGTAGTTCTTCGGGTCCAGCGCACGTGCTGACTCCAGATGCTTTATCGCGGCGGCGGCATTTCCGCCGCGAAGCTGAATCGCCCCCAGGTTTGCCTGCAGTGCGCCGTCCTGCGGGGATAGTGCCGCCGCTTTCCGGAGAGCTTCTGTCGCTTCCGCGTCTTTTCGAAGCTTTAGATAGCTGTCCCCAAGATTCGTCCAGGCGCGTCCCTCGTTCGGGTCCAGTGTCACGGCCTGTCGGTAGGCAGCCACTGCTCCGGCGTGGTCACCGACGCGGCTGCTGGCGATACCGAGGTTTATCTGAGCTTCGGCGGACCGAGGAGAGGCCGCCGCCGCCTTACGAAACATGTCCCGTGCGCGAAGTGTATCCGCCTGGGTGCGTCCCGGCTTGACGAGCAGGGCATTTCCAAGGTTCGTGTAGGTGTCCGGCGTCGGCTTCAGGGAGACCGCGGTCTCCAGATAGGGGATCGCTCCCGCGGCGTTGTTCTGGCGAAGCAGAAGGTAGCCGTACCAGGCCTGCGCCTCCGCATTCTTCGGGTCGCTGGTAACCACCTTTTCCATTGCTGCCGTGGCGGCTGCCAGATCCCCGTTCTTAAAGGCGGCGATAGCATCGTTGAAACTGCTGTCGCCGGGAGCCTGAGGCGTGGGCGCGTTCGCCGCACTGGGGGAACCGGTCTCCTGCTCGACCGCGATCGCTGGTATAGGAGCCAGAACAGTTAGTGAAACTGCCGCAGTAATAAAAAAAAGATGTGTGCGATTTGGATTCATCGAAAGCCTTATTAGCTCTGAACGGCGAGCGGAAACGTGAACTGTTTACGTCTAATTCCGGAACAGCTCCTGATCGCGGCCCAGATAGCCGCGCATCCTCAGAACTGCCTGGGTATGAAGCTGGTAGACGCGCGACTCTGACACGGTGAGAACCTTGCCGATTTCTTTGAACGTCAATCCCTCGTAGTAATACAGAGCGATAACCAGGCGTTCCCGGTCGGGCAGACGGTCAATTGCTACCCCGAGCTGCCGGATTCTTTCGCGAGTTTCGACATCGGCAAAAGGGCCGGAAGCATTGTCCGGAATGACATCCGCGAGATGCAGTCTCTCAGAGCCTTCATTACCGAGTATCATGTCGTCGAGAGAAAGGACGGAACCTCGACCGGTGTCGGAGACCATCTTCGCGAGCTCGTCCTGCGAAACGCCCATGTGCTCGGCCACCTGCGCTTCGGTCGGCGGCACTCCCAGTTTGACCTCGACCTCGAAAAAGCTCCGCTCTAGCGTCTTCGCCCGCTCACGAACGGAGCGCGGAACCCAATCCTCTTCGCGCAGTGACTCCAGGATCGCGCCGCGAATAAGCGCAATGGCATACGTTTCGAACTTTACCTGTCGGCCCGGATCGAATTGATCTACCGCTTTGATCAATCCCATCGCGCCTGCCGTGTAAAGATCTTCTCGCTCCAGATTCGGAGGAAGATTGGTTACTATGCGTCCTGCGGTGATCTTCACCAGGTAAGCGTAGTGGTCGATGATTGTTGCGCGCGCTTTAGGATCACGGCTCGCCTTGAACCGTTTCCAGGCGTCCTCTATAGATCGAACCGCCATGTGTCGCGTGTCCATCCGCTTCGCTGCTCAGATTTTTTGCAGCTTTTTTGATACGCTTGTTCCACCAGAAATTAGTTTCAAAATGGGAACAAAGCACGGACATTATAGCACAACCAGCGACCGCTGGCAGAGGGCGAACACTGTCTTTTCGTTTGACTGTCACATATTCAGGGGAAAATACGTTTAGTTGAAGCAAGAAGGCAATTTCTTCATTGGAGTCGTTTATCGAGCGCCTGGCAAGGCAAGACTTGATTTGCTTCCGGTGAAATGAACCTTAACAACGGTTAAGAGAGGCTCTTATAGACATGAATACACAGAACTTTAAGATGCGAATGGCAAGCGCGGTTGCCGCAGTTATGACGCTTGGCGTGATTGGCCTGGGCGCTGCGCCGTCTGCCATGGCGCAGAATAGTCGTCAAAAAGACAAGAACAATATGCGGAACTTGGGCATCGGTCTTGGCGCTCTGGCGGCTCAGCAGGCCATCACGGGTAAAAGGACCGGAGCACTCGTAGCCGGTGCGGGAGCACTATATGCAGGCAAAAAATACGAGGATGCCCGCAAGGCCCAGAGCAAAGAAAATAATCGCGAGACCCGCCGATACCGTTATCGCAACGGCAAGAAGGTCGGATACTACAAGTATCGGGGCGGCAAGCAGATCGGCTATTACAAGCTCCGCTAGTCTGTTGTACGGTGGGAGAAAATCGGCAAAAGCGACCGGGGCCAAACCCCGGTCGCTTTTGTTTGCAACTGCTCTCAGGCCGTGTTATACTAGCGAGGAATTTTTGCGGGATAATGACGCATGCCTGCGGCGCGGTGCTGTCCCATTTGTTCGGTTGGAACACCGAACTTCTGCGGACCCGCGCCGTTTCCGTTTCTTTAGTTGTGTTTTGTATTTAAGGAGCAGTAATCGGAAATGAAACGAACCTTTCAGCCTAAGAACCGCCGCCGTCTGCGTGTTCATGGCTTTCGTGAGCGTATGCAGGATAAAG
>JAZKEA010000278.1:7109-13917 GCA_040387315.1 Armatimonadota bacterium | reverse complement strand
TGTCCTGAAGGCGCGCCGCGCTCGTGGTCGGCATCGTCTGACAGTTTTTGCCTACAAGCATTAGTCTGGCATAAATACTTGCTGTCTGCCTCGGAGCGGCTTGCCAAGCGGCGTGATTTTGCGGCTGTTTATGCCCGCAAACGGTCGTGGGCAGGACCGCTCCTTGTTCTTTATGTGCGGCGTTATCGAGAAGATTGTGTCGATTCGGTAACACGACGCTTCGGTTTCTCCGTATCCAAAAAGGTTGGTAAAGCCCACGACCGAAACAGGATAAAGCGCTGCCTGCGTGAAATCTGTCGTTTGCGGGGCGGGGAGTGGCTTTCCGGCTTCGACGTGATCTTTGTCGCACGGAGCGGCGCGAACAAAGCGGATTACCGGGCGCTTGAGGAAGAAGTGAAGCAGCTGATGGCACGCGCCGGGCTGGTTCACACGGCCCCAGCGACGGCGACGGACGCCGCTCTATAACCGGCACGGAGGCTGTAACTTTCGTGCGCTGAAGGTGTCGGTAAGTTACCGGTGTGGTACACGTAAGTAAAGAAAAACGGCAGGCAGTCCGGAAAGTTCTGGCTGAGATGCGGGATTTACTGGGGAAAGGGCTGATACGGCTGATACGTGTGTATCAAAGCACAGCTCCCTGGCGCCCGCCTGCCTGTCGCTTTACGCCGACTTGCTCTGAGTACACTGCCCAGGCTATTGCCAAGTATGGCCCACTCAATGGGGTCTGGATGGGACTGAAGCGACTAGGGCGCTGCCACCCTTTTCATGCCGGTGGCTGTGATCCCGTGCCATAATGTCCGGAATATCTGGTGCCTGGAAGATCACTGTTTTGCGTTTTCTTTCCACGGAAAAGGAATCGATTTCGTTGCTGACACTGAAGAATTTGCTGAGGCGGCCCGCGCTGCTTCTCGCTGTTCTGCTGTTCCTGCTGCCCTTAGGCGGCGCGGGATGCGGACAGGGAGGCCTTTTTGGTCCCAAGGTTGAGGTTCCGGCAAACGCCGCGACCGCGCTTGCGGAGGGTGTTAAGAAGGAAGACGCTGCAAAGGCGGCTTTGACGGCGGGTCTGCCGGGCGAGGCTACGAAGAACTGGACCGAAGCGGCGAACTACTATGGCGCTGTGGCGAGCAAATTCGCGGGGACCGAAACCGGTCTGCAGGCGACTCTCGCGCAGGGAGCTGTTCAGGAGAACGGTCTCAAAGATGAGACATCCCTGAACGCGGCACATCTTCTGTACCGCAACGCTCTTACCCAGTATCCCAAAGGCGGCGTGAACCCCGAACTTCGGGAGCAGCTCAGCCAGTCCAATGAGCGTGTTCTGCTCAAGCTGGACGAGATCAACAAGCAGAAATTCGCCTATAAGGTAATGGATGGTCTGGTGCGGGTGTTCGGAAATAACCCCCGTGTCTCACCGGTCTATGCCGTCCTCTTTATCGCGGTCTTTATTACGCTTATCCTGTGGCCCCTGCGCCGCGCTCAGTACAAAAACTTCAAAGAGATGCAGCGTTTCCAGCCGGAGATGAAAAAGCTGCAGGACAAGTACAAAGACGACCCGATGCTTCTCCAGGAGAAGATGCGGGAGTTCCAGAAGGAGCACGGCTTTAATCCTTTCGCAGGCTGTCTCCCGGCGCTGGTTCAGCTTCCGGTCACGCTCGGTATGTATCAGGTGATCCTGGCGTACCAGTACAACTTCCGTGCCTGTAACTTCCTCTGGATCAATCCTGCGAATGGCGACGCGGCGGCGCATTTCCCGCCACCGTTCTCCGGTTTCCTGGGCCACAACCTGTCTGAGATGGATATGATCCTGCTGATCGTCTACGGGATCTCGATGTTCCTGCAGATGAAGATCACGCCCGCTTCTGACCCATCCCAGGCCGACCAGCAGAAGATGATGGCAGTGACCATGCCGGTCATGTTCTTCATTATGATGCTGCAGTGGAAGCCCGCATCTGCCTTCGTCCTGTACTGGTTTGTCTCTAACCTGCTCAGCATGGCTCAGCAGTGGTACATTTACCGAACCCTGCCGAAACTGCCGCCGCTTGTGATTGCAAGCGGCGATAACGTGGCAAACAACGGCGCGGCGGGCAGGGGCGAAAGTAAGACACTGACAGCGAACACCAAGCTAGTTTCGCCGAAGAACCGACGGAAAAAGTAAGTAAAACGACTCTCAACATATGAACAGGGAAGAGGCGGAATAGTGACGGACATGACCGGAGACGGCACAGGGAGCGCACCCTATGCCGAGGATACAACAGAATACGCAAAGCAGCGGGCTAAAACCTTCGCGGAAGGCTTTGCCGCCGCCGCGTCTGATCTGCTGGACATCACCGCATTTGTGGCCAGCGAAGAGGCCGAAGGAATCATTCTAGGCTTCGAAGGCCCGGACGCCCACCTGCTGGTGGGGCGAGCGGGTCGAACACTGGACGCCCTGCAGTACATCGCCTCTAATGTGGTAAACCGCCGCACCAGTCGTGGACGTCTGCACGTTATCTTCGATGCGGACAGCTACCGTGCCCGGCGGGAGACCACCCTCAATAAGCTGGCTGCCGATCTTGCGGCTCAGGTCGTCTCCACGGGCGAGGAGGCGGTTCTTGACCCTCTTTCCCCTCTGGAGCGACGGATAGTCCACAATGCCCTGAAAGATATTCCGGGCGTCCGGACCTACTCCGAGGGCGAAGAACCGGAGCGGTACATTATTATTTCCCCCGCCGCCTGAAAAGGCTTGGGGTGATTGCGAAAGGGTGGCTATCTCGGTGTCAGTAAAAAGGCACGGGTATAGCCACCCTTTTTTGCGTTTCCGACAATCTGCCCCCGGTCGTTTATGCCCCGCGCCTCGGTCATCTTCCACTCCAGTGCGACTTCCGGTGCGATCAAGGTGTTGAGATCAAACAGTTTTCCACGCGTGTAAACGTGAGCGCAGGGTCTGAACGTATGAAGATTGGTTGCCCCAACCACCTCACCCCGTTTGTTGACGGATAGTGGGGTAAAAGCGCTGTTGTTCATACGTGCTTCGTCCAGCACCCGCGGCGTCCCGTCCGCTTCCCAGAGCACCGGTATCTTTTCATACTGCGGATAATTGTCTCCTGGTTTCGGGGGCATCTCTCGCATGACCTGCCCAAGAACTTGACCTTTGCTGTTTCTCGTGAGTATTTCTGAAAGCGGAAAGTGAAGGATGGTTCCTAGCAGTGGAGCCTGTTCCGATGGTCCTTTGCGCTGTGTTGCCAGGGGATCAACGCGCTCCGGCTGATACATGGGCCATGGGTTTTGTGTATAAGGCGCTTCCTTGCCCTCACGCCATTGCACCCCGCTACGAAGAACAGTCCCATCTTCCAGCAGGCCGTATGCATTCCCATAGTCATAGACATAGAAAAGCTTTTGATCTTTTGCGCTCCAAAAATAGGAACTAACGGGAGGCGGGCCTGATGCACGAATATGATGCGGATTGTCGCCCTCAGACGCCCGAGGTAGAGGAGAGACAAGCGCATCACCGCGTTCATTAACGGCAGTGACTTGGGCAAACTGCAGTGCTTCATCTGAAAAAGATCCAGGAGAATCAACTTTGAATCGTAAATTTGCTTTGCCTGTATACAGGTAAACTGGAATGGTAGACGAATTGACAGTATGCATGGCTCGGTCAGTCCAAAGGACAGCCTGAGTATGCATTTTGGCTGCATACTGTCCGCCGTTGCTGGCCCATCCCCCGATCTGCCCCCGGTTGTTGATTACGTTCGCCCCGCTGGATGTCTGCCCCGGCAGTGTGCCGAGATCCGTCAACTCGTACCGTGTGGGAGAATCCGGGAGCGGGGCGGCATCGCCGCGCCGTGGTAACAGAGCCGCGGCGGACCCGGCGAACAGGGTGGAGAGCGCGGCGCGACGTGTGACCTGCTGGGAATCGTCTGTGCGGTTCATGGTTGCCTCTTCCAGAAGGATACGGCTTATTTCGGGAAGCGGCAGCCCGTTACCTGCACTGAGTAATCTACGTAAAAACCCGGTGAGATAATAAAGGGGCATTTCGGGTAAACTCGCCCTATATGAAAGCAATGATTCTCGGCGCGGGTATCGGCTCGCGGCTCGACCCACTGACACGCTCACTTCCTAAGCCTCTCGTTCCCATCGTTGGCAAGCCGGTTATGGGACATTTGGTAGACCTGCTCAAAAAGCACGGTGTTACCGAAATAATGGTCAATGTCCAGTACCTGGGCCAGACGATTATGGACACCCTCGGAGATGGTGCCTCCTATGGTATTCCTATTCATTACTCCCGCGAAGATAAGCTCTGGGGAGATGCCGGTGGGGTAAAACGCACCGAGGCGTTCTTCCGTGAGGGTGCCGATGCGGATGATACTTTCCTGGTTATTGGCGGAGATGACCTGACCGACACCAATCTGTCAACGATTATCGCTGCCCATAAAGAAAAAGGGGCGACGGCAACTCTGGGGGTTACCCCGGTCGATGATCCGAGTGAGTATGGCATCGTCGTGACCGACGATAACGGCTTTATCACCCGTTTTCAGGAAAAGCCCAAAAAAGGGGAGGCGTTCTCGAACCTCGCGAATACCGGGATTTATGTGCTGCGCACAAAGGTCTTCGACTTTATACCGGCAGAGACGTTCTTCGGCTTCGGCAACAATGTATTTCCTGCCCTGCTTGACGCCAAGGAGCCGATGCTCGCGGTCCCCAGTGACGCCTACTGGAAGGATGTCGGCAATCTTGCCATCTATCGCCAGTCACAGCGAGACTGTATAGACGGCAAAGTAGCGGTAAAACTTCCGCAAGGCGCTTCTCTGACAGACACCTGCGTTGTCTGCGCCGGGGCACGGGTGGACGGTCAGATTGCGGACTACACCGTGGTCGGAACCGGGGCTGTCGTCGAGGCGGGAGCGACGGTGAAAAACTCCATCTTGTGGGATGGGGCGGTCGTAAAGGCCGGAACCTATTTGGAGAACTGCGTGGTCGGGACAGGCGTTACCGTCTCCTCTACTCATGGCATCTTCAACGGCTTGATCGTCGAGTCAAAACGACCGGGCTGACAAATGAAACGAGCGAAGCAGTCTTCTGCTTCGCTCGTTTTCCATTACCATGGTTACCGCCGTTACCTTAGCGGACTGCCGTTCTCCCGCAGCCAGTCCAGCGTCGCTTTCAATTCCTGATGGCGTTTCGATGCTTCCTCCAGATTGGCTTTTAAGTCCGGAAGACGGTCCCGTATTTCCGTTTCGAGAGTTACCAGGGTCTGGCGGCACGTGTGGTAGTTTATGAAAACGCTCTCGTGTCCCTGGTTTTTCTTTCCGAACAGTCCTTTTTTCGGGGGAGGAGCCGCCAGATTGAGATTCATGGCTCTTGCTTCATTCTTCAACCCCTCTAAACTTTGCTGCCAGGTGACCCGATCCGAAAACAGCTTGTCGATGTAGCGCTTCTGACGAAGTTCCACATCGGCGGCGTTCTTGACGATCTGACCTAAAGTGGCCTCCGCGCTGTCCAGAACCTGGGCGGCACGATTGTCGTCGTCATCGTCACCGGGTTCCGATCCGCCTTCCGTAAGTGATTTCGGCAGGGGAATAGCCGCCTCGGCCCGGGACTCCGCCCGTCGCACCAGGTCCAGCGCCTTATGCCACCGCTCGGTCGTCGTGGCGTGTCGGCTCTTTGCCGCCTGGCGCAGCCGCTGCAGCGTTTCTCCGACGGCATCCTTATGACCTTCCAGTGAAGGGTCTCCGATGAGCAGTGTGGACATCAATGGCTGCACCTGCAGACACTTCTCGACGAACAGAGAGGCTGCTTGCGCATCACCGGCACGTGCCGCCGCGCGCGCGCCTGAGTACAGGACGAGCGCATCCTGAGGAAAGAGCGCTGCCGCTCCCTCTATCGTCTCGCGAGCATCCTCGTAACGACTCAGCCGCATCTGGATTTCGGCAAGATGCCGCGCGGAAAGGTTCTGATAAACGGCAGCATCCGGATCAGCGGCGCTCAAGCGCGCCGCCTGATAAAAAGCGGTCTCGACCTCTTCGAGAGGGGCTTCCGTGTTCCAGAGGAGCCAGCCCTGCCGGAACCATGCGCCGAAATGGCGTCGACCGGAAGGGGTCCCCGTTATTCCCTGTACCAGCCCCAGAGCATCTTTATACCCTTCACGCTGGGCGCGGCCCGTCGCACGTGCGCTGATCGCGAAGGCGTCCTGTTCTTCGTCCAGCAGGCGATTGATCGCATCGTCGTTACGTTCGCGAAGCTTTGTGTCGACTGCGGTAAGCGCATCGTGCTGTTCACTAAGGCGCTGGGCAAATAAAGCGGAAAAGGCGTCGCCTGTGTCGTCACTAACATTCTCGTCGGAGAAGACCAGAGAATGTACAGCGTCTCTCAGGCTTTCTGGAGTTCCACCGGTTCGGAGAAGCAAATATTCCTTTAAAAGGAAACGGTCAGCGATAGGCAAGGTCTTACTATCCTTTAAGCCAAAGCTGTCAAAGTTCGCCGATGGGGCAGAAGGGGCGGGTATCGGGCTTCCGACAGCTCTAGAAGGGGAGGGAGTCAGGTCTGGGTCGTACTTAATAGATTTAATCATAATGACGACAGCCGAGTCGGAAACGGCGTGTCTGCTCCTTCATAAATCAGAGTTTATGGTTTGAAGCGGCCATTAAATTATGCCACAGTGACGAGGCGCTCCGCAAGCCAGAGTCAGAAGCAGCGCTGTGAGTCATTTATCACTAAATTTTGAGATCGATTTATATCTTGGACATCGTAACGATTAGCAATAAAATCTAAATAAGCTGGCTTCAAGTCTGTTGAGGTCTTTATTTGCTGATTTTTTAGAAATAACGATGCCAATCGG
>JAZKEA010000278.1:0-7099 GCA_040387315.1 Armatimonadota bacterium | reverse complement strand
GAACCGCAACCCCGACAACTTCTTCGCCCAGATCGAGCAGGCGTCGTTCGCTTCGGCTGCCCTGACCGGGCAGCCACAAAACAGCACGACTCGCCAGAGTCTCCTGATGACCGGGCTTGCCGGTTTGTGGCAGCAAAGCGGAAGAATGACCGACTATGTAGCCGGCGTCATTGATGCCTCCTGCCGCGCTGATGGGAGTAGCTGCGGAATCGCGCACGGGCAGCGTCCCCAAATCCTCAAGTCTGCCGTCCGCATAGACAAAAGCGCGACGCGGGGTATCCATTGCCTCTGAGTAACCAACCACCTCACCCCGGCTATTGACGGCGCTTGCCGCGCTGTTTTCGCCACCGGGAAGCGTTCCGATATCACGTGGCCTTTGAACTTCTGGCTCCCAGAGGGCCGCATGGGTCGCTCCGTCGTCTGCCGCCTCGATATCGGATTTACCGACAACATGGCCTGACTTGCTGACTGCTGCGGCGGAGCTGAAGTCGCCGCCGAGCGTCCCAAGGTCCTGAATCCTGCCATCCTTCCAGGAGAAGGCGCGCATTCGCACCGCGCCTCGCCTGCCGCTGCCTACCCCGAGAACAGCGCCGACAACGACGCCGTCGTTGTTGATTCCGGTTGCTCTGCTGTAGCGAAAACCGGGCAGACCACCGAGGTACCGCCGCTGTGCTTTTCCAGGCGTCCAGAGGAAGGCGTTCGGCTTACCGGGGCTGTTAAAAGCGGCCGCGGCTACCTGACCTTTTTCGTTGACACTATAGGCGAGACTGTGACGGTACACCGCACCTGCGCACAGATCCGTCATCTCCGCCTCTGAGGGATTATCGCCGCTCGCTCGCCATAAGAAAGCGTGGCCCCTGCCGCCTTGCGGGAAGACGTTCGCGGTGCCGACCACGGAACCGTTATCGCCGATACCGTAGGCATCGCTGAATTTACCGCCCAGTGTCCCCAGATCCACGACGGTGTAAGAAGGCAGATCGATAGCTGTGTCCTCCGCAGCTTCCGGTTCGCTTCCCATTCGGGTTGGCAGAGCGCGAAGGTGCCAGGGGAGAACACCCGGCAGACAAAGTGCGAGAAGAAAGGCAGCCAGCTGGCGCTGACGGCGATTGACCGGACGATTGATGGTGTCCTTCAGGGAGTTCAGTCGGCGTCGCAGCTGAACAAACGCCGGGGAGACTCTGACCGCCATACCCATCTGAGGAGCCGGATGTTTACTGTCCTGCGCCGCCAGCGTCACCTTCAGCAAAAGTTGTCCGTATTGGCTAAGCAGGTCCCTGCCGAGGCTGCTCACCGCGGCGCTGTCACATATCTCCTCGCGGCATATACCGCACTCACGCGATGCCCACCGCGCGACAGGCAGAAAAAAGAAGAGTACCTCTGCCAGAGAGGGGATGATGGTAAGCCAAAGATCACCGCGCCGCAGATGCGTCAGTTCATGCGCCAGAGCCATGCGCAGCTCCGCAGCGCTGAGCAAAGTCAAGGAGGCGCCGGGAAGCACCACCACGGGGCGTATGAGCCCTGTCAGAAAAGGGGACGCGACATTTTCCTGAGTTACAATATTGGGAACGTGACGCAGTCCCAGCATCCGGGCGACGGCGCGTGCCTCCTGCAAAACCGGTTCTGATGCGGGGACTGTGGTCCGGAGTATTGTTCGGGTTTGCCTGCTGTTCACTGCGATAAGTGCCAGCCGCCAGAGGCAGCCGAAACACCATAATAGGACTGCCGCTTGTGCCGCCAGCGCCCAGATACCGGGCAGCCGAGGCTCCCTGGTTTTGAGGCCGCTGTCCCTGTTCGGGGCCTGATCCGGCTGCCGCGAGGTATCTGGGCCGGATTTTCCGGAAAGATTTTCGGGAGAGGCCGCATCAGCCGCTTTGACGGACGGCGAAACAGTGCCGGGCTCCCGACCGCTCCTGAGGAGCCGTGTGGGCTGTACAAGGTGAGTAACAAAGAGTGTAGGTGAGGCTCCAAGACGATTTGCGGGGAGACGCAGAACGAAAGCGGACATGAGGGGTAAGGCCAGCACACCCACCGTCAGTCCTACCAGAAGTTTGGCGGAAACCATCCACCAGAGCCAGAAGCGGACGGAGGCCGGCAGTCGCGGTATAAGACGACATATTGCCCAGATAACAGCGGCAAAGAGCGCACCGCCGAGACTGGCACGCCAGAGAGCCCCAAGCAAGGGGGACGCGTCAATACTTCCCGTGGTGAGAAACGCTGTGATTGCGTCCATGCCGCGTGGTACTCCCTTTATTCGGCAGCGTTTCCCGCATCTTCCGCCAGATTATCTACCAGACGCCGGAGCTCTTCGATCTCTTCCCGGCTGAGGTCTTTCGCGTCGGCGAGATAAGCGACAAAAGGAGAGACAGATCCCCCGAGCGTCTTATCCACAAAATCCTCAACCAGTCCTCGCATCAACACCGATTTTTCCAGCGACGGCGAGTACTGAAAGGTCGAATCATCCGATGATTTGGCGCGTACCAGCAGATTCTTTTTGCGAAGACGCTCCATCATTGTCAGTATCGTCGTGCGTGCCAGGGGAGGATCATGCTGTTCCCCCCATTCCTGCGTCACCTCACGCACCGTGACCGGCGTTCCATGATCGGTCACAAACTGTAACACGGCTAGTTCCTGATCCCCGATAGGCGGTGGTTTCAGCATAAAACGATCCTCAAAATCTAAAATGGTGTCTGGAGTATACCTGAGACGACTTCTGTAGGCAATAAGGTTATAGCAAGAGGCTTAAAACACATCCTGAGCGGGTAGAAAAACGACATAGTGGAATCGCCTGTGGCTTTTTCTGTCACGCGGTCCGAAGCTAACGAGACTATCTTTATCTGCGCACGGTATTTGTGCGAATAGAAGGCGGAACTGAAAATGCGATTTGCGAAGAACATGGGCGCGTTGATGGGGACGATGGCACTGGTGGGCAGCATGGCTTTATCAGCCCATGCAGATGAAAAAATGAACGCCGTGGACAAGCAGTTCATGACGAAAGTGTCTCAGGGTAACATGGCTGAAATTAAGACAAGCCAGCTTGCTCTGAAGAAGTCCAGCAACGAAAAGGTTCGAATGATCGCGACGATGCTGGTAAAGCAGCACGGAGTCGCGCAGAAAGACCTGAAGTCTGTAGCACAACTCCACCAGGTACGATTGCCCGCGGATACCGATCCGATGCATCGACGCGAGTATCGCATGCTTTCCCGCATGTCCGGCGCGTCATTTGATAAGGCGTTTATGAAGGGACAGGTCCGGGACCACAATGCCACGGTTGCCCTGTTCAAAAAGCAGATGGAAGATGGAAACGAAACGCATGTCCGCAGCTACGCCGCCAAGTATCTGCCTGACATCCAGAACCATACCGGAATGATCCACAACGTAGCGAGCAACATGGGAATTACGGTCGCGGCTCCTAAGATGGCTGCGAAGTAAAGAGAAAGGCTGAACTATTCGTGAGTGCAGAGATAGATCGAGATATCGCCGAAGGCGATAGTGCAACCGATGAGGATGTAAGCGTGGGCGTCACGGGTCCGGATGACCCGGACCTGACCAGCGGCACGACCCCGGCCCAGGAAAAAGCGGATGACGAAACGAGTGCTCCGGAGCAGGACGGTGGCGAGAAGACCCTGAAATAAAGGTCTGTGAGACGCAAACACAAAAAGGAGCGGGACGAACTGTTCGTCCCGCTCCTTTTTGCTTTTAAATGTCCCCATTTACAACATCAAAGCGGGCAAGAGACTTATCTCTTGCCCGCTTTGATGTTGTACCACAAGTGCTTTCGCACGGGTGGGGCTAATTACTTAGCGGAACGTCGGCGGCGGATAACCATACCCATCGCGCCCATCAGACCCGTTGCGGCCAACGCAAGGCTGCCCGGTTCCGGTGCTGCCGTCTGCCGCGGTGGGTTAACAGTGATGTTCTGAAAGCCAACAACGCCATCTGTCGAGTTGCTTGCCCCCGCGACACCGGTCGCGTTCGAGAAGCCAAAGTTGCTGAGGGTCACCGTCGATGCACCGAATCCACCACCAGCAGCAAAGTTAAACAAGAAGCTAGCTGTGGAAAAGTTCGCCGAAAAGCCGCTGAGCGTTACGCCGCCTGTACCCGCTGTGTTGCTGGTAAAGGTGTTCGTATAAACCAGCGTCTGGGTGTTTGTTGCCGCGACGCCGTTACGGAAAGCTGTAACCGTTAGCGTTGTGCTGCCTGCTGCGGAACCTGCTGAGGTATCGTTGTTGCGGTTGTAGTTGAAGAAGGGTGTCAGACCGACAAATCCGTCTCCAATTAGCGGGGCAGTGGTTGCGACACCTGTTGTGATGACGTTGGTCGATCCAATCGTCGCCATGACTTGGCTTACTGTCGGCGAATTTACCGAGTAGGTATATTCTTGTGCGGACGCACCGGACGCCGCAAGCATTGTGGCGGCTGCTGCTAAAGTAGCCCCACCAAGTAGATTTCGAACTGTCATTGTCTTCTGCCTCTCTCTTACCAAAGTTCCGCCATCGGCGGGATTATTGCGCTGCCACCAACGGGGCCCGGCGACGTCAACAAAACTACACTTGTGATACCGCCCATGAAATCGTCCCTGGTACGGCTGGCAAGGTATGAACTTGGCGACCTGAAATATCCCAGGTCGATTCTGCTCCATTCTACCCTGAGCACCACAAGTAAAACGTAAATTTTACCGGGAAATTTTCCGAACAAGGAACCGAAGAGAAGTTCGAGAACGTATGGGGTGTTCCGAGGTTACGGGAGCTTGACTCCCTGATCCTCCGCAAGACTGCTAACGCTGGATTTGAACACGTTCGCCAGTTCTGCCGATGCACCGAACTCTGCTTTGACTCCGTACTGCCATGCCGCCGTTTTGTCGCCCTGACCCTCAAGCAAATGCCGAAAGGCAAGCTCCTTTACTTTTGCGGATTGAACGAAAATTTTATGAACCGCGCGCACTTCCAGGGTTTTGGGCTGGATAGCTTCCGCCTGTCGAGTAAAACGACTGTATGCGGGGATTACGGTGTCCCGCACAACGGTGAAAGTAACCGCATCCGTTGTAAAGTTTTTGCCGGTTACCTTATCAAAAGCGGCGAGTGCTTTCAGCTCATCCAGATTGATATCCTTCAGATCTTTGTAGACGTAATTTGTCAGATCCTGCGCAACTGCCTTACTTTTCTTTGTTTTCGGGATTGTAACTTTGAGAGGAGAAGGATCTGTACCCAAACTGAACGTCGGGTTTCCGCCGGCAGTTTTTGTTGGCGCATCCACTTTTTGATTGAGAGCCTGACGCACAGTGTTCGAGTTCAACCTGCCATTGATTTTCAGGTAGGTGACCGGAATCGCGATAACGGCTACTCCAAGCGCAAACTGCAGGAACCGTCGCGTTCGGCGCGCCGCTTTCTGCTTGGACTGGAGATACTCCTCAACATCGACACCCGGTTCATCCAGAACGGAAGGGGTGAACTCCTCCTGTTCCGAAGGAAGGGTTTCTTGGCTGGGGGAGTGGTTCGTCTCTTCTGAAGAGGACGGTCTTGGTGTCTCATTCATAATTTATAATCAGGTGCTCCAGATGAACAACATTTGCTGGAGTGGCGACGCGAAGAGGGCAGGTGCCAGAGCGGGAGAATTCTTGAATTGACATCCTGAGATGTGATTCTGAGGGAACAAGAAGGGTAATACGAGAATTTTACCTTATAATAGCGTGTTTTCAAACGGAGCGATAACCTGTTCCAATCCCAAGGAGGTATCGGTAATGGATGCGGCAATCTTGAGCGGTGACGATGACAGCAGTGGCAGAAGACAGCCTCCTCCCCTCGCTGTTTACTGGCAGGCGGTACGGTCATACTCTTTTCCCGCAAGTATTGTGCCAACACTGCTCGGGACTGCGCTGGCGGCACGGGGCTATTTTGGCGCTCCGGCACAGTTTGATGGTCTTATACTAGTCCTGACGCTGATCGGTGCGCTTCTGGCACACGCGGGCGGCAATGTTCTAAATGACTACTACGACTACCGTCGCGGGGTAGATACGAAACCGGATCATGGCAGCGGTGTCCTGCCGCAGGGTCTGCTGACGACGGCGCAAATGCATCGCTTCGGAATCGTACTGATGGCAGGCGCGGCGCTCTGCGGTCTGGCATTGCTGCTGCTGGCAAAAACGGAAAATCTGCTTGTTGTGGTCATTTCCCTTGCCCTGATAGGCTTCGCCTGCGCGGTTCTGTACACTCCTATTCTCAAGCGCTATGCGCTTGGAGACCTGGTGATCATGCTCGCGTTCGGAGCGGGACTGACGCTTGGGGCCTACGGGGTTCAGACACCGCTTGTCTCCCTCGGGCAGCTTGGGTTGGTTCTGCTCATGGCTCTGCCCGTCACTCTTCTGGTGGACGCGATACTCCATGCCAACAATATGCGCGACACGGTGACGGACAACGCGTCCGGTGTACATACCGTGGCGTCGCTGCTTGGCCCGCGAGGCAGTCAGATCTTCCAGGCCGCTCTGCTGTTCGGACCTGTCGTTCTGGTGGTCGCATTTGTTCTGATGCGGCTGCTTCCCTGGTCCTGCCTGGCGGTTCTGCTCGCCGTGCCTGTGCTGGCAAAAGCCTACAAGACGGGCGATGTGCCTTTTTGTGCTCAGGCGCACATGCTCTTTGGCGTGCTCTACTCGCTGTCTATTGTTGTGCTTCCGCACCCGTAATTGTGCGTGGCTTACTGAGGCTCACGGGAACCGTCCCCGCCCAGTGGACTCAGAGAAAGCCCACTGGTGCTGTTGACATAGTGGGCGCGGTAGGGAGGCGAGGTTGGTTCGGTGTCCAGCCCCGGAACCACCGCGCCACCGGCAGGTGACAGCAGAGCGGACACCTGGGGAATCGGAACGGCTTCCGTGGCGGCGGCAGTCACCACCGCCGGGGCTGAGACGCCGTTCTGCTGCCCCGCGGAGAAGACAAGGGTCGGTGTCCCCAGCCGACCCAGAGCCGACCGCGCGTCGAGAGCGAGAGAGCCGTTCGGGAAGAGGCGAAGCTGTTCCTCGTAGATGGCGGCGGCTTGTTCCCCGTTCCCCGCGATACGCTCGGTAAGGCGGGCTAAACGGGAAAGGGCCATCTCGGTGTCACGGCCCGAA
>JAZKEA010000277.1:0-11897 GCA_040387315.1 Armatimonadota bacterium | reverse complement strand
CTGCGAGGTCGCCAGGCCGTGTCCGCAGTAGAAACCGATGATGCTTGTGGATTTCCGCCGCAGCGAACGGGCGATGGCGTTCGGGCGGTACTCCATCTCGGCGGCGATCTTGAGTATCCGCTGCCGCGTGACCTCCGAGACCCCCGTGTTGGAACGCGATTTATTGAGCACCGACGATGCCGTGACTTTACTCACGTTCGCGCGGGCAGCAACATCGCTAAGGGTGGTAACGGTTGATTTCGGAAAACTCATAAGGACAGCATTGACCCTGATGGACTACTCTCAAACAAGACGATAACTAAAAGTTAACTAACCGATTAGTTAGTCAGATTTTACACCGTTTTTTCCGGTTGTCAAGAAAGATTTTCCAGGGGTGCCGAGTTTGGGACGCGCACCCCCGGAATTGGTCAGGAATAGGAATACACCCTGCAGCGCAGGGTGTGGATCTTTTTATTGTTAAAGCGCCAGTGGTTCCCCTGATCGTTCTCATCCCCGTTCAGGCGTCGTCCGGCGATCCATTTCCCTTGCCGATACTCGCCTTCGTCCACACTCCCGATGCCGACTTTTCCCTGAGCGGGGTCAATCGGCTGGAACGAGACCTGGAAACCGCTTCCCGCCCCAACAAAACTGTCCGGTCCCGTGGCAATGATGAGTCCATAACCGATCTCCGCTTTGTAGTCGAAGATCGCATCCAGGCTAATGGTCAGTTTGTAGCCACCCAGCTCGTGGGTCACGCTGGGATTTTCCGCGTCCAGCAGGACCCCGATCATGCGGTTCAATCCCTGATGCTCCAGGATCAGCGGCGACAGCGACGACAGCGCTTCGTAGCTTTTACCGAGGGGTGCCTCCAGCGGATCGGTGATGGCATCGAAGGCAAACGGCGACGTGCCGATAGCGTCATGGTGCCCGATAGCGTAAAAGACATTGCGTGCCCCATTCGCCTGGTGGTGCATTTCGGGAATAAACAGCGGATTCCCGCGCCGCGTATAGAGTGCGCACCACTTCGCGAAATCGGGGTGATAGATATCGGGTGTCAGCAGATCGAGATGCGGCGCTCCGGCGAGCCAGATATCCATAGTATGCGGAAGCGGGCCACCGGTAGGCCACTCCCCGTGCTTTGACTGCGTGTTCAGCCAGGCATTGACAAACAAAGGAAGGGCGTACCCCTCTTTGCCCGCGGCAGCGACACTATCGATATAGCGGGCGTAGTTCCACGCCATAAAAATCTCGTCTGTCTCCGGTCCCCTGCCGAACATCTCCTCCCACGTCCCTACTGTTCTCGCCCCGGCGGCGTCCCAGCGTTCCCGCAGTTCGGGGACAAGTTCGGCCCGGTTGTTGTTCAGATAGGTCAGCAGCGCGTCGGGCACGGCGGCGGCGAACGCCTCATTCGCCGCCTCCGACCGGTCACGGGAGTCTTTCAGAATACCGACCTCGTTCTCCACCTGGACCATGATGACGGTGTGGCTGTCCCCATCGACCGCCCGTATATGCCGCATCAGGGCGGCGAAGGCGGCGGCGTCCGCCCGTGCGTTCGTCTCGGAGAAAGTGGATAAAACTTCGACCGTTTTGTTGTCCTGGAGGCGTACGCGGGGGAAACGGTTTGTATCGCGCTTCACCCACAGCGGAACGTAGCTGGACATCCCATTCTTCCAGCTTCCAAACCAGAGGAAAACCAGCCGAAGCTCCCGGCGTCTCGCCTCGTGGATCAGTCCGTCCACCAGGGTAAAATCGAACCGGCCCTCTTCCGGCTCGATCAGTTCCCAGGAAACCGGGGCCAGCACGGTGTTGAAGTTCAGGTCCTTGATCCGCTGCCAGATCGGGCGCATGTATGCAAGGCTGGAGGAGCTGGAGTTATGCAGTTCTCCCCCAAGGATCAAAAAGGGTTTCCCCTCGACAATAAGCTGCGTCGCGCTGCCTTTTTTACGAAGATGAGGAATAGAGACTTCTGCTCCACTGCCTCCCCTGCTGCCAACACCAGATTCATTCATTGAACACGCCAACTCCTGCGAAAATATTCAGACATCTCTACCTTACCGACAGCCGCCCCGAAACCCTTCTCTCTGCCTTACGAGGATTTTGCCGGGAAAATCCCTGCAGAATACGCCCATTACCCCTGCATCCGCCATGAGCGGTCGCTTGTATCATAGGTCTGCACCGCAATGTGGCGGCGAGGGGAGGTATCATCGACTCTCCTCACTCTCTCAGGATTGGCATCCCTTTATGGACAGCGCAACAGCTTATTCCCTCGTCAAGTACGTCAACGGAAACAGTACGCGATTTTCCGCGTCCACGATTCGGTTTTCCGAGCGGACCTGGGTCATCCTCTGCGACAACAAAGCCCCGCACACCGCCCCGTGCGAGGAGCCGATTCTCGATATACAGGAGTATTTGGAGCGTCTTGACCGCCGCTCGCCGGTAAACACGGAGCTTCGCGGCCTGCTCGAAGCATGGCTGGAAACACGTCAGGAAGAAAAAAGCGTGCTCTGGACAGTCAACCCCGCCGCCTCTCGAATCAGCCCCACCGGCAGCAGCGACTCGGACCGGCCCCACCTCTAATGGCCCGTGGCCCCTGGCATCAGTAACAACCTTTTGATCCATCGGGTGAAAGGCTATCCACCATGTCGTTAGCGATCCGGCGGGTTACTGCCGGTCCCCGGTCTCATTTTTTCGGCTATTACGAGAAAAGCCCATGGGATATCTCAGGACGGTACCTTCTCGCTCTGGAGGCAAACTTCTCCGGGCAGCGACCAGCGCCTGACGATACCGCAGTTGTCGGGATGGTGGATCTTCAGGACAGCGACCGGTGGATTCCCCTTGCTAAAACTCGCGCCTGGAACTGGCAGCAGGGTGCGATGCTCCAGTGGCGGCCCGAATCGCCTGACGAGATACTGTATAACGACCGTCGCGACGGGCAATTTGTCGGCATCATTCGAAATGTGTTCACCGGAAGTGAACAGGTGGTCTCGCGGCCATTTTATGGAGTCAGTCCGAACGGCAGAGATGCGGTATCGCTCAACTTCTCCCGACTTGCGCAAACGCATCCGGCCTGCGGTTATGCCGGTATACCCGATCCCTGGGCGGATACGGGCGTACCCGCCGACGACGGCGCGTATCACACCGATCTGGATTCGGGGCAGACGCGTCTGATTCTCTCCCTCGCGGACGCGGTCCGGGCAGGCGAGAGATGGGGAGAATCACCCGTACCCGGAACACACTGGTTCAACCACGCGCAGTTCAACACCGACGGCAGCCGGTTCGGTCTGCTTCACCGCTGGAGCGATGGCACGTTCCGCTGGAAAACACGGCTGTTGACCCTCGCCCCGGACGGCAGCGACCCGTTCGTTCTTCTGGATGAGGAAATGGTCTCCCACTACGACTGGCGCGACCGCGATACGATTCTCGCGTGGGCGCGGCGTCCAGTGACCGGGGATCACTACTACACCCTTACCGACCGCGACCGAATCGACAATGGAACCGTGCTCGGCGACGGCGTTCTTACCGTCGATGGTCACTGCTCGTACTCGCCCGACCGACGCTGGATTTTGACGGATACCTACCCCGACAAAGACGGCTATCGGACGCTGATTCTCTTCGATCCGAAAAGCGAACAGCGCATCGACATTGGGCGTTTTCACGGGCCGTCGCCCCGCGATGTGGAGCTGCGCTGTGACCTGCATCCGCGCTGGAGCCGCGACGGTCGCCTTGTTTGCATCGACTCCCTCCACGAAAACGGGGATCGTCAGGTATATGTTCTGGATGTTTCCGCTGTCACCTGAATAATCGGCTTACTTCACTTTTAGAATGACCTTGCCGATGTGTTCGCCGCGTTCGAGATGTTCGTGGGCGAGTCGGACGTCGTTCAAATCGAAGACGCGGTCGATGATGACATCGACCTGCCGGGTATCGAGAAGCGGCCAAACGGTTTCGCGCAGTTCACGGGCAATGATCGCTTTATCCTCGATAGTTCGCGGACGCATTGTTGACCCGGTGACTGTGAGCCGCTTCTGCATGATTTTGCGCAGGTCAATGTCGACCTTCGCCCCTTCCAGTGTCGCGATCTGCACGAGCCTTCCGCCCGGCGCTAGGCAGTCGAGATTCTTCGCCGTGTAACTGCCTCCGACCATATCCAGGATGACATCCACTCCCCTGCCGTCCGTCAGGCGCGGGACCGCTTCGGCGAAATCAGCGGTTCGATAGTTGATCGCGTGTTTCGCACCGAGGCTTATACAGGCCGCGCACTTCTCGTCCGTGCCCGCCGTGGCGATCACTTCGGCCCCCAGTGCGGAAGCCAGCTGAATCGCGGTCGTGCCGATGCCGCTCGCGCCGCCATGGCCCAGAAGACGCTCGCCGCGCCGCAGCCCGCCCAGCTGAAAGACATTGGCCCAGACGGTGAAAAAAGTTTCCGGGATGCCTGCCGCCGACTCGAACGACCAGCCTTTCGGGATCGGCAGGCAGTGGCTTTCCGGGGCAAGGCAGTATTCGGCGTAGCCACCACCGGGAACCAGGGCGCAGACGGCTTCGCCCATAGCAAGTGTCGCCTGCTCGCCCCGCGCCACAACAACACCCGCGACCTCAAGACCCATCAGGGGCGATGCGCCGGGCGGCGGCGGATACTTCCCCTCGCGCTGGGCAAGATCGGGCCGATTGACGCCCGCCGCGTACACCTCGATCAGAACCTCGTTCCCCGTTGGGACCGGGGTGGGCTCGTCGCCCACAATCAGGACTTCGGGACCGCCGGGATGGGTCACCTGTACGGCACGCATATCGCATCTCCAATCACTTGCGGATATACCGCTATTTCCACGCACTTTTCAGTTCGTAAACTTCGAGACGGTCAAAGTGGACCTCGCCGTCCCTCGCGGAGACCGAGAGCGACGTGTTCGCCGGGTCCAGATTGAGCGGCAGCGGGACGAACGTGAGACCGTCGCCCATAAACACTTCGAGACCCGTCCGGTCGGCGTAAACGATAAGGCTCAGTTTTCCGCTCTGCAGCGGAGAGGGCGCACGGTGACCGTTCACGTTCAGTTCCTGCCGCGCCATATCGTAAACGATGGGGACGCCACGGACGCTTAGCGTGACTTCGCGGGCGGTTCCCGGCGTGAACTCGGCCCGGAGTTCGATCAGTTCGCCGCGGACCGATGATAACGGATTGGTTTTCCCAGCCTCGGCGACCGTAACCGCCCCGAAGCGATGGGCCTTCTGCCGCAGCGATTCCAGCTCTTTCACCGGGGTCCAGGTCAGGCGTGGCCCGTCGGGCGTGGAGACCAGGCCGAGTTCGAGCGGCAGGCTCATGGACTGATTGAACGGCATTCCCCGTGTTTCCGTCTGCCACCAGCCGATTTGGATACGCCGGTTCCGCGGTTCGTCGCTGAAGGTCTGCGGGGCATAATACCCCTTTCCCCAGTGACCGGGCAGGGGTATGGTTTCCGGCACGAACGTCGTCCCGTCAAAGGTGCCGACCGCGTACTCAGTGTTTGCGCCCATCAGCACCCATTTGGTTCTCTTCGGGTCGCCGTCGAGGGGCAGTTCGAAAAAATCCGGGCACTCGTACAGAAACGAGGTTCCGGGAAGACCCGGCGTCACGCTCGCAAGGGTCCATTCGCGCAGGTTCGGGGACGTAAAAAAGTGGACGGTATGCCCACCGTCCTTACCGACATAGACCACCTGTACCCAGCGCTTCGTGGGCGCGTGCCAGAACACCTTCGGGTCGCGGTTGCCGTCCGTGATGTTGCCGAGAACCGGGTTTCCTACGTACTTGGTGAAGGTTCTGCCGTCGGTGCTGTAGGCGAGACACTGGACAAAGGGCTTCCCTGCCGCCGTGTAGATCAGGACCAGAGGCCGCTTGCCGTCTTTTCCGAAACCGCTGGTATTGTCCCGATCGACGACTGCGCTTCCGCTCCACATCTCGCCGAGCGCGTCCGGAGACAGCGCCTCGCCGATCTCGGTCCAGTGAACCATGTCCCGGCTGACCGCCTGCCCCCAGTACTTGGCGTCCCCTTCCCAGGTAAACGGGCTGTGCTGGAAGAACAGATGATATTCGCCGTTATAGGAGACCAGACCGTTCGGGTCGTTCAGCCAGCCCCGCTGAGCGGAGAAATGAAACTGCGGACGAAGCCCCTCTTTATAAAGCGTGTCACTTCCCGCGATCTTGTCCGCATTGCTGACCGTCTCCAGAGCGCGGGAGCCTTCCGGCAGCTCGTCTACAGTAATTGTCAGCGGCTGTCCCTTCCATTCCAGGACATCGGCGGGAGCCCACCAATCCGGTTCGCCGTCATCGGCGAGGGCGATGTTAAACGTCCGGACCGTTTTGCCGTCAGCGGAGATTGTGATACGTCGTTTGGGCCCGCCCGCCGCGACCGGGAAGTTGAGCCATCGCTTCTCGGGCGTAAGCCGCCGCGAAACGTTCTGCACCAGCGTGGTGGCGATCCGCGGTTTTGTGTCCGAAAATCTAATCTGATCCAAGGTGATATGTCCCCATCCGCCGGTTGCGGCATCAATGATTTCCAGGCGCGCCCGTTTCCCGACAAGGTCCCGGACCTCCCAGCCGCTCGGCCCCAGGCGCTCCGATCCACCGGGCCGGGTGTTTGGGCCGGTCGCTGTCCGAACCGTTTTCCCGTTCACGATCAGGTTTACGCAGGTTTCGCCCGCGTATCCTCCTCCCCCGATGAGAAAGGCGATAAATGCCCGATTGATGACAAATTTCGGCGAGATCAGGCGGCCCGTGCTCCCATCTCCGCCGTGGAAGGAGTTGATCAGACGCCGCCCGCGAAAGCCGGTTACCGGCATCTGTCCGGGCAGCGTTCCCTGGGTCGGGCCTGACCCGAATGCGCTGCCTTCCGCTTTCCATTGGCCGTGCTTCGCCGCCTCAAAGTCCGCGAAAACGAGATCCGGCGCGGCAGCAGCAGGAGAGTTTGCCGCGATCAGTAGCGCCAGGACCACACCGAAAAATCGTACCGTTTCCGCTGTCCTTTTCCAGGGAAGCACGATTAACCTGCCCTCTTGTCTGCTTTGCCGCATTTTGATACAGTACCACTGCCTAATACGGTACGTAGCCCTTTCAGGAAAAATGTTATGCGTTTCTTGTTCTCCCTGTTCACCGTTCTCTATTTATCCCTCAGCCTGAGCGCCGCGAAGGCGCAGTCATCGGGGACACGGATCAACTGGACCTGCACATCAGAGGGTTACCGGTTCCTCTGGAATGCGAAAGACCTGACGGCAGCCAAAATCTCCACCGGAAAAACCGTCTATTCGGTCGCCGAAGCCGTGAAGCGAGAGATCGGAAAACCCGGCACGGATGATGTCTTCACGTTTTACCAGGTCGATTTTGCCCCGCTCTCCGTGGTCGGCAGCTACCTGAGCTACCAGCGGGATGATTCCTGGGATGGCGGGGCGCATCCGTCCGGAAACGAACAGTTTGTGACCGTCGATGTCCTCAATCCGAGACGCCGCGTGCGCCTGACCGATCTGTTCCCTGCGGAAACCATCCGAAAGGCGCTCCTGGCGGACACCGTCGTGAAGCGCGTTCTAAAACGAGAAAAGATACCCACGCCCGCGACGCTGGATGGTCTGGTGAAGGCGCTTTCCGGTCAATTTTTTGGCGGGGAAGACGACGGCAAATACGCGTTCCCGCCAAACCTTCTGGAAGACTTCGCCTTTCACCATGTCGAAAACGGCTCCGTCGCGGTTCGCTTTCTGATGCCGCACGGGACCGAGATATTCCGCTTCCAGAACACGCAGCTGGGAATTCTGTTGCCAGTCCCCCCACGGATGCGAACCGCTTTCGCACAGGCATCGGCGGGAAAAAACGGGGTGATGATGAAATCTCTTCCCAACAGCGACCGGAAAACCGAGCTGGTGCTGTACGAACGCGCGGCTGTCCGGCACTAACGAGTAACCGGTAGGGGGTCACATCACGAAAAGATTCCAGAGCACGCGAAGTCAGAAAAAATACCCGTAACCATACCTGCTGGAATGCCGTTTTACGAAAGTGAAAGTATGCGAAGCAACAGCGGCGTTGGAGGGCTTTGAGTTTGAAGAAATCTTTTCTTTTGGTATTGGTCCCGGTTGTCATTGGAGGACTGTGCCTCATCGCATCAATCCGACCAAAGCAGGCTTCCGGCAAGATTGCTCTCCAATTCCCTAATGCGAAAAAGCATTCGCAAAATCTGTCGGGCAACACTTCTACGGTTTTCCTCCAGGATAAACCCTTCAGACAGATTGCTCTCGACACCGTCGGTATACCGTACGATATACCCCTGTTCGATTCATTTTGGCTAGAAAATTCCATCAGCAGGCAAAACCAAATATCACAGATGCCTCTGTTCAGGAATACCAGGGAGATCCACAGGTCCAGATTCAGATCTGGAGGATTTAACGGCCAGTATCGTGTCACCAGGTTGCAGAACTCAGATCCACGAATTAAAGAGATAAGAACGCTCACCTTTGCGAGGTCAGGTGATGTTTGTAAGTTAAGGTTTACCTACTGGCAGACAAATTCCCCTCAGGAGCGCGAGGAAATCCAAAAGACTTGGATATCTATGCTTCAGCAGGTACGCATTGATCCCGGTGATTTGTCTTGGAGCGGAGGAACAGGCCCAGGAGCAACATTCATTAAGTGAAATTGTTGTTTTTCGATAAAGACAGCAGTTTCAGTATCTATCCTACTTAAACCTATCTGCAATTCGTTCCGTGAGGCGTCCCAAAATACTGAGGCTGTCGGTTGGCGCGAGACGGCAAACCATTCCCGCTGAACCAGTGGCTCGGCGCTTCTCTAACAGGTAACTATTCTGATCCCCTTAACAAGCCGTGCCTGCTAAAGCACAACTGACAGAATAGCCCTGCTCCCTTGTTCTACGGCTCCGGAACGGCTGTGATGAAGTAGACACGACTTGGGAAACCGTTGCCAAAGTTAGAGTTTTTGATGCGGAACGCGAGGCCCGTTGGTCCCCAGCGCACCAGGCTGTCCGGAGTGCCGAGTTCACCGGGAATCTCCAGTTTGCCTACCTCCTTCAAGGTCCGCATGTCGAAGGCGCGGACAGTCACCGGGCCTGACGGGTTGGCTACAGTGCCCCGGCTGACAAAAAAGACACGATTCAGATCGCCTGCGGGACGTACCGGGCCGTTTGCAGCAATCGTTCCTATAAGGGTACGCGTCTCCGCATCGACCACACTGCCGGTGGTGGCGTAGATCCGTCCGCTGTCGTGTTCGATCTGATGACCGAACCCGTTTATCAGGCCACTCTGAGCGCTAGTAATCGAATCCTGGACCGTAATTCCCTGAGCATTGATTTTGTACCGCGTGAACTCAAAACTCGTAATTTCGTTGTTGTAACCATACAGTCGATCCGGGGAGGTGCCAAAAACAATGGAATTGCCAATAGGGTAGCCCGTCGTTGTCGGGCGCGGAACGATGCCATCAAAGATGACAACCCCCGCATGCCGTGGCGAGCCGGGTTCCTGCCGCGCGATCGCCACGGTTTCCGGGTGGCCGGGCATCACCTCTATGTCCTCCACATAGCGGGGGAACTGACCGGCAGGGGCTCCGGTCATCAGGGAAATACTTCGATCCAGCATCTTGTACTCGGTGTTGTACCGGAGAACGCTGGTGGCGGTTTTCAGGCCCATATAGACATACTTACCATCGTCCGAGATGGCTAACTTGGTGGGGCCGCCACCTACCATCGTGGGCCTTTCGATAGACAGGGTGTAAGGGTTGATAACACACAGATTGTAATCCGTCGCCACGAGCGAAGGGGTGGACGCGTAGATCGTCCCGGTCAGACGATCCGACACCAGATCGTTGGTGTCCAGGGAGATGTAGCGCACGTTGGTAGTCGGAATCAGGTCTATAGTGACGGAGATCGACGCCGATTTGCCCGATTCGGTTTCGGTCGCGGCGATCTGAACGTTTCCGGGATTGATCCCAATTACTTTACCTGCCCCATCGACAACCGCAAGCCCTGGTGCGGAGGAGGTCCACTGGAGACGCGTGGGGGCGGTGAGTACGATCTCCCCGCTGCTGTTTTTAGCGACCGCACTGAAACTTCCCGGAGTTCCGACCTTCAGAAAAGGGGAGCCGCTGACAACCGGAATGGAGGCCGCCGGGGTGATCTCGATATTGTCTATCGTCGTCGCAAGCGTCAGTGCCAGCGGATTGTTCAGACCGGAAACGATGGTCGCACTGGTCTGTGCCTGCGCCTGTGCGATACCGGTCCCATCCGTCGCGGGAAACGCAACCGCGCTGACAATGATTTCTCCCAGCGGGAGATCGGTAAAGTTTGCCGTCGTTTCCCCGCCCGTCTGCGGTCGCGTCAGCAGCTTTTCGGCAGCCAACGTTCCCTCGTTCGTCGTCAAACGGATGCGAATACTGTTGGCCTTCACCGGGATCAGCCGCGTCGCCTCAGCAGCGGGCCAATGAATACTGATGCTCGCTCGTCCTGTGCCCGTCAGTGGAGAACTGCTTCCGGAAGAAGGAGAGTGCCCGGCAGAGGGCGCATAGCTGCCACACCCCCCCGCGACAAAAGGGATCAGCAGCAGGGCAGAGGCGGTCATCGTTTGTGCCGCCCAGGATGATACGGCAGTGCGTTTTGTGTTACGGAGGCGCATGGTCTTGTGGTCTTGTCTTTCGATTCTAGTCAATGACTACCGGAAGGTCGCCGGTGGAGGGAAACGGGTTAGGCACGGGAAGCGTACCGGGAATGGAGGGGGAAGGGGAAGGCGTCGGTGTGTCCGATGCCGCCGGGGTCGGTGCCTGCGTCGGCGTCGGTGCGGGTGTCGGTGCCTCCGAGGGGGTGGGCGTGGGCGTCGGTGCCTCCGAGGGCATCGGCGCAGGCGTGTCCGATGTTACCGGGGTTGGCGTCGGGGTCGAGGTCGGCGTAGATGCCGGGGTTGGCGTCGGTGTCGGTGTGGAACCACCCCCTCTATTGCCGCCGCTGCCACAACCGGTAAGGGCATAGGTGCTCAGCAGAAGACAAGAGAGCACAGTGATGAGGACAGGCAAAGCAGGCAGGCATGGCGCTGCCCGTGTGATCTGAGATTTCTTGACCAGGCGCATTCGTAGATTCTACAACGAATATTCCGTTTTATCAGGCAATCACTCTATTAAATTTTCCTGGCGGCAAAATTACAGGTTCTGGTATCTATGACTTTCCCATTAAACCCCGCCGCCCGCGCCGCGGTAGGCTTTGCGCCATTTGCCGTTTCGGCGCTTCTGGAAGATCGTGTAGTCATGGCTCTCATAGTAAACTGAGCGTGTCACGACTTCGGCGATACCGTCCCGGTTCAGATCGAGCGCGTCCACCAGATCCTGCTCGATATAGTTGATGTCCTCCATTGTCGGGGTGCGCTTATCCTTATTCAGCACGGTCAGACCGAGCGTGAAGCCCCTCTCCCCCTGCGGTTCCGCGATAACGAACAGGTCGCACCGGGGTCCGCTTCCCTGACCCGTCTGCAGGCGCGCGACAGCCTCGTGCCGTCCGACTCTATCCAGGTTCAGCGCCGCCGCGTTGAGGATTTTGGCGGACTGCGCGTCGGAGTCCGAGACGCCGTTCTTTTCGAACACAGGACGCGCCGCCGCAAGCAGAGCCGTTCGCTCCGCGGCGGAAAGCGGTCGGCGCTGCAGGGGTCGTGCCGCCCGCCCGATGGTTTGGCTAGTGGCGAGCGCCATCGTCCGGTTTTGAAGCGGGGCCGTTGTTTTCAGGGAAACGCGCGCCTGCAGGGAGATACCGGCGTCGCCGGGACGCTCGCGGACCGTCACGCCGCCCATGGGCGCCTCGCGGGCGCCATAGATGTCGCAGAGGTACACGGCGTCCGCCCCACTCAACGCCTCGGCGAACTCCCGCTGCAGGTCGCGGGTACGCGAATACAGGTGCGGCTGAAAGACGACCACCAGTCGGCGC
>JAZKEA010000276.1:2194-19462 GCA_040387315.1 Armatimonadota bacterium | reverse complement strand
CGATGATACCGGGGGTGCCGTTAAAGGGCGGCGTATTGACGTTCGTCTGCCGGTTGGCAGCCACGCCCGTGCCCGCAAGCACGGCGTCAAGCACCTGCGCGTTCGTATCGTTCACCCCAAAAAGCGCACAAAACGCAGATGATACGCAGAGGATGAGGCTGAGACCGGTTGTCCGGTCTCTAAATCTTTCTTGTTAATCTGCTAACTGGCAAAATTCTCCTGTCAGGGGCGGCCAAAAAGTTGGTGGCAGTCCGTCAATCTCGATTTTACGGGCGCAGGAGGAGATTCCACGTCCAATCGGGAACCCTAGGATAGATATTGAATTAACGCTAATTCAGCACCTGATTCTAGGAGAGAATATGTTCAACAAATTTGCGAGCGCCTGCCGCATGGGCGTCCTGACTGTCGCGACTATCATTCTTGGGACGGCGGCGTTCGCCGCCCCGCCTGCTGGCTCATCCGAGTCGGAGGCAATCGTCTTTGCCCGGCGGATGGGTGTCGGCTGGAATTTGGGTAACACCCTGGAAGCTACCGGCATCAAAGGCAAGACCGTCCGCGACTACGAGACCGCCTGGGGTAACCCCGTCACGAACAAGAAAATGATCGATGGGGTTCGGGCAGCAGGCTTTCGGTCGATGCGCGTTCCCGTTGCCTGGTCGAACCTGATAGGGCCGGGGCCGGATTACGTTATCAACAAGGAGCTGATGGCACGCGTCGAGCAGGTAGCGGGGTACGGCCTCGACAACGGCATGTACGTCATTATCAACATCCACTGGGACGGCGGCTGGATTCATAAGTTCTCGACCGACTACGATGGGTCGAAGCAGAAGTACAAGGCGGTGTGGCGCCAGGTCGCCGCTCGTTTTAAGGACCACTCCGACCATCTTATCTTCGAGTCGATGAACGAGGAGGGCAGTTTCGAGGACCTCTGGAACGTTTACGGTGGAAAGCCCGATCAGAAGGATAAGGCGTACCTGCTTCTCAATAAGATCAACCAGGAGTTCACGGATCTCGTCCGCGCCTCCGGGGGCAGCAATGGTCGTCGTTATCTGCTCATCGCGGGCTACGGAACCGACATTGGCCGCACCGTCGATCCCGCCTTCCGTATGCCTCGGGATTCGGTCAAGCACAGCATGGTGTCTGTCCACTATTACAGCCCGCCCACCTTCGCGATCCTGGAAAAAGACGCGAGCTGGGGCAAGGCGGCTTATACCTGGGGGACACCGAGTGAGGTGGAAGCGGTGAAGCGTGACATGCTGCCGCTGAAAGCACGTTTCCTGGACAAGGGCATTCCGGTCGTCGTCGGCGAGTTCGGCTGTCCCACCGTCAACAAAGACACGACCAGCGTGGTGAAGTATCTGACCACGGTCTGCGAAACAGCGCGGTCGCTTGGCTGCGTTCCGATGTTATGGGACACCGGAAATATCTATGATCGGAAGACGCTCCGGTTCCGTAACCCACAGCTCGGCGAAGCCCTGACCCGAATTGCGGTCTCTGGGCAGCCATAATCCTGCCTCAAGTGTCTCCTGGGAGTCGCGAAGTTTCTCCGTACTTTGGTACAGCTGCTTAATCTGCCTGGATCAGGCGGTTTCCCGTCCGGAAAACGGTGGGTAAGGAGCAGCTAGTCCAGTAGTAAAGGGTTACAGAAATGAACATAAAACGCGTTCTCGCAACGAGCGGCATTCTGCTTACGGTTCTTACCGGCGGGCCCGCACTTGCTGTTCAACAGGCTCCCGTTGGCACCGTGACCTATAGCGGGCAGATTCTCATGCGAATCCGTACGGGGGCGGGCGGATATACGGCGGAACAGCGCGGCGCCGCGGTACAGGACCGCCTGCAGAATATACTGTCAACGGAGAACTTGACCCCGGAGGACATTGTGGTTAAACAGGTTCGCCCATACCAGGACGCGAGTATCTATGTCCGCGACCGACTGCTTATCACCGTGGATCGTAAACTGGCGGAGACCAATGGAAATAACGAACCCGGTGCATTGGCAGCGCAATGGGCAGAACGTATGCGTTCCATTCTGCCGTCCGTCAGTGTGAAGCAGCAGCCGCGGTCCGAAAGCAGCACCAGCACGACGCCTTAGTTGAAAGCCACCTCGAACCGGTCGGCGGACTGGCGAACCAAATGCAGTCCGGCTGCCTCATAACTGCGCCGTGCCGCGACATTCATAAAATCGCAGTTGATAATAATATACGACGGCGTATCCTGCTGAGCCATCGATTTAACATGCTCCAGAAGGGCTCTGCCGATACCCTGGCGACGCTTCTCCGGGGCCACTATCAACTCGTCGAGATGATAGCGTCGTCGCCGCGTTCCCGCCGCCAGGCGAATGCGGTCGCTCACCACGACAATCGCCATGCCAACAACGGCGTTATCAGCATCTGTTGCCACCAATGCCCGATGACTGGGCGCGGTACATACCGCTTCCCAGAGATCCGTGTCCAGCACAAACTGGCCGCCCATGGTTGAGCGGAACAGGTTGGTGGCGTCCGAATAATCCTGCTCTGTCGCAGGGCGAATCGTGACCGTCGCGGGGGATGTTGAGGCAGCGGGGACTGTAGACATTGTTTGTAGGATCTGCCGCCGGTGGCAGACCGATTCTCCTTAGATAACGTGATACGTTTCAGAACTGAAGTGTCCGGTTGAACACGAAAAATGCGAAATGCGGTGGGACGATTATACCGTATCACCGCATTTCGCGCGTGCTGAACCGTTCCTGTCAACTCTCGCTGGCCTCGTATTTGTCTTTCAGACCGGCGACGACGGTTGGATCCGCGAGAGTGCTTGTGTCACCTAGGGCACGGCCTTCCGCGATGTCTCGGAGGAGCCTCCGCATGATCTTGCCGGAGCGTGTCTTGGGAAGCTCGGCGGAAAAGAGAATATCGTCCGGACGGCAGATGACTCCCAGTTTTTTCGCGACGTGCTCCTTTAGTTCGCCCGCAAGCTCGGATGTCTGGCGAACGCCTTCTTTGACAGTGACAAAGGCGGCGACGGCCTGTCCCTTTATGTCATGGGTCCGTCCGATGACCGCGGCCTCGGCGACATCCGGATGCTCAACCAGTGCGGATTCTACTTCCATAGTGGAGATGTTATGGCCCGCCACCAGCATCACGTCATCGACGCGACCAAGCAGCCAGAAATAGCCGTTCTCATCGCGCCGGGCACCGTCCCCTGCGAAGTACAGGTTCTTTTCGCCGAACTTGCTCCAGTAAGTCTTCTGATAGCGGTCGTCATCCCCCCAGATCGTGCGAAGCATGCCGGGCCACGGTTTTCGGATAACGAGGAATCCGCCCCCGCCCTTCGGCACGGACTCACCGCTCTCATCGACGACGTCCGCGGCGATCCCGGGGAAGGGACGTGTCGCCGAACCCGGTTTCGTGTCAACGATGCCGGGGAGCGGGGTGATCATATGAGATCCCGTTTCCGTCTGCCACCAGGTATCGACGATGGGGCACCGTTCTCCCCCCACGTTTTTGTGGTACCACATCCAGGCTTCCGGGTTGATCGGTTCGCCGACGGACCCGAGCAGCCGTAGGCTCGAAAGATCGTGCTTTTCGAGGTGCTCCGTGCCCCACTTCATAAAGGCGCGTATCGCGGTAGGTGCCGTGTAAAAGACGGTCACGCCGTATTTCTCGATGACGCTCCAGAAACGGTCCCGATGCGGCCAGTCCGGCGCTCCTTCGTACATCAGCACCGTCGCGCCTGCCGCGAGGGGGCCGTAGACGACGTAGCTGTGTCCGGTGACCCATCCCACATCGGCGGTGCACCAGTAGACGTCCTCGTCCTTGAGGTCGAAGGTCCACTGCGAAGTCGCGAGCGCCTGGGTGAGATAGCCGCCCGAGGTATGGAGAATCCCCTTGGGTTTGCCGGTCGAACCGGACGTGTAGAGGATGTAAAGCGGGTCCTCGGAATCCATGGGCTCCGGTTCCGTCAGACGTGGGGCATGCTCCATCAGTCGATGCCACCAGTGGTCGCGCTCTTCCGTAAACGGGGCGTGACGAGGATCAGCGGCGCGGTTGACGACAACGACATTTTCAATGGTCGGACAGCTGTTGTTTTCCAGGGCTTCGTCCGCCGCCTGCTTGAGCGTGACGACGTTACCGCGACGCCACCCGCCGTCGGCGGTTACCAGCAGCTTGCTCTGGGAGTCGTTGATTCGCTCGCGCAGGCTTCCTGCGGAAAAACCGCCAAAGACGACCGTGTGAATCGCTCCGATACGTGCGCAGGCAAGCATCGTGATCGCGGCCTCGGGAATCATCGGCAGGTAGATGGTTACCCGATCGCCCTTGTTGATGCCCAGGTTCTTCAGGACTCCCGCGAACTGATTGACCTCGCGCCACAGATCGTAATAGGTGAGGACACGGGAATCGCCGGGCTCGCCCTCGAAAATGATCGCGGCTTTGTTCCGCCGTGCCGACTTGATGTGCCGATCCAGGCAGTTCGCCGAAATGTTCAGCTTCCCGCCGACGAACCACTTCGCATGCGGTGGGTTCCACTCGCAAACGGTCTGCCAGGGTTCGATCCAGTCGAGTTTCCCCGCCCATTCCGCCCAGAAAGCCTCCGGGTCCGCCGCGGCTTTTTCGTAGATCGCCGGGTCAGCGATGTTGGCGGCGGCGGTAAACGCCGGGGATGGTGGAAACTCGCGGGTCTCGTTTAGATTAGTTTCGATGCCTGTCGGTTCAGTCGATGTCATGGGAGCCTCGGAAGTCGTCGTTGTCATAGGGAAAGTATAGCCGGGGGCCGATAGGGGCGTCAAGAATTAATAGCTCCGGGCAGACGGCGCTCCAAATTTATCTTCTCAGGTTTCCAGCCTGCATTGAGTAAAAGTCCTGTGGCTTTTGAGGTATCCTCTGGGTAGCCTGAACTGAGCGCGAATCGAGACACGTTTCCCACAGACCGCCTGCGGGCGCGTAGTACTCCCCATTGGCAGGTGCCCACTTCACATGAACCCGCATCGACTTTATCGCACCACCCGCGCGGTTCTGGTTTCCGCGGTCGGACTTTCCCAATGCGCTACCGCAGGAGCACAGGTGCAGGACGGAAGTCGTGTTCGTCCCGCGGCAGAGGCGCGCCTGCCGGGACTCGAATCCATGACAGGCCTGCTTCGTGCCCCCAGCGCATACGTACCTGGAAGGCGCGAGGTGACACTGCTTGCGTCGGGGAGCCATAGGACGATGGCAGGAGCCCTGCTGGGGTTTGACGAGCGCGGGGAGATCGGTATTAATTCGGGCGGCGAAAATGGCGGCGGTACGGGATTGAATGCGAAAATAAATTTGGTTCCGGAGACGCTTCTCCTGCCTGCGGTCTCCGCCGGGGTTTTGAATGCGTTTGGGACATCGGGCGCGAACCGCAGCGGCTATCTCGTCGTCAGCAAATACGTCATTCCGTACTTTGTCGAGGCGCTGACCGGGAAGCGGAACCTCGCGGTCAAGCTGCACGCCGGCTATGGCGGCGGCCTGTATCGAAATCAGCCGTTTGTCGGTGCGGAGGTGTGGAGCGGCAATGGTGTCGCTGCGCTGGGCGAGGTGGTGGCGGGGCGTGTCAATGTTGGAGCGCGGTACAGTCACCGTGGATATGGCGTCACGCTTGGCCTGCTTGAAGGGAAGCGGCTAGGTGGTTCGGTCTCCTGTACTGTCACTTTACAGTAGGAGCATTAGGGAAATTACAATGACCACGATCCGACAGAGAATCCATCCGCTCTCCCGCACGTTCATTCTGACCGTGATCGGCGCTGTCGGATTCGCAGGAGCGGTCGCTGCCGATTTTCTTCCACAGCCGCCCAAGGCCACGACACCTCTGGAGGAGCGCGGTCGGCACATTCTGCAGATCGCATCGGCCTGTGGCTGTCACGGCGCGAACTTCGCGGGCTGGAAGGAGGGGCGGCCCGACCTGTTCCCCCGCGCCGCGCCGTTCGGGGAGCGGTTCGTGGGAACGTTCGGCACGATTCCGGCGTCGAACATCACGCAGGACCCCTACAGCGGCATCCGTGACTGGACCGACAGGGATATCGAGCTCGCGATCACGGACGGCATCGCCCCAGGCGGGTATCGCCTGTCCCCAATAATGCCGTCCCGTGCGTATCACGGTATGGCGAGGAGCGATGTCAAGGCGCTTGTGGCCTATCTCCGACGCCTTCGCCCCGTGACGAATCCGGTACCGGAACGAGCGATGACAGTCGAACCGCAGGCTGGCGCTGATTTACCTCCTGCGCCAGACTCAGCGCCGACAGAGCCAGTCGCACTCGGACGGTATCTGGTGGAGAACGTCTCCGCCTGCGTTGACTGCCATGCCGCTGAGGAGAGCGCACACGGCACGGCAAAGCTGACGGGGCGAGTGCTGGAAACGAGTGGCGGTCGTGTCCTCGCCCCGAACCTGACGACGGATCGTATCGTCGGTATCGGCCGGTGGAGCCAGCGGGACATCGCCCGGTATCTGCGGACCGGAACAAGGCCGGACGGCGGACTGGCACAGTCTGCGATGGCGGGCCTGATCCTTACCAGCTACTCGAAACTGACAGCGGAGGAGGCCGATGCCATCGCCGCTTATCTTAAGGCTCTGCCGCCGGAACGTGGAGACCATAAATAGATCACTGAGGGCTGCGCAGTAACACTTATGCGGGTAGGGTCATCGTAGGTTCGATATAATTGACGGATGAGCCTGCCCCATACTGCTCCCAATGATCTGCCTGCCGCACCATTGCCACACCCCGCGGAAGCAGGTATGCGGTCGACTCTGATCGGTATCGGGGTCAATCTGCTGCTGGTGGTCGTCAAGGCTACGGCGGGCCTGCTGGGACACACCTATGCACTGATCGCTGACGCCATCGAATCCGGAATGGACGTCGTTTCATCCGCGCTCATACTGGTTGGTCTCAAGGCGGCGGCGAAACCACCCGACAAGAATCATCCCCAGGGGCACGGCAAGGCCGAGCCCTTGGCAACCGTGGTCGTCGCCGTGTTTTTGTTCCTCGCTGCCTACGAGATCGGGCGTCAAAGTCTGAGTGAAATCCGCCACCCGCACACGCTTCCCGCGCCGTGGACTCTTCTGGTCCTGATCGCCGTCGTCATCGTGAAAGAGGTTTTAGCCCGCTACATAGCTCGTATCGGCGGCGAATCCGGAAGCGGTGTTGTCAAGGCGGACGCGCAGCACCAAAGAAGCGATGTCATCACCAGCGCGGCGGCGTTCGTTGGTATTGTGGTCGCTCTGATCGGTGCTCGCTTATCCCCTGATCCGCGCTGGTCCAGCGCGGACGACTGGGCTGCTCTTCTGGCTTCCGGCTGGATCGCCTGGAACGGGTTCGGTATTCTGCGTGGCGCTTTATACGAGCTGACGGACGCCCACCCGGACGTGGAGCTTGAGGCCGCCGTTCGCCGGGTGAGTCTGACCGTACCTGGAGTCGTAGGGACGGATAAATGTTTTGTTCGAAAGATGGGATTCGACTATTTTGTCGAACTGGATGTCCGAATGGACCGGGAACTGCCACTCTACCGCGCCCATGAGATCGCTCATGCGGTGCAGGACGCGGTACGGGCTCAGATCGCGGACAAACGGTTTACGCGCGTCCTCGTTCATCCCGAGCCGACACTTCCCGCTTGATTAGGTGATTTGGAAGGACTGGTGGGGTGCGGGGAAGCTCATCTCACCAGCTGGAGTATCTCCTTGAACTCTGGGGTGCCGGCTTCCTGAAGCCACTCATAGACGACGGCCTCGGAAGCGCAGGGCTTGATTTCAGAATCCCGAATCCGTTCCATTCCCAGCTTGTGTTTCTCCAGCGTCCGTGACGAAACACCGTCCGCAGGAACATGGACCCGGTAACCGGCGTGGAGGAGATCGTGCGCGGTCTGCGAGATGCAGATATGGGTCTCTACCCCGCACACCACTATCTGATGCTTTCCCGCCGCAATAAGAGCACGCTGGAACTCCTCGGATTCCGCGCAGGAGAAGCTGAGCTTGTTGATTGGTTTCAGACCCTCTCCAATGGCTTCCGCCACCTCGGGGACCACCAGGCCCATGCGCTCCGCGTACTGTTCCGTGGCAATAATCGGAACATGCAGAAGGCGGGCCGCGCGGCAGAGCAGCAGGACGTTCGCCGTCAATGCCTCGCGCCCGTGAATCGCCCCGAGAAACGGCTCCTGCATGTCAACAACGACAAGCACAGACGTTCCGCGGTTCAGCAGGGTTGGGTGACGTTCCATCTTCCTCAAAAAATCAGGTGACACGTTAATAAGCTCCTTGCTTTTTTCATTGCGCGTTGTACGAACAAACACCTGCCTGAAAACTTAACGAATATTTTTATCGAAACTATTGACAGAGTTTTCCATCCTGTGTAAAAATGCAATCACTTTTAGTTAAAGTGATATAAGTTTTTCGGAAGGGCCTCTTCTCTTGCTGGACACCACAAATAAATCGAATACTGCGTCCAGCGACTCGCCGCTTTCTCCGCTGATCCACAAGCGGATCTATGATGATCTTGCAGGAAAGATCACGCGCGGCGAAATCGCCTACCTGGAGCAGCTGCCCGTGCTTCCCGAACTCTGTGGGATCTACGATGCCAGCCACGTGACCGTGCGGCGTGCCCTGGAATCCTTGGAGCGGGACGGATTTATCCGCCGTCAGCGGGGACGCGGCAAGGGGACCTTTGCCATTCGGCGCAGCAGCAAGGCGACTATCCGTCTGCTCTTCGTTGGTGAGGCGGAGGTTCTTCGAAGTCCTGTCGAGCTCTGCCACGAGATATTTGACTTGATGGCGGGAATACGCGAGGCCGCGGCGCTGCAGAATGCTTCCGTACACACCGTCTCTCCAACGTCTTTCGATTCGATTTCGGCTTCCGATGCCGACAAGCGAGCAGTGGGCTATATTATCCTCGCGATGGACTGGGCCGGCTACTGTGAGGGCGTACAGATGGCAATGCGTCACGGCGCTCCCTACGTGCTGGTGAATCCACCGCTTCCCGGCTACCCCTCGGTGCGTGTGGATATGGAAGAGGCGGCATTTCTGGCTGTTCAGCATCTTGCGCAGCTGGGGCATCAGCGTATTGCGTATGTGGGATCGAACGGTGGGGAATGGTTTGCACCCCGGTGGGACGGTTACCGTCGTGCGCTGGCGTCTCATGGGCTGGACTTTGATCCGGCACTCTTTCACGATTCGGACGGCGCAACCAGTCAGCAGGACGAGCAGGCGCTGGAGTCTCTGCTCGCGCTTTCAAGCCCTCCTACGGCTGTTTTTGCCGCCTCCGACTACCGGGCGCTGCATTTGCTGAACCACTGCCGTCGTCTGGGTATCCAGGTTCCCGACGATCTATCTCTGTGCGGTTATGACAACATCGGCGAGACAGCCGATGTGAACCCGGCTCTGACCACCGTTCATCATCCTCGACTGGAGCAGGGGAAGGAAGCGGTCTCCCTGCTTCTTGACCTGATGAATGAGGGCAGATCCGACGTTCTTGACCGGCAAATCCGACCGCATATCGTGGTGCGGGAATCGTGTGCGCCACTCAAAACGCGTTCGCTTATTGTCCCCTGAGGTTCAGGAAGGATTCATTTTTTGGGGGCTATGACAGCCTGTAACCTCTGCAACCCGAGTGCGCTGTAAAGGGGCAGCGCACTTTATCCTCGCCGGAATCGTCCGGCGGCCTGATGCATCCATTCGGTAAAGGAAGGCAGAACCATGAACCAAACACCAACGTATTGCACCGCAGGCAGCAGATCCGTCAACAAAAGCGCTGCTTTTACGCTGATCGAGCTTCTCGTTGTTATCGCCATCATCGCCATTCTCGCCGCTATTCTTTTTCCTGTCTTCGCCCAGGCACGCGATAAGGCGCGGCAGACCGTCTGTCTCAGCAATGCCAAGCAGATCGGTCTTGCGGCAATGCAGTACCTTGCTGATAACGACAGCACCTGGGTGCCGTATAGCTATGGTGTCTCGGGCAGTGTTTACTCTCCCGGATGGGGCTCCGGTTCCGCTCTGATCTACTGGAATCAATCGCTGCAGCCTTACATCAAGAACAAAGGGGTTTTCGTCTGCCCCACGGACGATGCCACGAATCAAAGCTATGCAATCTGGCCAGACTACCCAACAAAACCGAACCCCGAGAATACGTCTGCAGCCTGCCCCGGCTGTGACCGCATCAGCTGGTGTTGGAATGCCTTTAACTCAGTCAGTGGCCCCGGAGGTGCTAACAGTTTTGGGGCAAACTCTACGAAGGTTACTCCAGGATTTGTCACCGCAGGCAAAACTGGCTATGCTGGTCTCACGGGTGGCTATTGGGCTGGGACTACGTTATTAGATTCTGATGTTGAAGATCCGGCAGGTTCCCTGTGGGTTGTCGAAGGAAATCACCCGGATGTCGGTTCCGATGTAGAGAACGACTACGGATATATGATCGCGAATCCAACCAGGACCCCCAATCCCTATATAGGCGTTAAAGTTCGGGGACGGCACAATGCCGGCTTTGTTGGAATCTTTGGAGATGGGCATGTCAAGTGGACCAAGTACGGTTCGTCAAAACCTGCCCAGTGGTCAATCCAGGCAGATTAATGACTCGCGCGGCGGTGGCGCAGAAAGAATAAAATGAAAGTAATCAGCAGTGCAGCGCCTGTTCTGGCGACCATCGCCGTGCTGGGTTTCTCGGCAGGTATTCTCCCTGCCGCTCCGGTATCGGCAATCGAGGGGCAGGCTTCGGTGCCGGTAGGCGGCGCGGACGCGTCGGACCGGGCCGCGCTTCTCAAGGGAGTAAAGGGAATAAGGGCGCCGGGGGGGCTTGCCGCCACCCTTACCCTTCTGAATGAATCCGCGTTTCCCGTGGTTACGGGTTCACAATCGCGGGAACGCGCCCCTGTTGTCGCCGCATCCCATGCCGGTAAGGGACGGGTGGTGGTTTACGGTCATGGGAACTTTATCGGTACATCGGGACTGCAGGACGCGGACACTGCCACTTTGCTTACGAACGCCGTTCGCTGGGCGGCGGGGAGCAAAAAAAGCATTCGTGTCGGAGTGCTCGACTGGGCTGCCGCCACCCCGACTCTGACGGCGGCAGGTTTTACCGTCGTGCCACTGACCGCAGATTCGCTCACGACCTCCGGACTCGCGTCCGTCGATGTGGTCCTGGGCGATACCGGTGCGTTTTCCGGACCGAAAGGCGAAGCGCGGACTGCCACCGTACAGGATTGGGTTCGTCGAGGTGGGGGACTTATCACGTTCGGTGTCGGCTGGGGCTGGCAGCAGCTGAACCCTGACCGCAGTCTCGCGAATGATTCCGGTTTTAATCGACTTCTTGTGCCGCTGGCAAGTATCGGGGTAGATGGCGGTACCGCCGATCCCACCGGTCCACAGGGGACGTTTGTGGTCGATGGTCAGGGGCTCGACATCCCCGATGCAAATCTCGCCATCACAAAGCTGGAAACGCTCGCGAAAGGCGGTGGAGCATTGTCGCCGGAGTCCATCCGTCCGCTAACACGTGTGCTGTTAAAGGCATCCGATGTCCTTCCGGAGAGCGACACGCTGTATCTGCCGCGGCTAAAACGTCTGATCGCAAAAGCCGGTACTGTAGTTCCGACCAAATACGCCCCGGTCGGATTGAATCAGCCGCTGGAGCGCCTCGCCGCCGTGTTCCAGTCACGCGAGCTCGCACGGACACCGACCGAAGCGGTCAAAGCGCATCCCGCCGCCGCTGCTTTTCCCGGTGCAGTGCCCGCCGAAGCGCCGCGCATCACCGGGCGAACTCTGACTATAGACACCAAGGTTCCGAACTGGCACTCCACCGGTTTGTACGCCCCTCCCGGTGAGACTATTACTGTTAACTTTCCGCCATCCGCAGTGGGTCAGGGTTTCGGCGTTCGGATCGGGGCGCACAAGGACACATTATGGAATTTGGATACGTGGCCGCGTTTCCCTGAGATCACGGTGGAAAAGCGTATCACAGCCCCAACCATGAAGATCGCGAATGCGTTTGGAGGAGCGGTGTATGTCGTAGTTCCGGAAAACAGCAAGGCGGGTCCCGTAAATGTGACTGTCTCGGGAGCTGTCGCACAGCCCTACTATGTCCTGGGGAAAACCACTGCGGCAGAGTGGGAAACGCTGAAAAATGCACCCGCTCCCTGGGCCGAAATTCAGGGAGACCGTATCATCATCACCGTGCCGTCCTATGTCGTTCGGAATCTGAAAGACCCGGCAGGGGTCGCGGCGTACTGGGACCAGGTCGCGGATGCCGCGGCGGACCTCTACGGGATTCCTCGCGAACGAAAGCGGCAGGAGCGTTATTGTGTCGATATCGAGATAAGCGCGGGATATATGCATTCCGGTTACCCGATCATGACACACGATGATGTGGATCGATCCTTTGTGAACCTGTCTCTGCTTCGGGGAAATGACGGCAACAAGACCTGGGGCTTCTACCACGAACTGGGCCATAATCATCAGCGACCGGAGTGGACCTGGAGCGGGCTTGGTGAGGTGACGAACAACTTATTTTCGCTCTATGGGGGTGAGCAGTTTAACGGGACGGATCCGAACTACACTGGCTCGCACGGCGCGGTCGCGCCCGCGACACGCCGGGAGCGGCTGACCAAGTACCTGGCTGGCGGCGTGTCCTTTGAGGGAATGAACAGTGACCCATTCCTGACACTGACCTTTTTCATCCAGCTTCGCCAGACATTCGGCTGGGAGCCGTTCAAAAAGGTCTTCGCGCAGTACCAGGGACTGCCGGATTCGGAGCGCCCACGAACGGAAGTCGAGAAGCATGATCAGTTTCTGACCCGCTTCTCTCAAGCGGTGGGCAGGGATCTCGGCCCGTTCTTCACCGTTTGGGGACTGCCAACATCGGATGCCGCGCGGAGATCGGTGGCGAACCTGCCACGCTGGATGCCAATGGATTGGCCGACCTCCGCGGAGATTGCGGCGGCTCGTTCCGGTGAAAAAGCGACCGCTGCCTCGGCGACCAAATCGAGCCGTTAGCGAAACAGCGAGCATGGCGACCACAACCCATAATTCAGCAGACGGAGGAGAATCGGCGGCTTCGCCGGTCCCCCGGCTGCGCTGGAAGAATGTCTTTCTGGTCGCCCTGCCGCTGATCGCTCTCGACAGTTTCTGGATAATTCTCGCCGAGAGGGTGGGGACCGGGCCTTACTTTACGACAATCTCTCTCTTTGCGAACGTCTTCTTCCTGCTCACGCTGGTGCTTATCGCCAATGCCGCCGTGGGCCGCTGGGGACCAAAAGGCGCTGCGTTTACCCAGGCCGAGCTTCTTCTGGTTTACTCCATGATCGCGGTCGGCGCGGCGATCGGAGGCCAGGACACACTTCCCGGACTGATTCAAATGGTGGCGCACCCGTACCACTTTGGAACCGTAGGCAACGGTTATCTAGAGCACTTCGGGAAGTACCTGCCATCGGCCTTAATGGTGTCGGACACTACGGCGCTGGATGCCTATTACAAAGGCAACTCCAGTCTCTACCAGCCCGAGAATTACCGTCCGTGGCTGCGTCCCGATCTTCTCTGGACCGGGTTTTTCGTACTGCTGTTCGGGACGATGCAGTGTATCAATGTGCTGGTTCGCCAGGGCTGGCAGGACAGGGAACGACTTCCTTTCCCTGTCATCGAAATTCCCCTCCAGATGACCGAGCCCGGCGGCAGACTCTGGCGAGACCGTTTGTTCTGGCTTGGTTTCAGCCTGGTTGCGATTATCGAACTGCTGAACGGACTGGGCTATCTTTATCCCAACGTGCCAACGCTCAATCTGCAGTATGTCGATATGACAGGCCAGGGAATCTTCGCGACGCGTCCCTGGAGCGCGGTTGACTTTACGGCCTATTCGTTTTATCCGTTCGCGATCGGTCTGGGATACCTGCTGCCCCTCGATCTCCTGTTTTCGTCGTGGTTCTTTTATCTTTTCTGGAAAGCGCAGCTCGTTCTGTCCGCCCATCTGGCCCTGGATACGACACCCGATTTCCCTTTTGTCCGCGAACAGGCGTTCGGCAGCTTCTTCGCCATTCTCGCGGGAATGTTCTGGAACAGCCGCCACTATTTCCGTCAGGTATGGAACCGCGCGTGGGACGGCTCCCGTGAAATAGAGGACAGAGATGAGGGATTGTCCTATCGCTGGGCAATGGCAGGAGCCGTGGCTGGCTTCGCATGCCTCATTGGTTTCATGTCCTGGGCCGGTCTATCGCCTCTCGTCGCAGCGCTCGCTTTCTTAATCTATTTTTGCATCTCTCTAACCGTGACACGCATTCGTGCGGAACTGGGTCCCCCTGTCCATGACCTGCATTTCTCCGGCCCGGACTACATGCTGACCCACTCGTTGGGAACGCAGTCTTTCAGTACCCAGGACCTGACGTTACTTTCGTTCTTCTATTCGTTCAACCGGGCTTACCGATCCCATCCACAGCCGTTTGCAATGGAAGGACTGAAGGTAGCTCGGCAGACAGGGGTGAGTCAGTCCACGGTATTCTGGAGCCTGATGGTCGCGGCTCTCATCGGTGCGCTCTCGTTTTTCTGGGCTTACCTGCATCTTGCCTACTCACTGGGAACCCAGGCGAAATTTGCTAGCGGAAGCTCTTATGCCGCGGAGGCATACAACCGCCTGAATGGCTGGGTTCAGGCCCCGACGCGCCCAAACGGTATGGCGGGTCTGGCGACCCTGGTCGGATTCGTCTTCTGCGCGGGCCTTATGGTGCTGCGAACCCGCCTGCCATGGTGGCCGCTTCATCCGATTGGCTTTGCCATCTCTTCGTCGTGGGCGATGAACCTTGTCTGGGTGCCTCTGCTGATCGCCTGGGTTGTAAAGGCGCTCGTTATGCGCTACGGCGGCGTCCGCCTTTATCGGCAGGTAATGCCGTTCTTTATTGGTCTTATTCTGGGTCAGATGCTTACAGGCAGCCTCTGGCATCTGATCGGTCTGGCGCTCGGGGTAACCCCTTACTCGTTCTGGGGTGGTTGAAGGAAACGGAAATGCGAATGATATTGAGTGGCGTGATGGTTGCCCTTGTGGCGCTATTGTACGCTGTAGTGCCGGTTCTGGCCCAGACGAAAGCGGATGAACCGCCGGGCGCAACGGTGGTAACAGGGGCCAATGGTTCTCCGGCAGGAGTTCGTGTTCCGGGTTACCTGTCCTACAGCTATCCCGACCGTGATGCTCTTGTCATCTCGCCAACATCCGGCGTAGACGGCTGGAAGAACTCCGCAGTCACGGTAGTCTGGTACGGAAACATCAAATCGGCGGGAGCCCTGATTCCCACCATCGAAGTACGTCTGCCGCGCGGAGAATCGGTCCGTTACCGACTGACGCTCACGCCGGGCGGTGTTTATGATTCAAAACCCGCTGCATCTCAATCGGTCGAAGCCAGCGTTTCCGGCGAGGGGGTAGATAACGCGGCCAGGGCAATGTTTCCCGCCCTTTCTGCGCCCGCGACAGGTTATATGCGTTTTACCCTTCAGGGACTGAAGAAATCGGGTGCGACCTATGGGAATATAAATGCGCTCGTGCTGACGGGGGCGGCGGCTGTCGACGCCCATTTTAACACGATCCAGCATCGCGGTGCGGCGTCCGTGCATTTACGTTACCCCACTGCGCCGGAACTCGGGCCGATCACCGCCTTTTATACGGAAGTCACGGCAACCGCAGATCCTATCGCGACCTATTACTGCGCGGCAGGCTGGAGCCGTGGCTATTTTGGCTATCAAGTCAACAGTGCCACCGAGCGCCGGATCATCTTCTCCGTGTGGGACGCGGGTAAAGAGCCGACCGACCCGAAGCGGGTGGCGGCTCCGGACCGTGTCGAACTGCTGGAAAAGGGGAAGGACGTTTTCGCGGACCGCTTTGGGAATGAGGGCACCGGCGGCCACAGTCATCTGGTCTATCCCTGGAAAACCGGGAAGACCTATCAGTTCCTGGTTACCGCGCGGCCTGACGGGGCAGGGCACGCGATCTACGCCGGTTACTTTTACTTCCCCGAACGCAGTGCCTGGGGGCTTATCGCTCGCTTTCGTGCGCCGGTCAAAACGCCGCCGGGTGAGACCCTCAGCCCCGATTCGTCCCTTCGGGGCCTTTACGCCTTCGATGAGGACTTCTGGGCAGGCAACGGCGATCAGCGTCGGGAAGCGCTGTTTGGGAATCAGTGGGTACGCAACGGGGATGGGAAGTGGCACACGCTTACCGAGGCGACGTTCTCTCATACAGACCGTACCAACCGTTCGCGAATCGATTTCGCCGCCGCGCCGACAGCAAAGGGCGATGCGTATATACTGGCGACAGGTGGGTATGTCGCGCCTGCAGTACCGATAGTGTATGGTGACAAACTGACACGAAAATCTGTTGGAGCGCCCCCCTCGGCGGAGGCGCAATCCGTCGCCACGCGCGAAACTGCCGCGCCTGTCTCTCCACGTTAACGGTGCTTCAAGAGACTGGTATAGGTCAAAAGGCCCAGGAAAATCTCGAAAAATGGAGATACTATGCATGGGTGCATAGATAGTGTTCCGCCACTGTGGTGTGAAACACGAACGAGAGCCAGAGCGTATAAGACCTGATGAGTATTTTAGAACCAAATAGTGCCGTTCCCTCGCCCTCTAACGTTGATGCAGAAGACACGACGATAAATCGCGACGAACAGCGGATCCTTCAGCGGACGCTTACCCATGGACGAGCGGGGGAGGCCGACTTTGTTCCGGTCGCGCCACGCCGTGGCAGCGTCACAGCCCAGGTTGAGGAGATCTTCTTCGAGAACTTCCTGAAGTATTTCAAAAATGCCGAGGAAAAGCGACGCTGGAGCATCGACAAAGACATACCTTGGGACAAGACAAGCCCTAATTCCACCGAAGTGACGGCGCAGATTGTCGAATCATTTACCGCAGTAGAGATGTACCTTCCGGATTACACCCACAAGATCATGGAATTAATCCGTCGGTCTCGGGGGCGCGCGTGGTTCCAGGCGAACTGGGGCTTCGAGGAGTCCAAGCACAGCATTGTTCTGGAGGAGTGGCTGATCCGTTCCGGGAAACGAACCGAGGAGCAAATGCGCGAGTTCGAGAACCAGCTTTTGGGAGCGGAATGGCAGCTTCCCTTCGATTCACCGCGCCAGATGATTATCTACACGACGATCCAGGAGCTGGCGACCGGGGTCAACTACACGAACCTTCGACGCCGGGCTGAGTCCGAAGGGGATGAGGCGCTGGCCCGTACGCTCCGCTGGGTGTCCGCGGACGAATCCGCCCATTATAACTTCTTTCGCAAGGGAGTCAAAACCTATCTGGCACTGGAGCCGGAAG
>JAZKEA010000276.1:0-2184 GCA_040387315.1 Armatimonadota bacterium | reverse complement strand
ATCAACGATATCAAGTTCGTCTTTGATCACTTTGCCATGCCCGCCCACGCCCTGATTCCGGAGTGGCAGGATCGCGGCGAGACCATCGAGGCCGCCGGTATTTACGGTCCGAAGATGTATCTGGCGAAGATTCGCCGTCCTATTCTCGAGGACCTGAACCTGTCACGCACTCAGCTTAAAGAAGCGGGCCTGCCGATTCCGGAAGCGGACGAGTCCGCCGACCGAGCGGAAGCGCGGGCAGCGGAGGCGGCGGATCGAGCTTCAGGGAGAACCCACTTTGTAGGGGGGCATCCCGCTCCGCTGACACCACCACACCGCCAGCGAATTATGTCTCTGGGCGTTTGAACTGTTGAGCCGAATCGTCGCCGTCGGAGACCTTCACGGAGAGACGGAGCCTTTATTTCGGCTTCTCGACACCGAATCTATAGATGGGTTACTTTGCGTCGGCGACTGGGGTGATCCCGGGGAGACTTCCCCGGATGTGTGGGAGGCGCTCCTTTCGCGCTGTCCGATACTGACGGTTTTCGGGAACCATGACGATCTGCCATTTCTGGCGACGCTGACGAACCGCAGCAGGGGCGACCGTGTCCTCCTTGAACAGGGAGAACGTCGTGCTGACTTTTGCGGTTTCTCCGTAGCGGGGGTTTCGGGAATCTGGGCCAAAAGCCATCGTCTTCCGCATTATGTCACGGATGATGACGTAAGCGCATTCGCCGACACACTTGCGTCCGGCCCTCACTGCGATATTCTTCTAACGCATGGCTGTCCGCTGGGAATCGCTGACCGAACCCCGTCTGGTCGGCCCGGCGGTCAGCGCTGCTTTCTGGACCTGCTCCGAAAGGTTCGACCGTCAGTTCATCTTTGCGGACACGTCCACATCGCCCAGCGCCGCGATGTCGCCGAGCCGCCGTCCTTGGTAATAAACACGGGTTCACTGCGAGATGGGCACTACACGGTGCTGACCCGCAGCATTGCCGGTGGGATTACTGCTGAAGCGAAGCGCCTCCATCCTTAGGTACAAGTCAGATGTGACCGCTTTCCTCGTTTGCCTGATTGCCACCCTGGGTAAATGCCTGTAGGTAGTCGAACAGCCGAACTGGCCTTGCTGTCATCGGTGAGACTACGGAAAGAGGCGGTTTATGGGAGGCATTCTTTATACCGTGGCTGTGATCCTCGTAGTTCTCTGGGTGGCGGGGTTTGTGTTTGCGCACGTGGTGACTCCGATCATCCACTTGCTGCTGATTGTCGCACTGGCAGTCGTGGTATACAACGTCGCGACGGGTCGTAAAGCAATCTGATCGGCAGGAGGACTGTCGGAATGGGAAATATTACGGGATTATCCTTGACGACCGCAGTCTCAGGTGGTACTCTAGTATGTTGACGCGGGATGGAGCAGTTGGTAGCTCGTTGGGCTCATAACCCAAAGGTCGCAAGTTCGAGTCTTGCTCCCGCACTGAAGATTGGCTGAAAAGCCACCCGACGAGAGGGGAACCTGCAAAATTAGGTGCAGGTTCCCCTCTGTTTTTGTTAGCATCTCTACTTTCTCCACGACCAGCCCGATAGCGCGTTCGCGCTGCGGCTCGGTCATATAATTCCAGAGGTCCGCAAAGTCGGCGAGCAGTTTTGCCACTGCCGTTGCATCCGGACGTTTCCCCGTCAGTTCGTGCAGGCGCGTCTGTCCCGCCGCTATCTCCGCCTCGATCTGGTTCTGGTGGCTCTCCAGTTCAGCTATGCGTGTAGCAAGAGCCGACAGGGCAGCGCCGCGCGATCCTCCCGCTTCGATGGCGGAGATGCAGGCGCGTATCTTGCGCTCCGTCTCCCGCTGGTTGCGCGCCAGGCGCGTCAGCTCGTCCTTGATGTCGGTGGGAGCCGGAAGAGCGCGGGCCGCATCCCGGATCAGACCAGTAAGGCGTGTTGGGTGCGCCGCCGCCCGTGCGATCTCTTCGAGAACCACGTTTGTAAGCGTCTCCGCATTGACGCGTTTTGTCGGGCAGCCAACAGAAGCGCCGCCTTTGCACCCCTTTATGCACTCGTAGTAGCGCACGGAGCGCGTTAGGCCGTGGTGGTTTCCCGGCGTCATGCGCGAGCCGCAGGAGAGGCACCAGACGCGCCCTCGCAGGTAATAGGGGGTGTCGTCCTTCCTTTCGCATTTCTGATAGCCCTTGTCGCGTCCTTCTCCTCTTG
>JAZKEA010000275.1:0-2298 GCA_040387315.1 Armatimonadota bacterium | reverse complement strand
CGCCCATGATGAGGACGACGACGAGCAGTTCGATGAGTGTGAAACCAGCATTCTTCTTGCTGTTCTTGCGGATGTTGTTCAGGCGAGTATTCATAGAAGCGTTTCCTTTTGCAGTCCGACGGGTAGTATATTTGGCTTCGGTTGTCTGCGTGTTCTGACAGGGATAGTTTAACTCAGAGAGGTTCAGGGTATCAGGCACGTTCGTCCCGTTTTAAGCTTTTCTTTCCGGACTTTCGCCCCTGCCGGATACATTCTGTGTGAGAATAATGGGACATAAAACAACATAACCCCGCCGAGCAAAATACTCGGCGGGGTTATGTTCACATGGGAAGGAGATGCGCAAGTGCATCTCCTTGAAGATGCAGATTAGAGGCCAGTGCCGCCGTATGAGCCGGTGCTGAGGGTGTAGGTAACGGTCTGATTGTTCGCAGCGGTTCCGAGGACATCGGCAGTCTCCGTTGCCGTGGCGACGCCTTCCGTGCCAGCCGTGCCCACAAAGGTGTAAGTCACGCCGGTCTGGGAGTTGGCAAGGTCTGTCGGCAGATCGCCACCAGCAACGACAGCAGCGATGTTCGTCGGATATGACCCGGTCTTCACACGAATGGCTTGTGCAGCGGTGGCGATGCTCTTCACGTTGGCCTTGGCGGTGTTCGTGCCTGCAGTGCGAACCGAGGACAGGTACAGCGGGATCGCGACAGCAAGCAGAACGCCCATGATGAGGACGACGACGAGCAGTTCGATGAGTGTGAAACCAGCATTCTTTTTGTTTCGAAGGTTCTTGATGGTGGCGGTCATGGGGAATTCCTTTTGCTAAGTCGGCGGTTTGAAGTTTGGTTTGCCGAATCAGTGTTTGTGACAGGGATAGTTTAACTCAAGGCAATTTCGAGCGTCAGGTACGTTCGACCGGTTTGCTTTTTTTACAGGGGGCTTTCGTCCCTGTCTAACTAGTCAGTTTTTCATGACGTTTCCGAGGTTGAAGACCGGCAGATACAGGGCGAGGAGAATAAAGCCGACGACCAGTCCCATACCGACTGTCATGATTGGTTCGATCAGCGTCATCATTCGCTTGACACCGTAATCCACCTCGCGATCAAAGAAGTGTGCCACTTGTTCCAGCATTTCCGACAGGTTACCGGATTTCTCACCCGCCGCTACCATTCGCGTCATCAGCAGGGGGAAACGCCCTGTCTCCGTCATTGCGGTTGCCATGCTGACGCCCTGCTGTACATGAAGCGAGACCTGCTCCATGGCATCTACAATCAGAGAGTTTCCGGAAACGCGGCCCGCTGTGGACAGGGTGGGAACAAGAGGAACTCCAGCAGCGGCAAGCGACGATAGAGTATGAGCGGCTCGGGCAAGACTGATCTTCTCTATCAGGTGCCCGAATAGCGGCAGCCGTGTCAGGGCACAGTCAATGACCCGGCGGCCTCGGTAGGTTTTGTACGCTTGGATATAAATAACCGTTGCTACCACGGCTAACAGTGCCGCGACCCACCAGTACCCTGTTACGGCCGCACTCAGAGCCACCAGCAGCTTTGTTACCCCTGGAAGCTCGGATTTGAACTGCTTATAGACCTGCGCGAAGATGGGAACAACATAGGCAAGCAGAAACGTGACAACGCCAACAGCAGTGACAAGAACCGCAATGGGATAAACGAAAGCGCTCTTTACCTTCTCCTTTATCTCCATTTCCGTATCAAGCGCCGTTGCCGCCGTCTCCAGAGTTTGGTCCAGCATACCACCTGTCTCCCCCGCTTCGACCAGAGCCAAATACAATTCGGAGAACAGCTTCGGGTGCTTTTTCATCGCTGACGTCAGGGTGGAGCCCGACGTGACTTCCGTCTTAATCTCCATGATCGTATTTTTCAGGGTTGGGTTTCGCGTTTGATCGGCCAGTGCATCCAACGCCTCAGTGAGAACCAAGCCAGCCTGGATGAGCGTCGAGAACTGCCGCGAAAAGACGACCATCTCGTACAGCTTCACTTTCTGGGTGAAGAAACCGGCGCTTGGCACCGCCGGTCCGTCCGCCGTCCCACCTTTTTGGTCAAGTTTGGTGACGAACAGATTACTGCGCCGAAGCTGTTCTCGAATCAGGTGCTCGTTCGCCCCGGCGAGCGAGCCGGAAATGGCTTTGCCCTCGATATCACGGGCGGTATAGGTATAGGTAGGCAACGGGATCGTCTCCTTGACGTCTCAGATGGAAAGGCAGCGGTCCCTGCCGCCGAAAACGACAGAGATTCTCCCCCCCTATTGATGCCAAGCAAGGGAACGGAGCGCAAGGGGCTTTCGCGCCGTTTC
>JAZKEA010000274.1:16642-18421 GCA_040387315.1 Armatimonadota bacterium | reverse complement strand
GCGCTTCGCGTGTCCGGCGAGCGCGCCCTTACGACCGGCCGCCGCCCGCTGCTCGTCCTGCAATTCCTGGAAAATCGTGAGGCAGGCCTCGAAACCCTGCTGGGCCGCGAGGTACTCCCTGCGCGACTGCGCGATGTTTGCCATGCCGCCGAGCGCCTTTGCCTCTGCCCGTCGGTCATTCAACGAACGAGACAACCGGTAACAGTCGTTGAAACGTCGTTCCGCGGCTTGGTAATCACCCAGGAGAAAGGCCATGTTCCCGGCGCCGTTAAGTGCTGTCAAGCAGAGCGCGGGCGGTGCAAGAGCGGTATCGCTCTTTGCGAGCAGCCCACGGACGATCTCTTCCGCAGACCGTAAACCGCCGCGGGCCACCCAGAATTGCCAGAGAGACGCGATCAATCGAAGACCGATTGCGTCGCCGGGAGTTCCGTCTTCCGTTTTTGCCCATTCAAGGGCTTTCTGGAGGTTCGCTCTTTCCACCTCTAAACCATCATGCACTTCCGCCTGGCGGGACCCGATGGCCATCGCCGCCGTTTCTTCCGCCAGCGTCGTGAAGTAGCCCGCATGGCGCCGGGGGGCGTCCTCGGCGTCCCGCGTCCCCTGGAGTACTTCCCCCGCATATTGCCGGATCGGTTCGGAGAGCCGATACCGCTGTCGTTCGTCCTTAAGCAGAAGCGACGCCGCGAGAAGACGGTCCAGAACCGGCAGAGGATCGGGAACGGCGCAGACAGCGCTATAGGCCGCTGCCGTGCCGCCACCCACAAGGACAGAAGCACGCGATAGGAACGCTTGCTCCGCCGGCGTAAGGCGCTGGTAACTCCATTCCACCGTCGCGCGCAGGGTCTGATATCGGTCCGGTCCCGTACGGTCTCCTTCGCGCAGAAACCAGAGGGAGGTGTGCATCGCGGCGATAAGCGCTTCGATGGTTCCCGTACGATCCAGGGCCGCCGCCGCCAGCTCAATAGCGAGCGGTATCCCGTCCAGCGCACGACAGATCCACCCCACAGAAGCGGCGTCCGCGTCCGAAAGAACAAAATCCGGTAGCGCAACCCGCTCCGCGAACAGGCGCCCTGCCGCCGAGTTTAAGACGACCTCCGCAGTGCAGGCACTTGGAGCGGGGGGAAGCGTTAAGGGGGGAACCCGGTAGGGTCTCTCGCCGGCAACGCGAAGCGCCTCCCGGCTTGTCGCGAGAACTCGAAGACCCGGAACACGCTGGAGTATCCGCTTGACAAAGGCGGCAAATTGGGAAGAAAACTGTTCGCAATTATCCAGCCAAAGTAACAGATCACGTCCATTCAGGGAATCCAGGAGCGCCCCCTCCCCCGTGGTATCCACGGGGGAGCCGGGCAGATGCAGGGCGACGCTCATCGCCTGGAAGATGGGACGTAAATCGTCGGTTGGCGGCAGAGCCGACAGATCCACAAAGACCGCTCCGCCCGAGTACCGCGGTGCCAGCCGCCGGGCGACTTCCCAGGCCAGGCGTGTTTTGCCGATACCGCCCATTCCGATCAGGGTCACCAGGCGGGCGGTCCCAAATCGGCTGATTATCGCATCGCACTCTCGGTCCCTTCCGATAAGAATGCTGACCGGTTCCGGTAACCGATACGGAGGCGGGACCGAAACCGACGCCATGGGCGGGACCGAAATCGGCTCTTCCTTCGATTCCCGATTGAGCCGCCGGAACAGGTCCCGCGTACTTATTTCGGGGAGCTGATCCGGCCGCTCCCGCCGGAAGGCATCCAGGAGAGACCGATAGACGGAGCCGGCCTCTGTCGTTCT
>JAZKEA010000274.1:0-16632 GCA_040387315.1 Armatimonadota bacterium | reverse complement strand
CGAGAAGCTGACGCACGGCAGACTCACGAAACCTGTCCGTCTCGACCGCCTGACGCAGCCATTGCTCCGCCTGCGCAGCGTCTCCCGCCGCCAGCGTTCCTGCCGCCAGCCGTTCCAGGGCATCCAGGTAGTACTCCTGGAATCTCCGGCGCGGTTCCTCCACCCACGGCGCCTGGTACCCTTCCAGAAATTCGCCGCGATACAGCCGCACCACGCCCTCCAGACCGCTGAGCGTGCCGGCAGCGGAGGTAGCCCGGCGATACGCGCGTTCAAAGGCAAAGACATCGACATAGGCTCCCGTCAGGTCGAGCGATAGGGCGGGTGCCGCAAGATTGTCCCATTCACTCAGACGGGACACCTCTTTCCCCAGGGCGTGCCGCAGCGTTCGCAGCTGCTGACGGAAGTTCGCGGAGCGCTTCTCCTCGTCCTCGGGGGGGTAGTCCGGCCAGAGCGTTTCGGCGAGCCAGATGCGTGTCCGCGGCTTCTCCCGTTGCCATACCAACAGCGCAAATAGCCAGCGCGCATAGAGTGACATACCGTAGAGCAGTGACATACCACCGCCACTCGCTTCGAGAGGCCCGAAGAGGTGTAGCACGAGCCGCGCGGTGGATTCTGTTGGATGAACTACGGGAATCGCAGGTGCCTCCCCTCAACCAGATTAAATGATTCAGATCGATTCAGATCGATTCAGACCGGGGTGAACCCTGGTCGCTTGTTTTATATGGTTGCCGCCAATCACGCGCCAATCACAGCCGGAATGCGACAATGAAGAACGGAAGATACCACGACCGAATCGACCACGAATCGATCAAGAATGGGAGAGACCCCCGAGAGAAAAGGAACGCATCGGACGGGGAGCCGTGTGACGACGTTACGATGCCGTGATTGTGTCTTCGCGTTCCCGGTCGCGTCTCCCTCGACAGCCCCGCCACTTCTGGCTACGCTTTCTCTGAAAGGAGAATACTGTTATGTCGCACGATATGTCAACGAATCCAGCGTCAGTGCCCTCTACGGACCCTGTTCCAGCTCCATCTCTACAGGATACCCCCGCTGATGCGCGGACCGCATCGGACCCCTCCACGGTTCTGGAATACCTGGACGAGCCGTTTCGGTATTCGGGAAAGGCTTTCCTGAAGGCGATTACCCTGGATCCCAGGGGGCGGCAATCGCTGGTTCTGGATCAGACCATTTTTTATCCGCAAGGCGGAGGGCAGCCCTCGGATATCGGTATCATCACGGGTCCGGACTTCCGCTTCTCGGTGGAGGCGGTCACGTTCACCGACGGCATCGTGTATCACGCGGGCAGTCTTCTCGAGGGAGAGCCGCCACCGCAAACAGACGTGACTCTGGAAGTCAACCCCCAGGTGCGCCAGGCCCATTCCCGATTGCATTCCGGCGGGCATTTGCTCCTGAACGCCGTGAAGGATACCGGCCTGGCTTTGGTGGCCACCAAAGGCTACCATTTCGCCGATGGTCCCTATGTCGCCTTTGATGGCTCGGTAGCGGAAGACGAAAAAGAGGCCGTTCAAGCCCGACTCCAGTCGGTGGTGGACCGGCTGATCGCAGAGGATGTCACTGTCTCCTGGGCGTTTGTTCCCGCAGACCGACTTGCGGCAGTGTGCGAGAACGTTCCCGCGAACGTGCCGCACGACAAGCCGACACGTGTGATCACTATCGGCAATGTGAGCCAGCCGTGTGGAGGAACGCACGTCCGTTCGCTGCACGATTTAGCCGGAATGCAGCTAGCCCGAATCCGCTCCAAAAAAGGGGAGGTGCGTATTTCCTACTCTCTGCCCTCGGTTTGAGAGCGGGTTAGATGGCAGACGATCCTCTCAAGAAAGGAAAAAAAATGGCAAAGAAGCAAACACCGCCCGCGGAGGGCCCGTGGCCGCTGATCCGCTGTCATAAAGACGAAGTAGGCTCTCAGCGCGGAATCTTTTCCCGACTCTGGTCCGGAGAAATCGCCGCGCTGCTGATCGAGGGATTCTGGCCTGCGGAAGAGTGCGCCCGAATTACCGCGCGCGTCAACCAGACTGGGATCCAAGAGTTCGACTACGGTACGGCCGTCGTCAAGACCATCGGAATATTCCTGATGCAGTATGCGAACAACCCCGCCGCCTATTTCGAGCAGGCGGCGGCGGCGGAAAAAACCTTTGGGGAGCTTTTTATGGGAGTGCCCGATCCCCGCGACGCGGTGCGAGACGCACTCTCTACTCTGGCGGGACAGTCCGTGCGGGTTCCTCGGAGTCCGGACGGCGTGCCGTACTCAGCAAGCGTGTTGCGCATTCACGACCTCGGCGAAGGCGCTCCGTTACATCGTGATAAGGCGCTCGTGGATGCCATGGGCTTTGAAGTCAGTCAGTACGCGGCGCAGCTCTCGGCGGTCCTGATGATCCATCCGGCGACCACGGGAGGCGAGCTGGTCCTGTACCGTAAACGCTGGGACAAAACCGACGAGGCATATAAACACCAGGGCGCTCTGGGCTATCGCGGAGATGCCGTTGCGGAAACGGATTCTGTCTCCGTCCAGGGCGGAGTCGGCGATTTGTACGTGCTCAACCCGAGTTTCTTTCATGAGATTCGCCCTGTCCGCGACAGCTCACGACGCATCACCCTGGGAACCTTTGTCGCCTTCGATCCGGATGCGCTGAAAAACGGCGCGGGCGATCTGGTCGCGTGGTCGTAATCGTGGCGCGGCCCATTCCATGAGCCGGGTGGAACGGGCCCTCGGATCAGGACGGCGAGTGAGAAGAAAACACAGGATCACAGGAGGGGCTGTTATGATGTCTCAGGACAACCAGGTGGCTCCGGCGTCGCCGGAGCCAGCGGAAGGGATGCACCGACGCCTTATGGATCAGTGCAGCCAGCTGATGCGCGAGGTGGAGTTTGTCCGACCCCGTGACGCGAAGCAGAGTACGGATCGCCTGACGCGAGTGCGGCTCACCGCATCACAAACGGATGCGTCCTGCGCCCGGATGAACGCGTATAAGGTCTGGCTGATGGATTTCATCGGCCGCAACCGGCACTACCTGGCAAAATCCGACATCAATCTGCTGGAAGCGAACGCCGAGGAGATTGGCACCTACGTTTTGATGCAACGGACGGGACAGGATGTCACCGACGAAATGTATCAGACCTTCTACCAGAATGAACTCAATGACCTTGTGGAACAACAGCAAACGCTTTGCGCACTGGTAATGGGTCGGAGCCATCAGTCGAACATGGCGGCCCGGCGCCGGCACTGGTTTTCGACGCCGCTGACCATTGGGGTGGAGGAGGAACTTCAGATTATCGCCGTCGAGGACGGGGAATTGGCGCATGACGCCGATCTTATCCTGGAAAACACGGCGCTTTCCCAGTTCGGCCGGGAGGTCTATCAGTCCCAGATTGAGGTAAAGACGCCGGTATGTGACACGGTAAGCGATGTCTCCGCACGCCTTTATGCCCTGCGTGCCCAGCTACGAGAATCCCTGCCCGACGGGCGTATGGTCCTTGCGGCGGGCGCGCACCCCTTCTCCCAATGGAACGAACAGTTAGCGAACCGTTCCGCGCGCACCGCGCTCTTTATCCATGATATGCAGGACATCGTCCGACGTCTGGTCACCTTCGGCCTGCATGTTCACATTGGGGTGACGGACGAGGAGCTCCGCGTGAAGATCTGCAACGCGGCGCGGCGCTTTCTTCCCGTATTACTGGCGCTAAGCTGCAGTTCCCCGTTCTGGAATCGCCGCGTCACCGGGGTCAGTTCCTATCGCAGCACGGTGTTCTCCGCTTTGCCACGCACGGGAATCCCCCCCACTTTTGCAAACGCCTTTGAGTTTCACCAGTACTGCGAATTACTGGCCCGGACGAACTCTTTTGACAGCGAAGGGAACGATGATGCCACCAAGATCTGGTGGGACCTTCGCCTCCACCCGAGTCATCCCACACTGGAGTTTCGTATTTGCGACGCCTGTACAAACCTCAACGACGCGGTCTGCATTGCCGCCTTATGCCAAGCGATCGTTGCCAAACTCGCCAAGCTCTTCCATGAGGGCGTTCAGCTCGACAATCCCCCCAAACACATTATCGAGGAGAATAAGTGGCGTGCCGTCCGCTATGGCCACAAAGCGCGCTTCATCGACGAGCGCACCCGTCAGGAGGTAACCATGCGCTACGTGGTCGCGGAACTCCTGGACTTTGTGGCGGATGTTTTACCGGATTTAGGATCGGAAGAGCAGATTCGTCATGTAACGAGGATTGTGGACGACGGCTGCAGCGCTCATAAACAGCTGCTTCACTACTCGCAAAATCATGACATGATGGATGTCATCCGATGGCTGGGAGAACAGTATCTTCCAGAGCATCAAGCCTGACCGCCGGATCGCCGCTGCGCGCCTGCGCCCCTGGAGGAGGCGGCCCGCTGCGCGCTTCTCGACCGCAATCTGATGACCGATGCGTAACGGGCAGACGGACAAGCGCCGCCAGAATTAAGGAAATAACATTGTGAGAACCCGCCAAGAAGTTCCTGATCCAAATCAGGGATCTGTCCCACCCTGCCCGTTTGAGCCCAAAAGCAACGAAAAGGTGGATACCGCTTTGCCCCTCGATCCCCCGACGAAAGTGCCGCAAAGCGGGCACCTTGGAGCGGCTCCCATGCCGAACGCGTCTTTGGAGGACCTGCTTTGCGTTGCCGTTCTGGCGGGGGATACCACGACGGTGCAATCCCTCTTGCTGCGCGGCGTTTCTCCCCACGGGGCGGATTCCCGTGGAATTCCGCTTCTTGTCCTTGCGGCGCATGGCGGTCACACAGGAATTGTCTATAACCTGTTAGACGCAGGCGTCGCTGCGGATACAGCGTTTAAAGGGTGGAGTGCGCTATTCGCGGCTATCCACGGAGGATGGGACGACATTACGCGGCTGTTGCTGGCGTTTGGCGCGGACCCGGATGCCCGTGACCTACACGGGCAGACGCCCCTGATGGCCGCCGCAAAACGATTGTGGGCAACGGAAGCCGTCCGGATTCTCATCGCCGCCGGGGCCCAAATCGACGCGCGAACAACGGACGGGCGTTCACGCACGGCTTTAAGCGATGCGCTGGAACACGAACACTGGGCCGCTGTCTCTCTTCTGATGGCGCCGGAGGATGCGGCGGCAACCCCCTTTCTGTCCCCACAGACGACACAGACGAGTAATTCCCTCCCTGCCACGGAGGTGCCCCCTCAGCCCAATCCGGAAGAAAGCCGCCCCGCGTCTTTCGCGCAGGAAACGTCGAGCCGCATTTCCCGGCACGAGGATGAGCATGCATAAGGATGATGAGCATGCATAAGGATAAGGATGCGGCTCGAACGACCGACTTTCTTCCGGGAGTCTTTGCTGAGCTGCAGGCGCTTTACCGCAAAGCCATCGCCCTGTTTGAAACGGTTCCGCTCGCAACCGAGTCCCCGCCGGCCAGTACAGGGTCGGCGGCAGCCCCACGCAGTACCGCCTTGAATCCCAGTGCGGCACAGATCTCCGATGCCGCGGCGATCGGGAACGAACTCCGCCAGTGGGCGGGCTTAATCCTGACATTTTTAGAGCGTTATTCGGCGGAGATGTCGCGGCGTTTCATGGAATCGGTGGATCTACTGCTGACCTACGTCTTGTTTCAGCGAACGGGCCAAGGAATTTCCGAGGAGTTGTGGCGGCACCTCTTTCGCCGCGAATCCCAGGCAGTTGTTCTGACCCTTACCGATCTCCTCCAGCAATGCGCCGGGGCCTTCACGATCCTGGGTACCAGGCGCATACTGCCCTATGCCGAATTTACCCTAAAGGTACGCCGCAATGCGTCGGGAAGCTATCTCGCGGAGGCCCACTGCGCGCAGGGAGAGGCGGAACAGAGCTTTGCGTTTCCGTATGATGAGCGTGACCTGGAGACGTTTCTTCTACGTTATTGTCGTCCTCAAGCGCCCACGGTGCGCGGGTGGGTGCCGACGCCACTACAGCCCTTTTCCCACTTCGGCCAAAAGCTCTTCGATGCACTGCTTTCCGGTGAGGTTCGGGATTTATTTCATCGCGCCCGCCAGCACGCTGCGGTGAGCGAGATGGGTTTGCGCGTCAAACTGCGGCTGGGCATGGTTCCGGAACTGGGAGGCGTCCCGTGGGAATTCCTGTTTGATGGGCGGGATTTACTGTGTCTTTCTTTGATGACACCGATCACGCGCTACCTGGATTCCGGTTCGTCCGTGCGGCCGCTGGCGACGGCGCCGCCGCTCCGGGTTCTTGTCACGGCAAGCGTTCCCGAGGGTACGCAAACGCTCGACATTGATGCGGAGCGACAACGCATGCTCCGCGCCCTGGCTCCCCTTATCGCACTCGGCGCCCTGCAGGTAGACTGGAGCCCGGATGGCCGTCTCCGCACACTGCAGAGAATGCTGCGGATGGCCGAACTCAGCGGCAAGCCGTATCACATCTGGCACTACATCGGGCACGGGCGATTTGACAACGAAAAAGGCAGTGTCCTTCTGCTGGAAGACACAGCGGGCCGCATTGCTCCTGCAACCGGGTTTGAACTGGGAACTATGTTTGGCACCTATCCCTCGCTCAAGCTCGCCATCCTCAATGCCTGCGAGGGCGCTCGGGCAGGGCGTGAGGACGGTTTGTCGGGAGCGGCGGTCGCGCTGGTGGAGCGCGGTATGGCGGCGGTCATCGCCATGCAGTTCGAGATAACCCAGGAAACTGCGGTTCTCTTTTCGGAAGAGTTTTACTCCGCTCTGGTAGACGGTATCCCCATCGATTCCGCGGTCACCGAAGCACGCCGCGCGATTTTTTTTGAAGGCAATCCTGCGGCATGGGCCACCCCTGTGCTCTTTATGCGGTCTGACGACGGTATTTTATTCGATCTTTCGCCTCTTCAGCACGACGAGATGCGGTAGAACCAGCAAAAGGCGTCGGGGGAACGATCGGAGTTCCGCTTCAAAAAGTGAGGACGCAGCCATGTTGTCATGAACAGTTAGAATAGACTTCGCGACATGCGACGGGTTCTCTGTTATTCGGAGCAAGCATCTTGCCGACTTCCTCCGCGTAACAGTTTGCCACCGTGTCGCGGCGTTCGCGCAACACGCGCAGCATCCCGACCCTACGCTCCAGCCCTGAGGGCAGCACCGGACAACTACATCGGCTTTTCACTTTATCACTGTTGGTTTTGAACCTCGGGTGAAGCAAGAAGATCGCTGCATCAAGAGAGCGGTCGGATTCGGACGCCATCGCCCGCCACCTTGGGGAGTGGCGGGCGCCAAGCAAACTCAGCCGCAGAAACGCCCCACGTTGAACCTCTTCTATGCGAATAGTCCTGGCTTAATCCTGGTGTTCACGGACGAGACTTTCCCGCCACCCGAGAACGTCCAGAGTTTCAAAGCCACGTACCTGGCGAAGACCGGGGTTGGGATCACGGACGCCAACCCGCTCGACCGCGCCATCCGCGTCCTGGGAACTTTCCGTGTGGCAAAGCTCGCCACGGAGGAGGCCGAGAAGCAGAGCCGAGAGCTGCGCCCTCACTGCCTCCCGCTTGACGCCGATAATGCTACCACGCAACCAGTCTCGATCAGGGACTCTGCCTTTGGAAACCCAATTCCCGACTCGGCAGGTGGTCGGTGAGCCCGATGGCCCATGAACAAACCTGGCGGTTTAAAAGGTATGATAGACGCTGACGTGCATCCTGCGGTGGAGTAGGCTGTGCCCTCGCCTCTCGGGATACTAAGACGAACATGCTGCCAATGATGGCCCATGTACGAAAGGAATGCTTATGCAGTCGACTCCGGGGAGACCCATGCAAGACGCTCGGATGTTCCAGGATTCACTTTACCGGGCGGAAGTTCCCATCAGCAGCAGCGCCATGCCGGACGACTTCAACAAACTGTTCCCGGCGCTTCCTCCCTTCGCGGAATGTAAAGAACCGTATAAAGAGCGGGTCGTTGAACTCGGCAAGAAATTCGGATTGATGGACGCCCACGATCCCCGAATTACGGTGACAAACCCGCTTGCGGCGAACGACGAGAAAACTCCGCACCCGGATCAGAATCTGGCCGAGCGAAATGTGGACAACCAGAACCCGGACATGACCGTCGGGTTTACCTTTCTGGGTCAGTTCATTGACCACGATCTAACCTTCGACCCCATGCCTATCGACTGCGCGGTGACCGCCAGCCCGAACCTGCGGTCCCGGTTCTTCGATTTAGACAGCGTCTACGGCCGCGGCCCGCGGGAGGACCGTTTGCTTTACGACCGGGCTTCCGAACTGGACCGCGGAGCGCCCATCAAGTTCTTCGTCGACTTTGACGCCCCGCGCGACTTGCCGAGAACGAGCCAGGAGCGCGCCATCATCGCCGATCCGCGCAACGACGAAAACGTCATCATCTCGCAACTTCATCTGGCGTTTCTGAAGTTTCACAATGAGGTCACGGACTATCTGGCTCCCAAGCATACGTCGAAGCCCCCCAGCGAACTTTTTGAGATTGTCCGGAAAGAGGTTCGCCGCCACTACCAATGGATCGTCGTCAACCAGTTCCTGGCTGCAACGCTCGATTCGGCCGTGTTCGATGCCATCAAGGCGAGCGGGCCGACTGTTTACACGGGAGGCATGCGGCAGAAGATACCCCGCGAGTTTCAGGTCGCCGCTTACCGGTTCGGACACAGTCAGATCCGCCCGGGCTACAAGGTGAACATCGGGTTCGGCGCGCCAATCTTCGATGCGCGGATCGACCCGCGCGAAGCGGACCCGAATGATCTCCGTGGTGGCCGCCGTGCACTGCGGCGTTTCGTAGAGTGGGACACGTTTTTCGACTTTGGTACGCTTGAGGCCGCCCCCGCGGACGACACTGCCACCCCGGCAGTCACGCGGCCCAAGGTCAAGAAAAACAAGCGCATCGACCCGTTCATCTCGTCGCCCATGTTCGAGCTGCCACCGGGACCGGGCCTGGTAGACCCCGGCGATCCCCGCGTGTCGCTCGCCGTGCGGAACCTGGAGCGGCATCTCCAGCACGGCGTCGCCTCCGGTCAGGAAATCGCCACGGCGTTGGGCTACACCCCGCTAACGCCCGATGAGCTGAAAGAATTGAAGGACCTTGGGTTCGACACCAGTACTCCCCTTTGGTACTACGTGTTGAAGGAAGCCTTGCTTCAACAGCACGGGCAACGGCTTGGTCAGGTCGGAAGCCGAATCATCGCTGAGGTTTTTTTCGGGCTGCTGATGGACACACCAGGGTCCTACCTCAATGAGACCGGTTGGAAACCGACCCTGCCGCGCCGAGATGGCACTGTCGGAGATTTCACGATGACCGACTTACTGACTTTTGCCGGAGTGGCATGACGGTACGTAGCTGACACATGACACATGACACATGACACATAACACCCGCGAGTCATGTGCCATGTGTCAGTTACATTATCGAAAGCCATCATAGGGGTGTTCAACGACAGGCTTACGGTAGAAAGGTCCATTTTTGTCTGCCCGGCGGCAGGCCCTTACTGCGGTTTTGATACAGTCCCCGGTTTTGGTCCTATTTCGACGATGCGCGGGTCGCCTCACAAAACGAATCATGAAGGGATGGGTAGGAACAAGGTCGATCCTAAGCGAGTGGGTCGCGTTTGCAAAGGCGAAGTTCTGAACCTGGCGGCCCAACTCGCCCGCGGGTCTCATGCCCGAGCAGGAACGGCAGCACGATTCGCGCTTCCTCGGGTCTCCTGTTGATTTCACGCGATGTCGCCGACAATCAACGCACTGGTACGTGCTTTTGGCGCACGGGTAAAGTTGCGGTACGTCTGGACTTCCGCGTCGCACCGCACGCCCTGCCTGCCATCTGACATCTGCCAAGCAGCAGGTGTCCTGACGCAGTTGTCCCGACGCAAGAAGAACGCTATGTTCGACCCACAGAGCCAAAATCAGCTGCATGAGGAGATTGCGCGAAGCCTCCTGGCCGACCGCGCCGTGCTCGACGCGCTCCGAGCCGAGATCCGCCCGCTTCGCCACGACGTGCGGCGGATTCAGCCGCGCAGCGCCACTTCCATCTCCCTCGTCGGAACCGACGGCGGCAACAACAGCCTGCGCTTCGACCCGTTTCTGGTCCAGATCGTCCGCGTGGTCGACTCGTCGAACAACGAGTATTGCCTCGAAGCCATTACGCCGACGACCGACGTGGACGCGCTGACCGCACGGCAATTCGCATCTGACGGCTCTCCCGCGACCCCGCTCGGCGAGATGATGGCCTACCTCGGCGTCCGCTCCCTCACGGAACTGACGCCGTTCATCCGAAAGAATCCCCAGGGCGCGCCGACCAGCCACCACTGGGTCCGCGTGTACCGCGACCTCATGGAATGGGCCATCTTGTTCTCCATCGTCCGAAACAAGGATTTCGCGACGGATACGCTCGTCGTGTTCGACGGGCTTCTCCGCAGCAACCACTTCACGGGCGACCTGTTCAAGCGGTTCCGGCAGGGGCTGACGGAAGGCATCGACCGACAATTCGAACGGAGCCGCCGCCGCGTGTACCTGGCGGGCGTGGCGAAGCTGAGCAAGGTCCTGGAGCGGTACCGCCTCGTGCTGGCCCTCGAAGGCGTCCTCCATACCTCCTATCCCGCGTATGTCGAGATACCCCGGGAGCTGGAGGAAAAGGCGTACAAGGACAGCAAGTATGCCCGCGGCGACGACCGCGAAGAGGCGACCGGAAAGACGAACGAGGCCGTGGCCGGAAAGATGTTCTTCGTCAAGTTCGGCAGCGGGACGCGCGACCCGATCTGGCCCGTGGACGTCTACCTGCCCCAGCTGGGCGACGCCCCCGTCATCCTGGGACACCTTCTCGCGGACGCCATCGATGGCTTTCCCGTCCCCTTCTACCCCAAGTGCCTTCAGCAGGCGCACCGGAACGCCGCCCTGGTGGATTTCGACTTCGACATCCTGCAGGACCACATCTTCGACGGGATACGGCGGATACTGGGCGAGGAAGCCCCCGCCCTCGACGCCTTCCGGCTGCGCGACAGCAACCCAGCAAAGGCCCGGTACACGTGAACGGGGAGCGGAAATCGACAGCGGTACAAAGAGGGCAGATGATCGCGGGCAGAAGACACACATGAACGACTCGGATTTAGACCTATTCCCTCGGGGCAACATCGTCGGGGTGTTTCGGGGCTTCACCAACGGCGGCATGGAGTTCCACGCCGACCTGGTGCTGCCGTACCGCTCGGACTTCCAGAACATCCCGATGCACGGCCAGTTCCTGCTCGTCCAGCTGGAAACGCCGGACGAGGCCGTGCTGGGCCGGATCGCTTCCCTGTCGTCGGAGGGAAAACTCTCGGACGGTAGCGGCGAGGAGTTCTCCATCCGGGCGGTCCAGGAGAACCGCCCCGTTCCCGAGGACCTGCGGCAGCAGTACCTCAAATACAAGGTGGACATCCGCGTGCTCGGCGTCGTGCGGCGGGAGCCGCACAACAAGACACGGAACGGCATCGCCTTCGCGCCCTCGCACCGAAGGCTTCCCCACGTCGGCAGCCCGGTCGCCTTTCCTTCCGGAGCGGTCCTGCAGGAGATCGCGGGCCACAACGGGGAGGGGGCAGCGCTGGGCCACTTCGCCCTGGGTGAATACATCTATTCCGGTGGCAGCGAGCAGGCTGCCGTCCCCGACTGGGCGCAAGTCAAGGGGCCGGAAGTCCTGATAAAATTTCCCATCCACAGCCTCGTCGCCCGTCGCACCTTCATCTTCGCTAGGGCAGGTTTCGGCAAATCGAACCTGAACAAGCTCCTCTTCTCTAACCTGTACCGGGAAACGCCATACGTCGTGAAGCGCGGGGATCGGAAGGTGCCGGTCGGGACGGTCATCTTCGACCCCGACGGCGAGTACTTCTGGCCCGACGACAAGGGCAGGCCCGGCCTCTGCGACGTGCCCCACCTCCGGGACAAGGTGGTCGTTTTCACCTCGCGGGTCGGTCCCAGCCCGTTCTACCAGTCGTTCGTCGCCGGGGGCATCAAGCTCGACATCCGTCAGCTGCGCCCCTCGGACGTGATCGGGATAGCGGTCGCCTCCGAGCGGCAGGAACAGCAGAACGTCCGAAAGCTCAAGGACCTCAGCCAGAGCCGGTGGGAAAAGCTGGTCGACCTCGTCGCGCTCCACGGCAACCAGACGCCGCTTCCCGACCTCTGCGACCTGCTCGATCTCGATCCCGTCAAGCAGGAGATGGAAGCGCTCGCCTCGCGGGCGAACATGACGGCGATCGTGCGGACGCTCCACGACAAGAGCAGCCAGCTCATGGACATGCTGCTCCTGTCGCTGCGTGAGGGAAAGCTGTGCGTCGTGGACGTCTCCCAGATGCGCGGGATGCAGGCCCTGATGCTGTCGGGCCTGATCCTGCGCCGCATCTTCGACCGCAACCAGGAAGAGTTCACCGCCAAGGAACCGCAGACGATCCCGACCATCGCCGTCGTGGAGGAGGCGCAGTCGGTCCTGCGAGAGGGCGTTCCCGCCTCGGAGCCGTACATCGCCTGGGTCAAGGAGGGCCGTAAATACGACCTGGGCGTCGTGCTGGTGACGCAGCAGCCGGGCAGCATCCCCGCCGAGATCCTTTCGCAAGGCGACAACTGGTTCCTGTTCCATCTGCTGTCGGCGGGCGATCTAGGGAGCGTGAAGCGCGCCAATGCCCACTTCTCCGACGATCTTCTGGGCGCACTTTTAAACGAGCCCATCCAGGGACAGGGCGTGTTCTGGAGCAGCGTCGGCGGGAAGCCATACCCTGTCGCCCTGCGTGCCCTCTCGTTTGAGAAGGGCAATACGGCGCAGGACCCCCGCTACGACCAGCCCGCCGCAGACACCTTCGCGCAGTCCTTGAAGGAGCGGTTTCGTCAGGCTTTGCAGGAGGGACCGGGCCAGAGAGTTACAGGGACTTATACAAGCTATTCCACTTATACGGAGCAAGCTGGGCACACCGATCCTAATTCGATAGAAGGCCGGACAGGAGCTCAACCAAGCGACGCGATATCGCTGAAATCCGAGGTGTCAGACACGCCTGCGCAATCCACTGAAGGAGGTCGCCGAGATGGTGAGGAGAATAGCGGCAGCAACAGCGGAAGTAGCGATTCCGTTGATTCCGTCCGTGCCAACGATAACAGTAGTGACCCCCTGACTGCTTACAAACGTCGGGCAATCGAAGCGTTCGGGGTGGATGCCGGTGTTCAACGCAGCATCCGGGCGGGCGGCCTGTCCTGGGCGCGGGCGGCGTTCATACTGGAGGATGCACTGCCCGCGACACTGGACAACCGGGGAAAGTTCGCTTACAACCTAGTACGCGAGGCGCTGATCGCGACCTTTGGACCAGAGCCGAAATGGGAAACGTTTAAGAACGAAAGCGGTAGGGTGATGATCCGTGTCGCCCCTGAGGAGCATGAAAATTGATCCATTGCCGTTTGAAGTCACTTACGTACCTACTCATTTCCGTGTCAGCTCAAAGTATGTCTCATAAAGGGGACGACGAGGTGCGCTTTGACAAATGCAGCGATGTCTTCACTCATAATAGGTGAACCCCTTCTGCTTTCCAAAGGTACCGTTCCAACGATACTTTACTAGACGGCAGATCATATCCATTCATGCCACTTTCGCTGAACAGGTCGGGCAATTTTTCAACGTAGATTCCTTCTGCCTCTAGTTTTTCCGCCTGCCCAGCTACGTAAGGGATGAGATTTCCATCCGTATCGACGATACGGTGAAGAGGCAACATCGGGTTTGCTTTTCGGATATAGCCTGGAATCGCTCGCATATAGCTTTCAGCGACACCAGTACCTATAGTCGCTTCGCGGTAGGAGATAACCCGGCCACGCGGTATCAACCCCAGCAGGCGAACAAATCGTTGGTATGGAAAATCCGGCAATGGCAAGAAAGCATCTCTGTCAGCGACGACGCCATCACCTTCTCTGACAGAACCGCCAGATACCACTGTGGCAAGAATCCCGCGTTGACCAATAAAATCGTGCAAAGGAACGCCGAGGTGAGAGATGCGTTTGCAGGGTTCGCAGAGAAACGTGAGCCTTAAACGTACATCGCAGCCCAAGCGAAGTTGGCTACCGGGCACGAACTCGTCTGCAAGAATTCCAGTCACTACGACGTTCTCGCGTAAATCACCACATTGGATACCGAATCTATCAAGATCCTCAAGGCGAGTGACCAAGACCTGACGCGGGCTGAGCGGGTGTTGATTACGATCCCCATCGATCCCAAGTCCAGCTACAAAAGACAGGGAGCGGCCGTTGGGCCGCTCCATAGTTCCGCCCCGTTCCGGTTTCCTAAAGAGTGCCGTAACGATCGGGTTGAAAATGTTTGTTGACATGATGCTTTAGCAGCGCGTGCGGGTGAGCGGCTGATTTACTATTCCGTATAACAGGTTCTCCGTTCGTCAGCAAGCGCCTCCCAATTCTTGCGTAATTGTTGGACAGCCCCAAAGGCAGGATTACTTACTGTTAAAGGGATAGCTTTCGGAGACCGAAACCCGGTGCCGCAGTGTTCACATACATGGTCGCTGTGCGGCGTGACGGCTTCTTCAAAACGATCAAAATGCGCTTCTGAACACGATGGGCAGTTCAAGGATTGTACGCATGGATATAGGTGGTTAAGACCCTGTTGCGCCATGAGATACCTTATCTGTTCAGGGTCTAAGGTGATGCCGTCGATCTTTACCCGTCCGTAGGTCTGATCTACCGTTGGCTTTTCGGGGGATGATAAGGGTTCATAGAGGAACATATGGACATGGATACCGCCTTCTTCGGGTTTAGGTCTGGTCCATAAAATTGCTGGGTTGCTTCCCCATATTTGATACTGAACGAAAACTGTTTTCCCACCTTTTTGACGCCTCTGGCTATTGATGCATTTCCGGCCAACAGGATCAATCACTTCTCGATCTTGCAGGAAGTCTCCGCACAACTCCTTCAACAACATGATGGGGTTGCTAATACATGCCTTCGGCGACTTGAAGACACTTCCGCATTTGCATCTGTGGACAAGATGCGGATGCACCGCCTCATAACCACGATCTGAATGTACTTCGCCGCAATCAGGACACCTGAGATAGGTCATCTGAATTTTGAAGATCGCCGCAATGTTGTAGTGGGTGGCGTCCTCTCCATTAATTTGGAACACATCCACCTTGCCATCTACATTCGGAAGCGCCACACAAACGATGTCGTATGTGGCGTCGATGGATTTTTCTTTGTCGCCGATATTCTTCCGTGCGTGGATATGTACCCCTTCCTTTTCGCTAAATTGCGCCGTGTTAAAAACTGGATCAAGAGCACCCCAGGCGGCAATGCCACCTGGATAATCTTTCGGGTTAATATCGAGTTGTGTGTGCATTGTTAGATCTCTCCATCTGCACCGTAAAGGTACTGTGCAGCGCCGTACCGCCATCTGGAGCGGAAACCAGAGTCAGAGCTCTTCTCCTTATCGAAGAACCGTTAGTGCCTGTATACGCCTGATTCAGAGCAAGAACCGTACCCTGCCGCTTCCCTTGTTAAGGCTGTAAATTCATGTTACCATATAGGTAATACTGTGGTTGAAAAGAAAATTACTTGATTGGAAACCTATGGAGCTACATGCGCGGGACAAGGAGCTTCGTGCCGCTTTGGACAGCGAGGGTGAATGTAAGCGGTGGTACGGCGCTGAGATGACAAAGAAGTTGAGATTGCGACTGGTTGCACTCCAAGCAGCCGAGTCGCTCGCGGATTTTTGGCCTCCGAAGTCGGGTCCCGAACGATGTCATGAACTTATAGGAGATCGCCGCGGCATCTTTTCTATGAATGTCAAGCAGCCGTATCGACTTCTTTTTCGCCCGGTCGGAGCCGATGAGCATGAGCCCAGCCCGGATGAGCGTCGGCGATGGATGTCCATTACAGAAATCGAACTCTTAGCAATCGAGGATACTCATGGATAGTGCAGAGCAGACGAAATATGAGCCTAAAGCGGTTTCGCACCCAGGCGAGACAGTAGTGGACTATTTGGAATTTTTCGAGTGGTCACAGCGTGACCTTGCTCGACGTACTGGGCTGACTCCCAAGACTATTAGTGAAATATGCAACAGCAAGGCTTCTATTTCTCCATTGACCGCACTGGCTTTTGAGAAAGCCTTTCAGCGGCCCGCCCGTTTTTGGCTGAGCCTGCAACGCCATTATGATGAAGCAATTGCACGCTCTCAAGAAACCAGCTCACTTGCACAATGGACGGCCTGGGCACATAATTTTCCGCTTCTAGAAATGAAGAAATTAGGTTTTTCGCTTCCTAATGGGCGCTCGGAAGCAGACATGGTCCTTAACTTTTTCGGCGTTTCTTCACCCGATAGCTGGAATCAAGTTTGGAAGTCCTCGAATGTTGCATATCGACAGACACGACACTTCACTACAAGAGAGGAAAGCATTGCTGCTTGGATTCGGCAGGTCGAAATAGACGCAAGGGAACTTGACTTGGCGGAATTTGACGAAGATCGATTGTTATTATCTCTTGACGAGCTGAGGGCATTAACAAGGACAAGTGTAGCGGACATTATAGAGCCTGTGCAGCAACTTTGTGCTGCGGCTGGAGTTGCCGTCGTGTGGGTGCCAGAGCTGCCGAAAACAGGTATCAGCGGATGTGCACGCTGGCTGTCTGATAA